>NZ_FZMS01000093.1:10130-10280 GCF_900198365.1 Helicobacter bilis | reverse complement strand
ACAAAAAATCTCACTCTAAAGAAATTCCAAGAGAATTTTGACTTTCAGAATCTTAGTTTTTTATAGAATCTAAGATGAAAGATAGCTAAATTATAAAGACGCCTTAGATAGCTTTGTGAAATATATGCCAAGCTATGCTTTTACAGATGA
>NZ_FZMS01000093.1:0-9962 GCF_900198365.1 Helicobacter bilis | reverse complement strand
CATCAAAGAGAGGATAAGATAAAAGCAGAAGTCTTACATAAAAGTGCCAATGATAACGCACAGATAAATAAAGCAAATTGCATAGTTGTTCGCAATGGGATCAATTTATTGGGTTGTAAACCTACCAATTTAATTGATATTGCAGTCACTATATATGGTGAATATTTCTTGATTTTCATTATTTTGATGTAAAATTAGCTTTTGAAATTTACTATAAGAGCAGGAAATATGAACAAACGAGTCTTAAATATGAGAATACTAGATTGGTGGAATGAGGATAATGAAGTAAATTTCTATAGTAATGCTCTCATTCAGCTACTACAACAAAAATATGATGTTGCATATAGCAATACCCCTGATTTTATCTTATGTGGTCCTTTTGGATATAAGCATTTAGAATATGATTGTGTGCGTATTTTTTATACAGGAGAGAATGTTCGCCCAGATTTTAATCTCGTGGATTATGCGATAAGTTTCGATTATGCAGTATTTGAGGATAGACATTTACATGCACCGTTAATATTTTTCAACACTTATCGTTCAAAAGAGTTGCAAAATACCTTAAAAAGTCGCATTCATTTAAGCAAATATAAAACAAAGTTTTGCGGTTTTGTCGCGAGTAATGGCTATATGACTGAAATGAGAGATAACTTTTTTGAGGCATTGTGTGCTTACAAGAATGTAGATTCTGGTGGTAAGTGGAAAAATAATATTGGTACTAGTGTCGATGATAAAATAGAATGGCTAAAATCATATAAATTTAATATCTGTTTTGAAAATGGAAGTTATCCGGGGTATCTAACAGAGAAACTATTTGATGCATTTATGGGTGGGTGTGTGCCAATTTATTGGGGAGATACGAGTCTTAGATGCGGAATAGATAAAGAGTGTAACGAAACATCTAATAAAGATTCTAAAAAGGATATTTCACCGGAGGTTTGCACGAGCAATTTTTTTACCCACAATTATAAGTATGACGAAAATCTGGATTCTAACGCTATGGGGGGGGGGGGGAATATGGCATATTTGATACGCGTATTCCAAATATCCCTCCATATTTATTTGACTACAAAATTAACCCAAAAGCTTTTATCAATGCACATGAATTTCCTACCTTCAAAGATCTTATAGATGAAATAAAGCGTATAGATGACAATGACAAGGCCTTTAGAGACATGCTAAACGAACCAATTTTTCTTGACGATTTTGATCCTCAAGAATTTTATTCTCAAAGAGTCTTTCATTTTCTTGATTATATTGTATCTCAAGGTCCCACTTGCGCAAAAAGAATAGGCAGGGGTTCTTATTTGCAAAGAAAAGAAAATGTGATGAAAACATGTCCTTACAATATTGATAGTTCGATAACACCCAAATTTATGCATTATTGCATGAAACATAGAAATTTTATTGAAAATATTAGAAAAATAAGCGAATTTCCACGAGATATAATACGCATTATGCGGGGACAATAGATTCTTAATATTTTTAGCTTTATGCGACATTATTTTACTTGTATCACTTTAATATGCAAGTAAAAATTCTTATTATCTCACACATAAACAAATATACTCTCTGTGTAATATTTTCAAACAACTACTACAAGTTATACAACATGGTTTTATATGGAAAGCTTTGAGTATTCATAAGCCATCAGTGCAAGACATTTTCACAATTAAACCCATTTGCAGTTAAGTGCAGATAATCATATATAAATAAAAACTCCAGATATACATATACCCCCATGGGTATATTAATCATGTTTATGTTATACTCTGCTTTTATTTTATATGGATTAAAATATGATTGAAATATAAGTGAGTTTATATGCAAAAATTTATTTTAGAAAATCTTGATTGCAATTCATGTGCGAATAAACTTGAGAAATCCTTGCAATCTATGCCTTGTGTAGAGAGTGCAAATATAAACTTTAGCACAAATACACTCTATATAAAGACAAGCGATATAGAAGCGATAAAAGCACAAATTGCTAAGATAGAACCAGATATAATCGTGCGTAGCACACATGAAAGCACGCATAATGTGTCTTATAAAAAAGAGTTATCTTTGCTTTTAGCCCTTCTCTTTGGCTTTGCTGTGTGTATGTTATGTTTGCATTATACACCTTTAGAATCTAGCTCTTTTATCAAGTCTTTTAATATGATACTTAGTGTTAGCTATGCAGTGCTTTTGCATTATACAGAATCTCTATCATTTTTACACAGCGTTTTTAGTGCAATCACACCATTTCAGATTCTAATCTATATCATTTTATTACTACTCTACATTATCGCAGGATTGCCTATATTTAGGGCGGTATGGCGAAATGTGAAAAATAAAGTCTTTTTTGATGAAAATACGCTTATGTTTATCGCGACTATTGCGGCATTTTGCATTGGCGAGATAAGCGAGAGTGTGGCAGTTATGCTCTTTTTCCGCATAGGCGAGTTTTTAGAATCTCTAGCCTTGAAGCGATCTAAAAAATCTTTGTATGATTTGCTAGATATTACACCAGAGATAGCGCATTTACAGATAAAACAAGCAGATTCTAATAGTATGGATTCTAGCGAGACGATTTGGCAGGATACACACCCAGAGTTATTAAAAGTTGATGATATAATCCTTGTAAAAGTTGGCGAGAAAATCCCAGTTGATGGCATTATTATGCAGGGTGAGAGTTCGCTCAATATGCAGGCAATAAGTGGTGAGAGTAAGCCTATTGATGTGGCAAGTGGTGATGAAGTTTTAGCAGGGGCTATTAATATGCAAAGTGTGCTAACTATAAAAGTGAGCAAGCCTTTCTCTCATTCTCAAGTTGCAAAGATAAAAGCTATGATAGAAGACTCAAGCAATACAAAGGCAAAGAGTGAGCAAATCATTACGAAGTTTGCTAAAATCTACACGCCGATTGTATTTTTCATAGCACTTGGCATTGCGTTCATTCCACCGCTTTTTGATGGGGAATGGCATGAGTGGATTTATCGCTCTTTAGTAGTGCTTATGGTGAGTTGCCCTTGTGCGTTGGTGCTGTCTGTGCCGCTTGGATATTTTGGTGCATTAGGCATTGCAAGTAGGAAGGGCATACTCATTAAAGGCTCTACGCATTTTAGTAACCTTGCTAAGTTGCAGCAAGTCGTATTTGATAAAACAGGCACATTAACACAAGGCGTATTTCAAATAGAATCTATAAATCCGCTAACAGATATAAGCAAAGAAAACCTACTAGAGATAGCACAAAGGGCACAAAGATTCTCAAATCACCCAATAGCAAAAGCTATTATGCAAGATTCTAAAAACACGCATATTTGTGAGATAGAAAGCTTTGAAGAGATAGGTGGAAAAGGCGTATATGCTAAGTGCTGCGGAGATAGAATCTTAGTTGGCAATGAAGCTTTAATGAAAGATAAAGGTATAGATATAAGCCCATTCTACACGCATAAAGATACACAAGATAGCGGGTTTAGCATAATCCATATTGCAAAAAATGGAATCTATCAAGGCTATATTATCCTAGGTGATATACTAAAAGAAGATAGCAAGGAGTGTATGCAGGCTTTAAGGGATCTTGGAGTAAATCCACTTGCAATTTTAAGTGGCGATAATGAAAAAAGTGTCGCACATATCGCAAGAATGCTTAATATACAAAGCTATTATGCAGGATTATTACCTACACAAAAAGCAGAAAAATTACAGGAATTAATGGGGCTAGATTCTATATCTTATAAATGCGAAGTGGGGGTTAGTATGAAAAATAAAGAAAAGTTAGAATCTAATACTTATCATGCTAAGGTGTTAACTGAAGTATGTAGCGTGGAATCTCAACATGATAAGATTCTAGATTCTAGTAAAAACACCAAGCCCCATAAAATCACAGCCTTTGTAGGCGATGGCATTAATGATTCCATCGTATTAAAACAAGCAGATATTGGCATAAGCATTGGCACAAAAGATTCTCATAGTGATATTAGCAAAGAGAGTGCGGATATAATCCTTACAAATCCTTCACCTATGGGTATAGTCCATGCTATAAAAATCGCAAGAAAGATTCAAGCACTCACTTGGCAGAATATCACTTTTGCATTAGGCACAAAGCTCATTTTAGTCCTGCTTGGTATCGCAGGTATTGCAAATATGTGGCTTGCTGTATTTGGCGATGTGGGTGTCGCCCTTTTAGCCTTGCTGAATGCCTTGAGGGTTGTTAGGGTGTAAATAAAATGACTAATAAGAGATAAACCTAATAAATACTAGAGTTTGCATATTCCATGAAACTTTGTTATAATGCCACTTTTATTGCTTACGCTTTGATGGCTATTAAAGGGATATGTAAATGCAGCAACACGATAAAAAACATAAAAAGTCTCACAACACACAAGCCTTGCAAAATAAAATACGAGATGAAGAAATACAAGAGCTAGAATCTCAAATCCTTGATATGTTTGAGGTAGCATTTCATTTTGCAGGTTTAAAGCCTAGCAATCTAGATGATGCACTGAACTATTATATGGAAGTTATGGAATCTCAAGATGATGATTTACCCTATAATGCACAAACAATTATTGCAAATATCTTGCTTATAAGACAAGACAAGCCAGAATGGTTTGACACGCTAAACTAATCACAAAAGGAACTCTATGGGACAAACGATAAATGTAGTAATACTTGCAAGTGGAAATGGCACAAATATGGAGAATCTAGTCCTATCTCTGCATAATAAAACAATCACTCAAGCCATGCGGCAAAATGGTATGAATCTCACAAAGAATAGTACGACTAAAGACAAAGCACCCCTGCAAACAAGCCCAAATGCCTTTGTCATAAATAGTGAGACAATACAAGATTCTATGCTTGCTAAAGATCCCTTAATCAATGTCTTAGGCATTGTAAGTGATAATAAAGACGCACATGCTCTTCATCGTGCAAAAAGGCTTGGTCTGCCTACACAAATAATAGAAGGCACAGATAAAAGTAGAGATGAGTTTGATATGGCATTACTTGCTTATTTAGAGAATCTAGAGAGAGAAAAAGGGCTTAGCTGCATTTTACTTGCTGGATTTATGCGGATTTTAGGGGCTGAATTTTTAGATAGATTAAAACATATAAGAATCCTTAATATCCACCCAAGCTTTTTACCACTACATAAAGGGCTAAATGGTATTGAAAAAAGCTATGCTGATAGTAATGACTTTGGCGGTGTCAGTGTGCATTTTGTAACAAAAGAGCTTGATTCTGGTATGATTATCTTGCAAGAAAAAATACAAAAGATTCCAAATGAAAGCCTTGAAGACTTCACACAAAGAGTGCATGATGTGGAATATAGACTCTATCCACAAGCCTTTCTCAAGGCATTCGCTCAAGGCATACATAATGTTTAGATTCTAAGAAAAGTAAAGCTATGCATGGACAAGAGTTATCTACTTTTGCGGTTATTGCGTTATTGATTGTAGCAGCACCTTATGTGAGTAGATTTACTCGCATTCCTGTTGCGGTTGTAGAGATTCTGCTTGGTGCTTTTGCGTGCTATTTTGGAATCTTTAAAGGCAGTGAAACACTTAATGTAGTCGCACATGTAAGCTTTTTGTATCTCATGCTTTTAGCGGGTATGGAAGTGGATTTGCGTGGGTTTAGTAGGCTTGGTAAAGAGTTTTACAAAAAGGCGTGTTTATATTTTATTATTCTATATGCAGCAGCGGGAAGCATTGTCTTAATCTTTAGGCTTGAGTGGATTTATATCGCTATTTTTCCTGTGATGAGTCTTGGTATGTTAGTAACGCTTATAAGGGATTATGGGAAAAATCGTGAGTGGCTAAATGTCGCTTTAAAAATAGGCATAGTCGGTGAACTCGTAAGCATTACTGCCCTTGTTGTGGTGCAGAATGGCTACGCACAAAATGTAGGCACAATCACTTCATGGACTTTTTATAAAGCCTTTGCGTTTTTAGCCCTTTTTGTTATAGCATTTCTCATTATCTTTCGTATAGGCAAAATTGTCTTTTGGTGGAAACCCGCTATAAAACTATGGTTTATGCCGACAAATGATAGCAATAATCAAGACATTCGCTTTAGCTTTATGCTCTTTTTCATTCTCATTGGAATCACAACTTTCATGGATATTGAAGATGTGCTTGGTGCGTTTTTAGCAGGTATGGTGATAGCTACTTTTTTTGCCTATAAGCACGACATGGTGCATAAGCTAAATGACATAGGATTTGGATTTTTTGTGCCTTTATTTTTTGTATATGTCGGTTCGACACTCAACCTTAAAGAGATTCTAGGCAATTACAATGTTATGTTACAAGGAATCTACATTGCCTTTGGAATGCTTGCCGTGCGATTACTTGCCGCAAATATTGCCTTTGGGTCGTATTTTAAAAGCATTAAAAATACTACACTTTTTGCCCTAAGTGATTGTATGCCGCTTACCTTTTTAGTCGCCATCGCAAAGCTTGGGCTAGATTTACATGCTATCACACAAGAGCAATATTATTCACTCATTATTGCAGCCACTTTTGAGGGAATCTTTTTTACGATTTTTATTAAGGTTATTTTTTATTCTGTGAGGGGTGGTCGCTAGAAAATCTTATATATTACAGATTCTCATATATTTCGTAATTATGATAATACAAACTATTTATAAGTTTTGCTTTTCACTATCTCATTATATTTTCCTACTAAATACTATAAAATATATAATAAATAAGCACTACAATCTATTTTTTATATAATATTCCTATCTTTTTATATATTTTAAACTTTTATTTTATAAAAAATCTCTCTTTACCTGTGTCATAGGGCTTCATAGGTAAATATAAACTTCATATTTACAAGTTAAAATAAGGATTAATATTATTTTAATCACTCATTTTAGGAATGCTTATCATGAAAACACTCAAAGTCGTTTTAGTAGGGCAACCAAATGTCGGCAAAAGCTCATTAATCAACGCATTAAGCAATGCAAAAATGCGAGTGGGAAACTTTAGTGGCGTTACACTTGAAAAGGCAGAAGCTACACTAAACTACAAAGACTATACTATCACTATGATTGATTTACCCGGGACATATTCTCTAAATGGCTATACGACAGAAGAGAAGGTTTGTAAGGATTTTTTGGATAATGAGAGTTATGATATTATCCTAAATGTGCTTGATTCTACAAACCTAGAGCATAATCTCATCTTAACCTTGCAATTGCAACAGCTAGATAAAACAAAGCTAATCGCCCTAAACATGATTGATGAAGCTAAAATTGATGGCATAATAATTGACACTAAGCAATTAAGCGAAATGCTACATACAAATGTATGTGAAGTCTCTTCTACAAAGAAGCAAAATCTAAATACCTTGCTTGACACATTGATCACCACACATGAATCTTATATGAAAACAAAAGATACAGAATTGACACAAAAAGATTCTAAAAATATAAAATGGCACAATACACAAGAAGAAATACAAGAGCATAAAAATAAAAATATAGGCATCACAAGCACACTCGCACAAAATGCACAAGTTATAGCAAATCGTATCCAAAAGGTTACAAAAACTCGTGCCGCAGGGAGTGCTAAGCTAGATTCTATTTTACTACATAGAATCTGGAGTATCCCTATTTTCTTACTCGCTATGTTTCTTGTATTTCAACTTAGCTTTGTGCTTGGGGATTTTTTTAAAGAAATGATAGAATCTGGCATTGACACACTTGCGACTTTTACAAAAGATTCTATATCAAATGAGCTTTTTGCCTCACTTTTAGGCGATGGGATTATTAAAGGCGTTGGAGCAGTCCTTAGCTTTTTGCCTTTGATTGCTACTTTATTTTTGGGGTTAAGCCTTTTAGAGAGTAGTGGCTATATGGCTAGAGTGGCGTTTATGCTTGATGGTTTGTTTTTCAAGTTTGGTTTGCATGGTAAGAGTTTTATCCCGCTTGTTATGGGTTTTGGCTGCTCTGTCCCAGCGTATATGGCGACACGAACTTTGCAGAATAAAAGGGATAAATTACTCACACTTTTTATCATCGGCTTTATGAGTTGTAGTGCTAGGCTGCCTATTTATCTGCTATTTGTTGGTGCATTTTTCCCGGTGGAGTATGCTGGATTTATACTCTTTGGAATCTATTTATGCGGTTTTATTATCGCTTTAATACTTGCTAAGATTCTAAGAATCTTTGTATTTCGCGGGGAGAGTGAGCCTTTTGTAATGGAGATGCCCCGTTATAGAATCCCAACTCTTCGCGTAATATGGTTTAGCGTATGGGGTAAAAGCTATCTCTTTTTAAAGAAAGCTGGGAGTGTCATACTAATTGGGGCTATCCTTGTGTGGATACTTGCAAATTTTCCTAAAAGCACACTATTGCAGGAAGAATTTAATAGAGACATACAGGCACTAGAAACACAGAATCTAAATGAGAGAGAGTTTGAAGAAAAGCAAAAAATATATGAAAATAATCTTTTAGAATCACAACTTGAATACAGCTTTGCAGGGCGACTAGGACATGCACTAGAGCCTATTTTTGCCCCACTTGGATTTGACTGGCGATTATCTGTCGCACTTATCACAGGATTTTCCGCAAAAGAGATGGTGGTAACAACGCTTGGTGTGCTTTATGCGCTTGGTGAAGAGGCAGTCGATGATGATTTGAAAAATCAAAGCCTGCAAGAAGAGCTAAGGGCAAACATTGACACAAAAGCCGCCGTTGCCTTTATCTTTTTTATCATGCTGTATATACCATGCTTTGCTGCGACTATCGCCTTTATCAATGAAAGCGGAAAGAAAATTTATGGAATCTATCTCTTTATTTTCACCACACTTGCTGCTTATACATTCGCATTTATCGGGCATGAAGTCATGGGCTTATTAGGCTATTAGCATGTTAATTTGTGGCATTGATGAAGCTGGTAGGGGCTGTGTGGCTGGTAGTTTATTTATCGCAAGTGTCATGCTTGATGAATGCTATTTTGAATCTTTTAAAAAGCTTGATATAAGAGATAGCAAACAACTCACACAGACACAAAGGCAAGAAAGAGCAGATTCTATACAAGAGTTTTTGAGAGAGCATGAAGGTAAGACAAAAATTGTGAGTTTTGATTCTGTAAATATTGATTCTAAAGGTTTAGGGCAATGTATGCAAATGGGCTTAAAAGAACTTTTACTTCATGCAAAAAAACATCAATGCAAAAGCGTTATATTTGACGGGAATACAAGCTTTGGCGTGCAAGAAATTGACACGCTAATAAAGGGAGATAGCAAACATGTCCTAATATCTGCGGCATCTATCCTTGCTAAAACAAACAAAGATTCTGAAATGCTTACTTTGCATGACTTGTATCCACAATATAATCTCAAAAACAACAAAGGCTATCTCACAAAAGCCCATATAGAATCTATCGCTAAACATGGCTACAGCCCAATCCACCGCAAAAGCTATCATATTAAAGCTTTAGAATCTCGCTTATTTTAAATCTTTTTATTTTTAAGTCTATCTGCCTAGAGTTTAGTAAATGCTAGATTAAAAGTGAGTAATATTTTAGATTATGAGATACTGGGGGCTAAAATAATGTCGGTCTTAAGACTTTGTGATGTAGATCTCTAGAGCCTAGCGATATAGTGAAACTATGGAGTAGATTTTGCGATAAAAATGACACGAAGACTTATGGGAATGATATTGTAGGGTATGCTACAATGAAAAAAGATACTCAATTTAGTAGTGTATGTTAGAAATACATTTTACATTGTAGGCCCAGAAATTGAAACAGAATTTCAAGCAGATTGTGGCACAAGGCTACAAAGCATTTATAACAACAGAAGCAATGGCTACAAAAAATAATAAATTAGAATGCTTAGAAGTCGTTGGCAATATGCATGAGAATGCAGATCTTTTAGGAAAGGTTAAAGATGTTTTGCCTATATCTCAACATGACAAAGGAAAAGTAAAACATGACAAAGCGATAATGACTACTATAAAAAAGGCTTAA
>NZ_FZMS01000007.1:592-15424 GCF_900198365.1 Helicobacter bilis | reverse complement strand
GATTGTAGTATTGCGATATTGGTAGAAAACTAGTTGTATCGTGGCTAACAGTATATTCTACACGATCTGTCAAAGAATTGTGAGAGTAAGAATCTTGCTATGTAGCACGACATATTTGTCCAAATATACAAGGGGCCGTAAAATAAACTTTGTTTTTACAACAACCTTCTAACAACAAACATTTGAGTAGAAAATAAAATAACTAAATACAACACAGAATCCGACTACAAACCCTATATAATCTAAAAATACCCAAGTTTTGTTAGCCCATACACAAGAAAAAAGCCGCCAATACAAAGCAGAATAAATAGTATAAAAGCAAGCATGAATGCCCCACCACCAGCGGATTTAAACTTCTTAAAATCAATTTGTAAGCCTAAAGCACTCATAGCCATAGTAAGACAAAATGCCGATACAAATTTACACGCCATAACAATATTATCCGAAAAATCCACATAAGAATGCAGGATAACCACACCCAAAAATCCAAACGCAAACCATGGGATATGCAGCTTCTTACCACCACCATCTTGAGTTTTACTGCATAGCATAGGGACAATTAAAAGCAGGGGTATAAGCAATATTACGCGTATCATTTTTGTGATAAGGGCAAAATTCGCACATTCATCACTGATAGCCCCACCAGCACCAACGATATTTGCGACTTCATGTAGGGTTAAGCCGATGTATAGCCCCTCTTGCGTGTGTGTGAATGGGATAATGCCACTCGCATACAAAATGGGATAGGCAAACATCGCGATTAAACCAAAGATTACCACAGTGCCAACAGCAATAACGCCCTTATAGGCTTCTGATTTCAAAGAAGATTCTAAAGCAAGGATTGCCGCTGCCCCACAAATCGCACTACCACCACTAACTAAAATCGCAATATCTCTATCAAGCTTCAGCCACTTCATGCCAATCCACACACCAAGCCCCATGATACAAACCACGACAAACACGCACGCCGCAATACCGATAAAGCCCACTTCCCCAATTTCTGCTATTGAGACATTAAAGCCATACAGGATAATTCCAAAGCGAAGTATCTTTTTTGCACTAAAAGTTACGCCAAGCCCAATAAAATCTTGTTTTTTGTGATAAACAAATGAGAGTAAAACTCCAAGCAAGATTCCAATAATAAGTGGTGAAAGAGAAAGGGCGGCAATGGAGGGGATTCTAACAATAGCAATGCTTAAGAAAGCAAGCAAGGCTACTGCCACGACGCCTAAAATATAGTTTTTTGCAATATTTACTTGCATAAAGTTCCTTTCAACCTAGAATACGGGCTTATCACAATCGAATCTACTGTAATATAAGAGAGTGATAAGTCGTTGCAAGCGTATTGTATAAGACTAGCATAACCAAAGGTAAAATACGAAACATTTTTATAAAATAATTTTACAAAAGGTTACAAAATATATATTTTCAACTTCCAAACGAAACAAAAACAGCTATATCTATAATCTGTTTAGTTGAGATTATTCACATTTTGTGTCATGGAACACACTTCAGGCAAATGCTATGAAATCTTTAAAATCTATATATTGAGAGGCTTAATTCATTTAGCAAAGTAATGACTTTCTAAAATTGGTGGAATCTACTCTAATATTTCATATATAACACTATAGATTGGCAAATCTAAATACAAGCATTTTAAATCCACTAAAGCAAAGTTTTAAAATACGCAATCGTCTTTTCTAGTCCCTCTCTTAGTTGCACTTTTGGGCTAAAGTTTAGCTCTTTTTTGGCTAGGGTTATATCTGGTTGGCGTTGCTTTGGGTCATCTTGTGGCAGGGGTAGAAATACAAGCTTTGATTTAGAGCTTGTGAGCTCAAGCACATTTTGTGCGAGCTCTAGCATACTAAATTCGTGCGGATTGCCGATATTTACCGGTCCATAGAATCCATCTCTACTATCCATAAGAGCAATCATTCCGCTAATCAAATCATCTACATAGCAAAAGCTCCGCGTTTGACTCCCATCACCATAGATGGTAATGTCCTCCCCACACAACGCTTGAATGATAAAATTACTCACCACTCGCCCATCATTTGGGTGCATTCTAGGACCATAAGTATTAAAAATCCGCATTACTTTAATGTTTAGATTATGCTGCCTTTGATAGTCAAAAAATAGCGTTTCCGCACACCTTTTGCCCTCATCATAACACGCCCTTATGCCGATGGGATTGACAGAGCCTTTATAAGATTCTACTTGCGGATGGATTTCAGGATCGCCATAAACTTCGCTTGTAGAAGCTTGTAGAATCTTTGCTTTCACGCGTTTAGCAAGCCCTAGCATATTGATCGCACCCATTACAGAAGTTTTCGTCGTTTGCACAGGGTCAAACTGATAATGCACAGGGCTTGCTGGACAAGCGAGGTTATAAATCTCATCAACCTCCACATACAGCGGGAAAGTTACATCGTGTCGCATAAACTCAAATCTAGGGTTTGATAAAAGGTGCAGA
The DNA here is from genome assembly GCF_900198365.1 of Helicobacter bilis. Classification (GTDB taxonomy): domain Bacteria; phylum Campylobacterota; class Campylobacteria; order Campylobacterales; family Helicobacteraceae; genus Helicobacter_A; species Helicobacter_A bilis_B. Next base: position 12,951 of record NZ_FZMS01000007.1, on the reverse strand, counting down.
ATATTTTGCTTTGTGCCAGTAAATAGATTATCCACACACAGCACTTCATCACCGCGTTCAAGCAGTCTTTCGCATAAATGTGAGCCTAAAAATCCCGCACCGCCGGTTACTAGAATCTTTTTGTTTAGCATTTGTATTCCTTTATAAAATGTGGATTTTAGCATAAAACTTACATGGATTAAAAAAGATAACAAGATTTATGCTCACTCAAAGCTACAAAGATTCTAAACCTTTATAGAATCTTTTTATGTTGTTTTGTGTATAAAAATATGATACTTAAAACGAGCTTTATTACACTTAACTTGCATCAATATATTCCACATCGTCTGGTGGCTGAAATATAAACACGCTGCCATCAATCTTTGCATTCATCTTCACATTTTCAAAGCGTATAGTGATAACATTATCGATGCTATCAGTATATTTTAGCTCATAAGGCTTAGAATCTTTGATAATCACATAGTAAGCAATATCGCCAATTTGTGTTTTATAGCTATCTTTTCCTATCTTTTGCACTCTCTTTAGAATCTGTATGAAATCCACATTTTCTTTGAGATTCCCAATCGTTACTTGTTTGAGTGCTGGTTCGTAGATATAGGCTTGTGTCTTTTCTAAATACACTTCTTTTGCAAGGGGTGCTACATACAGCCATTTTACCTTATTGTCTGCTGCATAGAGTTTGCCTTTATACACGACAGGCATCGCACCCTTTTCACCCTTAATCTCTTGTGTAAAATCTGCTTCAATACTTTTTACATTACGCCATGCTTCTTGTCGATTTTGCCCAAATACAAATGCACTAAATAGAAGTAATATCATACAAAGTTTTTTCATCATTCTCCCTTACATTGTAATAAAGTATAAATCTGCTTAGATTCTAGAATCTTTGTGTCATATTTGATAGTAAGCAAGTTTTCTTGCAAATTCTCATACCATTCCCTAATGCCTACAAGCGAATTTAAAGATTCTAAATCTTTTAGTCCTATTGTATCCATTGGAATGTAGAGTGTTTTGTGAGTTTCAGGGTTTTTAACAAGCATAATCACGATAAAAATCCATAGAATCATACTCGCCATAAGTGTGCCAAAAAGCACCCAATGCCATGCAACAATCGCTTCGTATTGACTAAAAAAGCCACCTATCATAGCCCCCACAAAGCTCCCACCAAACCCAGCCGCACTAAAATCGCCTATAACACCGCCGCGATTTTTTGCCTTTGCATACTTGCTTATCATGCTTTGCAGTAAGGCTTCTTGCATGGAAAATGCTGCAAAAAAGCATGCAAGTCCAATGGCAAAAATAATGATTCTATCAATCCATAATGCCATGCAAAAATATGCGATAAAAAAGATTGCAATGCTTACAAGTAATACTTCTTTTGATTTGCCCTTTTTCTCACTTATCACTGAAGTTGGACCAAGGGCTATAATACCAGCAAACATAGCGGGGACATAAACATACCAAAAATGCGTTTTATCTATATGCTCGTTTAAGATAATAGGCACTAATGCAAAGGTTAAAACCATAAGTAATTTTTCTATAAAGCCACTTAAACCCACCGCAAAAATACTTCTTTTAATCGTGGATTCTGAATCTTTACTTTCATCATGATTTGGATATACATAAGCGATTTTTGGTGTTGGCTTTACAAATACAAAAGTGATAATAAGCGAAATTATAGTAACTACTGCACTTAAGGCAAAAAGTGAGTTTAGCCCATAATGTGCGCCAAGTATCGAGCCTAATATCATAGCTATAACAAAGCTTACAAAGATTCCAACGCCCATTAATGCCATAGCACTTGTGCGTTTCTCTTCCTTTACAGAATCTGCAACTAAAGCCGTGAGTATCCCGCCAATAGCCCCCATACCTTGCACACATCGCCCAAGTATGAGATAATAAATCGAGCTTTCAAACATGCAAATAATCGTGCCAATAAGAAATATAACAAGCCCTAATATAAGGATAGGTTTGCGACCATAAATATCACTCCAGCGACCAAAAAAAGGCTGACAAATCATCTGTAAAAGATAGGGCGCACCAATCGCCATGCCGACACTCCAAATATTTGCATGAGGCATTGTAGCAATAAGCAAGGAAATAACAGGCAATACGATAAAAAGCCCAATAAAACGAAATATCAAAATACTTAAAAATGGTAGAATCTTTATAAACATTAAAACGCCTTATAGCTCATTCTTATTTTTAAAACCTAGATTCTAAACATAGAATCTTTTACAACAATATTGACTAAATAATAAACCTAACTTAGAATAAATAAATGAAAATAAATAAAAACCAATATTGTAGCAAAAAACATACAGCATTTTAATTTCTCAATGTAAAATATAACTTTAGACCGAATATGGAATCTTATGTACGGTGAATAAGGTATCATAAATGCTTATTAAACATGTTATAATTACTTGAAAATAAAGGGATTGTAATGGGTGTTTATAGGTTTTGTTTATTATCTTTTATATCGTTTCTTGCTTGTATTATTTTTTCTAGTTGCACCGCGGAGCCAAGCACGGCAAACGCTAGTGATCTTCAACAACAAGCTATTGATGAGCGATTGAGTGGTTTTGAGCTTGGTGCTTTGCAGTATGCTTGTGATGGTTGCGATTTCTATATGCAAGAGGCTATTGCGAGTAAAAGTGCGAATATGAATGTAGGCAGAGTTGGCGGATCGCGTAGTCAAACCGGTGTGAAAGTTTATATTTTTCATAATAGCTCAATTGATCGTGCATTTTATAAGCTTTTAGATTCTAATATCTTTGCACGCAACATGGATAGAGGGCTAAAAGATTCTCTTATGCGTACAATCTTAGCAAAAAAGAAAGACTTTAGCGAGCAAAATGGCGTTGATGAAATCGGGCTATATGCCTTTAGCTCACTTTCCTATGCAAAGAGACTAAATAATGATGCCTCATCACCAAAAGCTATGCTAGATTCTGTAGAGATCGTGCAAAAGCAAGATGAATCACTCCATAGCACAAACTCCCTAGAAGCTTTTGTCGTGAATAAAACAATTGTTATTTTACATTTCTATGGCGAGAATAACTCATGGACAAGGCGTTAAGTATTACATAGAATTTTATTGAATCTTATTTTGATGGGTTTAGATTCCATAAGATTTTCTCAAGGGCTGTTTGCCATTGTTTAAAATACAGAGAAACTACAAGCATGGATTTAAATCATTTTACTACTACTTATTGCTTGATATTTTCTTTATTTTATTTTTAATCTTATCTATGATTTTCCTGCCAATATTCCGCTTTTTTGCTATTTTTTGGCTAGATTCTGTGTTTTCCATATTTTGACATTGATTTTGATATTGCTCAAAGGTTAAAAGACTATCTCTCAATATAGAATCTTTTGTAACTGAAACGCTTTTTCGCTTAGATTCTTCCATAAAATAAAAGAGCGCATTAAACCAATCATCAATATAAAGAATGTTAAAAATATCGGGGAAATTTCGCACACACCAAATATAAAGCTTTTGGTCATCGTCCATAATATTAAAGGACACAAAGGCTTGCAGTGCCTTTTGCATACATTCATTAAAACTTTTCCACGCCTCTTTTGAGCCATACAAACAGCCGCCAATAAGAAAATTTTCACTCCCTTTTAGCAAAATATGTGGCAATGCCCTATTATCTTTACACCCCAAACAGAATAGATTGAGCTTAGAATCTATGAGTGGGGCTTGTGGAGTGAGAGTAAAATCAAACTCATTAGAATCCACAAACATAGCGCCATTAAAGTTGTAACCAAAATCAAGCCATAGAATCTGCTCGTTTAAATAGGGCTTTGTGAGTGGATTATGTAGTGCATCGCATACAAAAAAGGATTTACAATACATAAGATAGTTATATTCCGTGCTTGTGTGAGGCGGGTGCTCAGGGTCAAATCTATCTGCGGCTTGATTATAATCTTTAAAAACTTTGCGGATAGAATCTAGGGCATTTGTATCAAAAGATTCTAAGTCTTTATGAATGATTATTGTTTTAGATTCTAATCCGCATAAAGAACGCATTGCATAAATTTCTAAATCTATATCTTCATTTGTGTAAATGATGAAGTTATTTTGCAGTTTTGATAAAAAGCTAAAGTATTCAAGGTAGGTTTGTGTCGTGCGTTTTGCTTTATAAGACTTTGTGCTTTGTGTGGCTAAATCAAGCTTGTAAAAAGCAGTGATGATTGTGGGGGGGGGGGGATTAACTTGATGAGTTATTTCAATAATTTTATTCATTTCTATTTCTCACCCTTTCTAAAATATCTGTTATTATCTACACATTAAACCTAAAGTGCATAATATCCCCATCTTGCACGATATAGTCCTTACCTTCAATCCGCATAGCCCCAGCCTCTTTTGCCTTTGCTTCTCCGCCATATTTGATAAAATCATCATAACTTATACATTCCGCGCGGATAAAGCCCTTTTCAAAATCCTTATGTATCACACTAGCCGCCTTTGGTGCTAAATCCCCACGCCTAATCGTCCAAGCACGGACTTCTTTCACCCCCGCAGTAAAGTAGCTAATAAGCCCAAGCCGCGAAAACCCCTCTCTAATAATCTGCTCTAGCCCACTCTCACTTGCCCCAAGACTTGCCAAAAACTCCGCTCTTTCACTATCTTCCATTCCTACCATCTCTTCTTCAATCTTCGCACAAAGCTTAATAGCAATGCCCCCATTTTGTGTGGCATATTCACGCACTTTTTCCACATAAAGATTATCAGATTCTAGCCCATCTTCACTCACATTTGCCCCATACATCACTTCCTTATTTGTGAGAAATCGTAGCTCACGATTAAGCGTTACAAACTCTTCACTCTCTTTTTTAGCAAAGGTTTTGACTGGCTTATTAGATTCTAAATGTGCTAAAAGCTCTTGTGCAATGGAGAGTTGTGCGTTTGCCCCCTTTTGTGCCTTACTCTCTTTCTGTAGCTTTTCAATGCGTTTAGTAAGGCTTGCCATATCGGCAAAAAGCAGTTCTAGCTCAATAATCTCAATATCGCTAATAGGATCAATCCGCCCTTCCACGTGTGTAATGTTAGAATCTTCAAAGCATCGCACAATATGCAAAATCATATCCGCTTCTTTAATGTTTGCTAAAAACTGATTGCCTAGCCCTTCACCCTTACTCGCCCCTCGCACAAGCCCCGCAATATCCACAAACTCCACGACTGAATGCTGAATCTTTTGGGGATTTACTATCTTTGCTAACTCATCTAGCCTAGAATCTGGCACAGGCACAACCGCCTTATTTGGCTCAATCGTGCAGAATGGATAGTTTGCCGCCTCCGCATTTTGCGCCTTTGTGAGTGCGTTAAAAGTCGTTGATTTACCGACATTTGGAAGCCCAACAATACCTATTGAAAGTCCCATTAATTTACCTTTTTGTGTTTTTGCTAAAAAATAAAGGGCTAGATTCTACCATAAAACATACATTTTTGTGTATTTTTAATAACTTAACATGATTTATGTTGCGCCTCAATCTGCCTAAATGATAAAATGGACTTCACAACATTTAATCTAAAATCCATCACGACAATTTTTTAAGATATACCTATTTATTTTATAAAATTCCATACAATCCACCCTAAACAAAGCCATATCTTACACGCAAAAGCACATGGTAATATATTCATATTGACCTTTTTAGAATCTTATTTAAGCACAACTCTTAAAAGCATTTAACATACAACAAAATACCAAAAACTATAAATTACAAGCTACAATATTTGCTTACAAATAATCTATAATAAAATAGCAAGGAAATATATGTTTTTTTGGTTTGTTGCCCTAAGGTATCTAAAGCCCACGCTTGTGATTTTATGCGGACTAGAGTTTTTCTTTATCTGTGTGGATAGTCTGCAATATTTTGATGCCCTAGCCCAATCTGCTAATAATGCGATATGGTTTCTTGCATTTGATGCGATGTATGCGTTTAATTATGTTTTGCCTTTAGCCCTTTTGCTTGGACTTATTGTATTCTACATTAGCCTTATTAAAAGCAATCAGTATGTAGCTTTGCTATCACTTGGATACTCACGCAGGAAGATTTTTTATCCCTCTTTTCTTATTATTAATCTTGTCGTGTGTGGTTATATCGGCTTAAATGCGACTGATTTTGTATATGCGCAAGAAAGGGCAGATAATATCGTGAGTAGCAGTAATAATGCTGATGTTTCTAAAGATTTATTTATCCGCTATAACACTGATTATGTGTTTTTTGAGAAAGTATATCCGCTCTTACAAAAGGCTGAAAATATACAAATCTATCACACAGAATACAAAGATTCTAGGAAGCTTGTAAGTATAACTCGTGCAAAAGAGGGCTATTTTCATAATGATGAGTGGGAGCTTTTAAACCCGCGGGTTTCAATATTACCCACTAGCTATGACTTAGGCGATAAAGGCATGATAACCACAGGGCATGATTCCACAACTACACTAAAGGGCTTTAAACCAAAAGTGCTTGATACATTTTACAAAAACAAACCCGCAATATCTATTACTGACGCATTTTATTCATTACAGATTCTCATGCAAGAAGGAGCAGATACAGCACGCACAAGAGGTGTGCTTTATACCCTTGCTGTTACGCCATTTTTTATCAGTATGCTTTGTGTTATCATTGCATATTATGCCCCGCCACTTGCACGATATGGAAATCTTGCCATGCTTGGAGTGAGCCTTAGCGTGCTATCTTTGATGGTATGGGGTGTGTTTTTCTCACTTGGTAAATTAAACGCTAATGCTATTTTTATACCAGAATTCAGTATGCTTGTGCCACTTGGAATATTATTGGTTGTTAGCATTGTTTATTACCGCAAGTTGGATGAGATATAGATGGGGATATAGTTTATAGAATTTATTTATAGTTTCTTTGATTTTATGGAAATATAAGACATTTTAGCTTTGTATTACAAAGATTCTAGCTTTCATGAAATAAGCATAAATTGAAAAAACATAAAACAGATTCTATAAAAAAATAAAACCAAAGGTTAAAAGCTTAGAAGTTGAGTTATTGAATATGTTGAAACTGTAGAATATTATGGATATATCATCAAGATTAAATATTTTTAGAAAATTATCTTATGTGTTTTATATTTAATTCAATATAAGATAAAAACCTACATATTAGCATCTCTAGTTGCAAAGCGTGTAAAATAATTTACATTTAATTTCTATTCAAAGCTAAACCAGACAAACACTACCCATTCGCATTCAAAAACTGCTTAATATTTTCTGCCACCATTTGTAGTAATCTATCTTTTGTGTCTTTATACGCCCATGCGATATGCGGCGTGATGATAACTTTATGTGCGATTTTAGAATCAAGTAGGGGGTGATTAGCTATCATTGGCTCTTTTTCTAACACATCTGTGCCAAACAGAAAGTCTTGTGTTTGCAAGGCTTGTGCTAGATCCTTTTCATTGACAATGCCACCACGACCAAGATTAAGTAGAACTGCTCCCTTTTTTAGCATTTGTAGCTGCTCTTTTGCGATTAGATTCTGTGTTGTGCTATTTAGCGGAGCGTGAATGGATATAATATCACTTGTTTTTAGAATCTCATCTAGGCTTTTATGTGGTATGTCATTTTGCGTATTATTTCCGCTTGTGGAATGATAGCTAACTTCCGCTCCAAAGGCTTTTGCGAGGTGGCATACCTGCTTACCAATACTACCATAACCTACAATACCCCACTGCTTACCATAAAGATCTTGTAAATCATAAGCAAGATGGCAGAAAATCTCACTCTTGCACCACTGCCCTTGTTGCACATATTGTGAATAATAAGGCAAACGACCAAGCAGACTTAATGCCAACATAAGTGTATGCTGTGCGACTGAATGTGTGGAGTAACCCGCTACATTTTTTACCGCTATATTGTGTGCTTTCGCATACTCCATGTCAATGTTATTTGTGCCTGTCGCACTCACGCAGATAAGCTTTAACTTTGGTAAAGAAGACAAAATCTTAGAATCTAGCACAACTTTATTTGTGATGATAATATCTGCGTCCTTTGTGCGTTCTAAAACCTGTGTAGAATCTGTAGTTTGATATGATTTAAATTCGCCAAATTGTGCGAAAAGTGTCTCATCAAAATTACCAAGTGTCATTTTATCAAGTAAAACAAGCTGCATATTCTTCCTTTCTATAGATTTGTATCCCAAAAAGTCTTCACACAATGTTTTTCGATATAATTGTATCAATCTGCAAAAGACTAAAATGAACAAGGAATTACAATTCTAACATTTTTTACATAAAACTATAGTGTAAAACCACATAAAAGTTATGTCAAAATTATCTCTTCGTAACACATTTATAGTGAATCACAAAGGAATTATTTCTAGCATATCTCTTAGATTCTATAACAAATTGTCATGATTGAGCCTTTAGGCGAAATATCTAACATAGAATCTAAAAAGATATTTCGTGCTTACGCACTCAATATGACAATTGGTTTCTATACATTAATGCGATTTAAGAATTTCTTACAACTTGCAACGCGTGCAAAAAGCTTACTTTCTCAATCTGTATGCCTGAAGTCATATTTTTGACAGAAAGCGTTTTTGTTTGAAACTCTTCATCACCGATAATTATGCTGAATTCATGCCCTTTTGCGTTTGCATAGCCGAGAGACTTCTTAATCTTTACTGCATCTGGATAGACTTCAGCTTTTACATTGCTATGTCTTAAAGCCTCTGCGATCTTATGTGCGAAGGCAAAATACGCCTCATTCGTTACAATTAGTAGCACTCTCACCATAGTCCCACGCAGTTCTAAAAGCTCAAGCTCCATTAGTGCCGCAATAAGCCTATCAAGACCAATACTCGCACCAACGCCACTTAATCGCTCTTTGCTAAAACTTTGTGTCAAATTATCGTAGCGACCGCCACTACAAACACTCCCAATACTTTTTAGCCTATTTAGCGTTGTTTCATACACAATGCCTGTATAATAGCCAAGCCCTCTAGCAATAGAAAAGTTGATACGACAACTTGATATATCAAGCTCCAAATCATCAAGAATGCTAAACATAGATTCTAAAGCTTGCAATCCTTTACGCAATGTTTCATTGTAGTCTTTAAGATAGGCAATCTCTTTAAAGAAATCACTATAATGTGAAGTCTGCTTAATCATAACAAGTCTGCAAATCTCTTGTGCTTTTTCTGCTGTAATATTTAACTCTTTTTGCAATTCTTTTTGCACTTCATCAAGTCCAATCTTATCAAGTTTATCTATGATACGCAAGCCAGATTCAACATTATCATGCAATCCAAAATACGCAAAGATTCCATTCAAAATATCTCTGTGATTAATCCAAATGGTAAATTCCTGCAAACCAAGTGCATTAAGCGAGCTATAAATAACCTGCAAAATCTCTGCATCACAACTTAGCGAATCACTACCAATAAAGTCAAAATCACATTGTGTAAATTCCCTATATCGCCCCTTTTGTGCGCGTTCCCCACGGAATACATTGCCTATCACATAGCGTTTAAAAGGCATGATTAATTCATGTCTGTGCTGCGTGATAAAACGCGCTAATGGCACGGTTTGATCAAATCGCAAGGCTACATCTCTATCGCCATGGTCTCTAAATCGATATAACTCTTTTTGTATCTCTTCGCTTCCTTGCTTTACTAAAATATCAGCATACTCTAAATGCGGTGTCTCAATAGGCATAAAACCATAGCTTAAAAACACTTCACTCACTTTTTCCACAATACTTGCTTTTGCATAGGCCTCTTGTGGCAGTCTATCCTTGAAACCACTTAGTGTTCGTGGCTGTATTAGCGTATTACTCATTGATTCTCCATTTTGCAAAATTATTAGTTTATTTTCACTCAAAATGCTTACAATAGCTTTAACCATAAAAATATATAAACTTATCATTGTAGCAATAAAAAGTGTATTTCTCAATAACTGATGATATAGAAACAATAATGAGTATATTACTCTGCATGCATACAAAATGTGAAATACAAATTAATAAAATTTAGTTTCAAAAAGTTGTTATTCTAGACACAGCGAAATTTCCAAATAGATTCACCTTATGGTAAATATCTCACTTTACACTTACATTAGCATAACTAAGATATTTAGAAACCTACATTTATACTACCTACAATCATCATCGATAATATGGCAATCAAACCATTATGACAAGACTTAGTTTCTTCAAAGATAGGCAGACAATAAGGGATAATAAATATGAGAGCATATCATAGATTCCAAATTTTCTATTCTTTGCAACTTTTGCTGATTTTGTAGAAAATTTTTATCATTTTTGTGATTTTTATTGCTACAATCAAAGGGCTTTTTAAGCTTTTGCAGTAATTTTTACAAGGAGTTTTTATGAATCATACAAAATACAAACGAGGCTATTTTATGCCGCCAAATTCTAATAAAGATTCTAAATCGTATTTAGAATGGAGCAAAAAAGAGTATATACAATCCGCTCCCTTATGGTGTAGCGTGGATTTACGCGATGGGAATCAAGCCCTAATCACCCCTATGAATTTAGAAGAAAAAATCATATTCTTTAAACTCCTGCTGCAAATTGGCTTTAAAGATATTGAGGTTGGATTCCCAGCAGCAAGTGAAACCGAATACCGCTTTTTACGCACACTCATAGAGCAGAATCTCATTCCAAAAGATGTGCGTTTGCAGGTGCTTACTCAAGCCAGAACGCATATCATCAAACGCACTTTTGAAGCCTTAGAGGGCTGTCCTAATGCGGTGGTGCACTTTTATAACTCAACTTCTTACGCCCAAAGGGAGCAAGTCTTTAGAAAGTCAAAAGAAGATGTGAAAAAGATCGCTATTGATGGGGCGTTGTGCGTGAAGCAAATCGCACAAGAGACAGAGGGCAACTTTTTCTTTGAATACTCGCCAGAAAGTTTTAGCGGCACAGAGATTGACTACGCACTTGAAGTGAGTAATGCTGTGATTGATATTTTTAAGCCTACACAGGATAAAAAGTTTATTTTGAATCTCCCTGCTACCGTTGAGATGAGTTTGCCTCATATTTACGCGCAACAAGTGGAATTTATGAGTAAGAATCTTTTGCATAGGGAGAATGTGCTTATATCCTTGCACCCGCATAATGATAGGGGTTGTGCGGTAGCGAGTGCGGAGCTTGGAATCTTAGCAGGGGCGGATAGGATTGAAGGCACACTTTTTGGCAATGGCGAACGCACAGGGAATGTGGATATTATCACCCTAGCGTTAAATCTCACCACACACGGAGTAGATCCCAAACTTGATTTTAGCAATCTCCCGCATATTTGCGATGTGTATGAATCTGTAACCAAAATGCAAGTCTATGAGCGGCAGCCTTATGCCGGAAAGCTTGTCTTTGCTGCCTTTTCTGGCTCTCATCAAGATGCTATTGCTAAGGGTATGGCGTATCATAAAGAGAAAAATCTTAGCACTTGGAGTGTGCCTTATCTCCCGCTTGATCCACAAGATGTGGGGCGAGTGTATGAAAGCGATGTGATACGCATAAACTCACAGAGTGGCAAGGGCGGCATTGCCTACATTTTGCACGAGCATTACGGGGCGAACTTACCGCCGCCTTTTAGAGAGGAGTTTTCCTACTATATTAAGGATATTTCGGACAAAGCACATAAAGAGCTTAGCCCTAGTGAGATATGTGCGATTTTTGAAAGGGATTTTGTAAATGTTGCGGAGTTTTTAGAGATAGGCGAGTTTAGCTTTGATACGCACGAAGATGAGTGTAAAACGCATATAGAGCTAATAAAACCGCAAAAAAAGAGCATAGATTCTAAAGGGAATGGGCGACTTGATAGCGTGGCAAATGCGTTAAGAGAGCATTTAAATCTAAGCTTTGATATACTAGATTACAGCGAGCACGCTTTGAAAAATGGCTCAAATGCAAAGGCTATTGCCTATGTGCAGATTGAATCTAATGGCAAGAAATACTTTGGTGCTGGGATTGATAATGATATTATCAAAGCTTCAGTGTATGCGTTAGCCAGTGCGTTAAATCGTGCGTATGCGAAAGGTATAACTAGATTCTAAAAAAGTTTTCTAAATATTTTGGAGGCTATACGAGATGGCGAGTTAAAAAAGGAATATATAAAAGCTTATCAACACAAAGAGACACATGATATTTTTTTTTACATTGTTGCCACAAAAGAAAATGATAACATTATATCAACAGGATTACCAACAACACAGATAAATAAAATTATTAATAATATTAAAAGTAGTGAGAGAGCAAACAGCGGAGGCTCTTTAGGGAATGCAACAAACCGCCAAGCTGACATAAAGTCCAACGCCCTAAACTTGCACCCAAATCCTACCCAAAAAA
>NZ_FZMS01000007.1:0-379 GCF_900198365.1 Helicobacter bilis | reverse complement strand
AGAATCTAGAAAAGCTTACTTTGCACCCTGAAATATACCCTATACTAGATACTTTTAAAAGCTATGCTAAAAGCTATCAATTCGCCCAAGAAATAAGCAAAGCAAAAGCATTAGACAACCAAGTGGGAAGCGGTGCATTAGCCACAACACTTGAAGGCAGAATAAAAGTCTTTTTAACCAATAGATTATTTAAAAAGCTTTTTGCCTTTATCCCTTACATAGGCGATAATGCAGCTATTACAAAAGCCTTGCAAAGTGCTATAAAAGATTTAAAATACCCAAGCGAAATCACACTAGAAACGCTTAAAGTATTAAATAAAGCAGATTTAGACAAAGGCTTTAAACCTATAAAAGATAAGGAGCCTAGATTTGAGTATAA
>NZ_FZMS01000013.1 GCF_900198365.1 Helicobacter bilis | reverse complement strand
GGTCATGCGAAGAGAGCGGCCTTATTTGTAGAATTAGAGATTGAATATTATTCCATTGGTGACTTTTTACATATGAGTTTATATGAAAAACTTGCAAGAATCAGTCATGTTATGAAATCCACAAGCACAACCCTTGTTACATTTGCATGTTTATTATTATGTTTTTTATACACTCAAATTAAACAAAAACAATGGCAGCACATTGGTGTAATACTCTTATTTGCCGTGATTTTTATTGCAGTCTTTTCTATACCTACCTTGCATTTTATTAAACATCTTGTTGGCGCATGTTTGTTTATTGTGATATGCTATTACGCTTCGGTTGTCTATAAAAAGGATGACAATATGGAATTATCTAGGTTGTATTTTTATGCTTTTTTACTTTTTATTTTTTGTCATATATGTCTTTTATTGACACTGCAGGTGAATATCCCGCCTAGGGCCCGTCTCTTTGTGGTTCTCATAGGGATTGTTGGGTTTTTAATTGTTTATAAAGTCATAGAAAATTTGTTTTACAATCACGAGAAAAAGTTTCAATATGCAATCTTATTGTTTAGCTTTCTTTATGGTGGTTTTGTCTTGAGTGCATTTGTTGATATGCGTATAAAATGGGAAAATATGGCAACTTATATAGAGACACAAAAGGCACGGGGGATAGAAGATATAGCAGTAAGCTCTAAATATTTTCACAGCTTTTATAAACGCTATGGAGATTGGCAGAATCCAACCAATAAAGCCGATGAATTTCCAAATCCAAGTTATGCAAAGCATTTTGGCGTGAAAAGCTTTGTGGTTAAAGATGATTAAGTAACTCAGTCTTTGGGGGAGGAGGGTCTTTTATAGCCCTTATTTTCTTAATATAATTGAAAATATTGAGGTGGGTTTTATAAATCCCAAACCTACTTAATCTATTTTGGGCAGGCAAAATAACATAACTTCATCTGTTGGATGGAAAACAGAAAGCTTTGCAATAAAAAAGCTATACCCAAGATCCCAAGAATCTATGAGTTCTTTTGTATCAAAAAATTGCTCCGCATTATGATATATTGCAATGATTAATATAGGTCTGTGTAAATATATGGTTTCCTTTGCCCCAAGCAAAGCCTTAATTTCTGCCCCCTCAATATCCATTTTAATTAATCCAATCTCTAAATGAGAATTGTGCAAACTAGATTCGGTGGTTATTTTTGGAATATTACCCCCCCCCCCCATTGTTTGCAATTAGCATAGAATCTAGTCTTACAGATTGTTCTGTATTGCAATTGGACACAGCAAGATTGAAGGCAAAAGCGTTTATATTGTATTTTTTAATATTTTCGTTTAGCTCATTAAAGCACAAAGCTTCCATCTCAAAACTCACGATTCTATATGGGTTATATTTAGCAAAACAGAACGCACTATCGCCATTTGCCGCTCCCACATCTATTATGGTTTTATTGTGAATACGACTTGCAATATAGTGTGTTGGAAGCAGTTTAATGCCATTATGATAATAATATACTTCACTCATAAAGTAGTTAGATAGTGGATACTCTGACCACATCTTGTTATCTAGAATCTCTTTTTGCAAAGCTAAATCTCTTTGTGAAAACAGCGTATTTTTATCAAACAATGCTTTTTGTGTGGAACGCGGGATAAGACATATTAGCTTCTCTAGCACTTCATCAATAATGCTACAACTTTCCATATCTAAACCATGTTTTAGCTTTTGAATCCGCATATTAATATCTTCACAAAATATCAGATCTTTAAAGCTATCAGCCCAATTGTAGCCAATATCAATAAAACTATAAGGCGATTTTCTCTTTTTCTTTTTAAGCTTTAGAAAATATAGTATTTTATAAAGATATTGTTTTATCATCTCTCATATCCTTTTTAATTTTTTGCGAAGTATTTTGTAGGCACGCCATTTTTGAAAATATTTAAAATCAGTTGCGCGTATCATCTTTTTATATCGATACAACAAATCACTAGGTTTTGAATCAATTTCTGCACAAAACAAACTATAATGAAGTGAAATTTTATGCCTCTCTAATAATGTGGAAAATAGTTTTTGCACAGATAAAGCACGATGAAATTCATATTTTGAAGAAAAAGTTTTTCCACAATGATTATTATTGCTATGCACACGATAGTAAATGCCTTTGAAATCTAAGTGAAATATTTTTGCCCCAACCAATGCGGCACCATAGATTATACAATCATCAGCCCGTATTCTCCATTCATTTTCCAATGAAAGTGGCAAGATTCTGCTAAGCATCTGTTTTGTAATTGCTATTGTAGAAGTAGAGTGTCCATAATAAGAGCCATTAAAGTAGGTATCAAATATACTAAAACCTAAATCACCATAGGGCAAAACCTCATTATCACCATCGCTTATTTTACCATCTTGCATGATAAATAAATCGCAAAATAACATATCGCACTGAGACTCTAAAAAAGTTTCCACAGCTTTTTTGATGTAGCCCTCACGCATATAGTCATCAGCATCAAGAAAAAACACAATTTCACTCTTCCCATCAAGGTGAATAAATCCGGCATTAAACGCACTTAGCTGACCGCCATTTGCTTTTGTTGTCAATCTAATATTTGCATATTGCCTACAATAATCCTGCACTATCCTTACAGAATCATCACTGCTTCCATCATCTACGACATGAATGAGAATATGCGGATAATCCTGCTTTATAACAGAAAGGATACATTCGCTAATATATTCTGCGTAGTTGTAAAGAGAAATGATAATCTCAACTTGCGGAAGTTTCATGTTGTCCCTCGTTTTTAAGATTTTCTTTAAAATCTTGCACGCATTTTTCTACTTCTTTTCGCTCAAAATCATTAAAGAACCAATCCCACTCTTGTTTTTCTATGACTTTATATTGCAGGTTTGAATAATGTTTGGGATCTAGTATTTCTTTATCCAAGCGTATCGGCTTAATTGCACCTTGTCCAAATTCCTCAATAAAATCACAATGAAATCCATCACAAATAAATTTAATCGAACATTCTTCACATCGTTTTGGCTTAATCTTTTCCTTAAGAATGTCATCAAACACAAGGTCTTGCTCTAAATAAAAATGCTCTAATTTACTAAAGGATTCTATGTTTTTTACATTTGGAGTATAGAACTTAATCTTATCTAAAATTGGCTTTTCATAGGGTTGGATTGGTGCATATTTGTCATCAAAACGAATATAGGGCAATATTGTGCGTTTTAGCCATGTAAAGCTTTTGTGTCGTTTTGCCATGCGTCTTTTGTGCTGTGTGAAAAAGCGTATGACATCTGGTTTTTCTGTCGTTAGTTTTGCTGCCCTTTGAGGTTGTCTCTCAATCCACAATCTAGAGCTTCTCTCCCATTCATGTAGATCATATATCATTTGCAAACTATTTGCAATGTTTTTTCTATGTCGCTCTTCAACAACGCAAAATGGCAGGAATCTCAAATTCACTTCAATGCCATGAGATTCCAATCTATCAATACAAGGCGTAAGTTTTTGCCCTATCACATCATAATATGGAATATTGTGCGTATCTCTTACCCTCTTTTGATCACCTGCATTATTGTAACCTAAAAAATTTACCACTCGTGCATTATATTTAATTGCAAGATCAGTGACTTGCGGCAATTCATCTATAACCTCATTTGTTAAAACGCAATTTGCCCGTATTGGAATCTTTAGTATTTGTAGATTTGTAAGGGCTTTAATTTGTCTCTCAAAGCCACCTTTTTTACCTACGATCTTATCATAGGTAGCACCAATACCATGCAAAGAGCAGAGAAAATCATAAATCCCTGCCTCTTTAAATTTTTGTGCGTGTTCAAACTTTGCTAAAGCAATAAGGTTTGTTATAAGACTTGGTTTTAATCCGATTTCATTGCAGTATTTTAAAAGCTCAAAAATATGAGGATAGATGGTCGGCTCACCGCCTTGAATATCTATGCTATTACAATTGAACTCATCAACATAGATTTTACAGATTTCTTTTGCTTTATCAAGAGAGAAAAATGGATGCTCAGGGTGTTTCTTGTTAGCGATCCGCTCAGCAAAGTAGCAAAAATAGCAATTGAGATTGCAGGTCTGCCCTAGCCACATAACGCCACGCCTCGTGGGTAGTTTCTTTTGGCATAAAATGTAATTTTCGTTATTGCAGAGGTATTGCCCCCCCCCCGCTTATACGCACATGATTCATAGAGATCTCCTTAAAAAATAAAAATAATGCGTTACTCTATCCAAATAAAGTTAACAACAAAAACCAAATCCCACTTGATTCTAAACAATTAAAATTATCACATTGCAACACGCCCAACAGATTCTTATTGCAAAATATTTTCTATAATGTTGCAAATTTTGCAGCATAAATTACAAAACTCTAACACAACAAAGCAATAAAAGATTTTGCTTTTTTTGTTATAATTTTAACTTTACTTAACATATATAAAACTGGATTTTACATGAAACATATACCAAATATTCTTACATGTTCGCGTATTTTGCTTGCTGTTTTGCTGCTTGTTGTTATGCTTCATTGGGAGCATATTGTGCCTTCATGGGTGGATATTTCTTGGCGGAATTATTGTGCTTGTCTTATTTTTTGTATCGCTTCTATCACAGATTTTTTTGATGGCTATATTGCACGGCAGTTTGATTTGGGTAGCACATTTGGCGAAGTTTTTGATCCTTTAGCGGATAAAATGCTAATACTAGGGGCATTCATCGGCTTATTATTGCTTGATAGGGCGAATGCGTGGGCGGTTTTTATCATCTTATCGCGTGAGTTTTATATCACAGGATTGCGTGTTGTAGCGGCAAACTCAAAGCAAAATGTCGCAGCAAGCCCGCTTGGAAAATACAAGACTGGCTTTCAGATTCTAGCGATTGCGTTTTTACTTGCTGATTTTTTCCCCGGTGGCACACTTTTCTTGTGGATTGCAGTGATTGTTACGCTATATTCTGGGCTTGATTATACCTTTAAATATTATAAGGCTATGGCTTAAATGGGAGTATTATTTGCCATTTTGGGACTCTCATTCCTCATATTTTTTCATGAACTAGGGCATTTTTTATTTGCGCGTTTGTTTGGTGTTAGGGTTTTAGTTTTTAGCATTGGCTTTGGTAAAAAGCTCATCACAAAGCAATACAAAGGCACAGAATATACCCTATCTCTCATACCACTTGGCGGATATGTAAAGCTCAAAGGTGAGATTACAAAAGATTCTATATCTAAAGATTCTAATGAGACAGAATCTAGTGTTTCTAGTCAATACGATAAAGATTCTCTGCTTTCTAAGCACCCATTTCAGCGGATTTTAATCCTTCTTGCAGGTCCTTTATTTAATTTTATTTTAGCATTTTTCATATATATAATCATTTTTGCACAAGGTGTGCCAAGCTATTCTAATACCCCTATTATTGGGGATATTGGCAAGGAATTTTTAGCTTATAATATCTTAAAAAAAGATGATGAGATAATAAGTATCAATGGTATTAAGGTGGAAAAATTTAGCGATATTAGTCACATTTTAAATAACAATAAAACACAAAATATGGAGGCAAAGCTGCTTATATCTCGCCCTATTTCTTATGAAAAATCCAATAAAAACAAAGAGATTTTAGAACTACTTGTGCCTTTAAGCAAGGAAAAGGATCGCATAATATTAGGCATCACGCCTGCTATTACAATCATGTATTTTAGTCCACTTGAGATACTGCAAAATGCCATGATGAAAGTCTATGATGATATTATGCTGATATATAAGGGATTGCGGGATATGCTACTAGGGCTAATTGGGCTTGAGAATCTAAGCAGTGTGGTAGGCATTACTGATGTGAGTGCGAAGGCATATAATGTGGGGTTTATTAATTTTATTTTGGTGTTAGCCATCATTTCTGTGAATCTTGGCGTAATAAATCTTTTACCCATACCCATAGTCGATGGCGGACAAATCCTTTTTACTCTCTATGAATGGCTAACCGGAAAAGCCCTGCATGAAAAAATAGCAAATATCCTTGTCGCATTAGGATTTAGCCTTATTATAACGCTTATGTTATTTGGACTTTACAATGATATTGTAAGGATTGTTGGGGGATAAAATAAATGCGATGGATATGTAAATATGGAAAATAATCAAGTAACCATAAAGAACACAAGTACTAGCACAGATTCTAATGACATATGCAAATCCAATCTTTACTTTTGACTTTAATTTTTTTTGGGGGAGGGTATTAACTATTCTAGATTTTTCATGTCGTAAAGTTGGTATTACCTTATGCAAATATTACTCAATTGGCGATATCAAGAACAATCTATCAAAAGGCTTTCTATATACAGCATCTTTACAAGAAACTTTGATTGAGCGAAGCTTAAGGCTTTTAAAGGAAGTAGGCATACAAGAAGTTATCATTGGCACAGGTTATGAAAACAAAGCTTATGATGCCCTAGCAGATAGGCTTTCAGCTAAAGATTTTAAGATAATAACGCATAAGAATGAAAAGTTTGCAACTACTGGGAGTGCTTATACGCTATGGTGTTTAAGAGAGTTGATTACACAGGATTTTTTACTTTTAGAATCTGACTTGGTATATGAGTCTTTGGCGATTAAAGACCTGCTTCAAGATGAAGGAAGATCTCATCTTAGCCAATATTGGCTCCATTGGATAAATGACCTACATGGGTTTTTACACTATCGCATTTCATCATCATTAAATTGCAAGCAAACACGGGCAATAGCACGAGATCAAATAACCCCAATAATCTCGCAACACTCTCACAAATATAAAGCAGAAGAAAACCTACCCTATCACTTTTGGTACGATGAAATAGCCATCTTTTGCTTTTGGGGCTTGTTTTAGGATTTGGTCTCGTATTGCGGAATCTTCTGGTAAATCTGGTCGCATGGGGGTTTTATCATCTTTTTGCAATGTAATGCTATCAGTATCTACTTCCTGCAGGCTATCCATTTTGGCGATAATTTCGCTTAATTCTTCTTTAAAATCCTCACGCTTTTCTTGTGCGATATGTATCATTGCTAATTTTTCAAGCTTATCAAGTAATTTATCATCTACAAACATAAATAAACCTTTCCATACAAAATAGCGTGTATTTTAGCAAAATATATCGCGGTTTTACTAAATAATATATTCATACATGCTTTTTAAAGCGATGTATTAGATTTTTCAAAGCCATCATAATGGCTTTATGTGGTTTGCTTATACGCTCAATTCGTCTCTTCATTGCAGGAAAGTTATAATGTCCTTGAAATTCCCTTAATTGTCTAGCAAGTGCTATAGCATATTCAGGCAAACCTTCACTTTCTATATTTTCTACTTGTGCGTTCAATTCATTTTCAAATCCACTGCATAACCTTGCCATTTTACACCATACGGATTTATGTGGATATATATTTGGCATAAAATCTATCGTAAGTTTATTATAAGCCCCAAACCATGCTTTTGCTGGACCATTGCAGTGGAGAATCTTGGCATTTATCATTGCTTTTTCATATCGCTTTGAAAAATCTGTATTAGCAGAACAAGCTGCTTCAAGTGATTGATAAGCAAGTATCCCCCATTGCTCACCCAAATTATACACCCTATCACGCATAGCAAAGTTTAGGGCATCTTGGTCTGCAAATTCTGTTTCATACTCTCTCAAAAAACGCATTGCCTCAATATCTACATCATGCTTTCTCCATTTATCCACATTAATTAGCATAAGTCCACTGCAAAAATAAAAGTTTGTTTCAAACGATTTTACTGCTTTTTTACCGCCCTTTTTCTTTCTGTAGATTCCATAACGACTAATTTTTGCATTTGGGCTACCACTCGATGAAGCAGCAATATAGCCATCCAAATTGAGTGCAAAAAGCTCTCGCAAGTCTGTTAATATAAGCATATCTGTATCTAAATATAAACATTTATCTACATTTTTTGGTAAAAAATCCACAAGTTTAATACGATAATAAGCCGCATATTGTTGTGCTTCTTCATAGCCCCACTTTGGTAAATCTTTGAAATCTTCATCACTAATAATGTGGGCTTCTATTTGACATGGATAAATATCGTTCAGGGTAGTTTGTAATATATGAAATTGCTCCAAAGTTTTCTTTGTAATAGAATCTGTTATAATATGAAAGCGATAGCCCTCTAAATTAATGGGGCTTTGCTCCGCATTTATAGGGTTTTCTCTATTTGTGAGACTTTCTCCCCAAGTTATGGGGCTTTGCCCCCCCCCCCATTTATTTGCATAGATATGTTGGAATCTTGGGTTTATTTTAGATTCTGTGCTATGAAAGGCGAAGTCTGCATATTTTTTACTTGTATCTGTGTAATGTATGATATTTGTTATCAGCACTGCCACATATTTCATGTAATTTTGATCAGCATTAAATACAATATGAAACATTCCAAATCCTTAATATTAAGACAAAAGTTTTTTAGATTCTATTTGCACTGCCTAAGACTTCCATTCTCTCCGCGATGACATTACTCATAGCTTCCATAGCTGGTGCAAAAAACTTGCGTAAGTCAAATTGTGATTTATCTTTATTTGCGAGTTTTCTCACCTCAGCGATGAAAGCAATGCGTAAATCTGTATCTGTATTTACCTTATTTATGCCCCCTTTTACTGCCTCTTGTAAGAATGAGAAAGGCACACCTTTACTACTGCCAATATCCCCACCACTCTCGCTAAAACTCGCCCTTACATAATCTGGTATAGCACTCGCCCCGTGTAATACAAGCGGGATTTTTGTTAGCTCTTTTACAAGCTTTAATCGCTCAAAATCAAGCTTTGGCTCACCTTTAAACTTAAATGCTCCATGACTTGTGCCAATGGCTGGGGCTAGATAATCTATCTTTGTCTCCCTTACAAACTGCTCTGCTTCCTTTGGATTCACAAGCACAGCATCTTTTTCATCAACCGATATATTATCTTCAATCCCCATAAGTCTGCCAAGCTCTGCCTCTACGCCAACGCCCTCTTTATGTGCCATTTCTACGACTTTTGCGCTCTCTTCTAGATTCTCATTAAAAGGGTGATGTGAAGCATCAATCATCACAGAAGTAAATCCCGCTTTCACCGCACTCTTACATGAAGAAAAGCTAGTGCCATGATCAAGGTGTAATGCCACAGGGATATGCGGATAACGCTTTGCCATAGTTTTTACCATGCCTACTGCCATATCAATACCCATGTATTTAATCGCCCCTTCACTTGCTTGCACAAAAATGGGTGAGTTTGCCTTATTTGCTGCCACAAAAATAGCATTTAGCATTTCAAAATTCACAAAGTTAAACGCACCTACTCCATAGCCCTCTTTATTCGCTTTGTTTAGAATCTCTTGTCCAAAAACTAGCATATTTGCTCCTTGAAAATAATTATTATTTATCCGTCATTGTATCAAAAGTGTGTGAGTTTAGGTTACAATGCCTTATAAGTTAAACATGAAAGAACATATATATTTTATGCTATAATGTGTGCTTTATAAATCCCAAAGACCTAATAATTTTATAGAATCTTAAAGCAAGAGAAAAAGGAAATAAGTGCAATACACAACACATTACAACAATATAGAATCTCTAAAGTATCATCTAGACACTTTTAAGCAAACAAAAAAGCTTCCAGCTCCCCTGCTGATACTTGCCCCACTTGCTGGTTTTAGTGATGTGCCTTTTAGAAAGGTAGTGAAAGATTTTGGTGTAGATATTACCGTGAGTGAGATGATAAGCTCCCATGCCCTTGTTTATGAAAATGAAAAAACACTAAAAATGGCATTAAAAAGCCCAAATGAGACGCCCTTTTCCCTGCAGATTTCAGGGAGTAAAGAAGAGATTCTAAAAAGGGCAGTTGAAAAGATTAATGAACTCTCTTGGGTGGATATTATTGATTTTAATTGCGGTTGTCCCGCTCCAAAGGTGGCAAATCATGGCAATGGTAGTGCACTTTTAAAAGACTTGGATAAATTTGTTTCATTGCTACAAAGCATTCGCAAATACGGGAATAAGCAGGTATATAGCGTGAAAGTTAGGCTTGGCTTTGATAAAAAGATTCCGCTAGATTTAGCAGAAGCGATTAATGAAAGCGGAGTTGATTACTGCGTAGTGCATGCTAGGACAAAAATGGACGCATACAAAAAGGATAAAATCGACTATGATAGCCTTGCCTTAATGAAAGAAAAGCTAAAAATCCCCATGATTGCAAATGGCGAGATAGATGGCTTGGAATCTTTTCAAAAAGTCATGCAAATCACGAATGCAGATGGGGCGATGATAGGTCGGGCTGCGTTGAAATCTCCTTGGATTTTCTGGCAGATACAGGCAAAAACAAATGACTTTCCACTTGCTTTGAAGAAAGATTTAGTCTTAAAGCATTTAGATTCTATGTTTGAGTTTTATGGCGAAAGAGGGGTTATTATGTTTAGGAAAAACTTACATGCCTATGCAAAAGGACAGAAAGATTCTAGCAAATACAGGGAGTTTGTAAATAATGAAAAGGATTATCATCTAATTAGAGAATCTATAAAGGACTTTTTTGACACTACAAAGCTAGAGTCAAGTGATATTTGTCCCATTTTTAATAAAAAGAGTGTATAGGGAGAGTAAAATGAGTGGTTTAAAAAGAGGGGTTTTTGTTATCATTGTGGGGATTTTTTGCTGTATGGAATCTGCATGGGCGGTTCGCTATCAGTTTTTCCTTGGGATAGGGCAAAGCATAACTGAAGGCACGCTGCATACAAATTCTACAAATCAAATGACAAAAAACACTTCAAGTGTCAATGAAAAAGGCGGCTATTACTACTCACAAACACAACTTGGCGAGTATAATGGCAGCGTGAAAGACATTACAAGCGGCTATATCGGCACGGAAGTAACCTTTGATAAAATGGGGATTTTTACCCTACGGGGTTATATCAGTGCGAGTTATTCTAATAAAGTCGATCTTGGCTCTATATCAAATGTGCGTGATGGGAATCTGCGTAAATGCGGTGCGGGAGAGATGCCCGGTCTTACAAATATTTGCTATCGCGATGGATTCTATGTATCCGCACCGGGTAATAATGGACAATATCAAGAAATTAAGTTTAATGAGAATCCAAACTTTGCAAAAAATATCTCAAACAATGCCTTTATGCTAAGCTACTCTGTTGGCTTTGACTTTGGTGCAAACATACCCATACATATTTTGGTGGGGACACTTAGTGATTATAAAAAGATGATTCCATTGCGTGTTGGAGTTTATGGTGGTATGGGTTATGAATTTATTACTTATAGCTTAGGACATTATGACACAAGAACATTTAATAATACAACTATGAATAACATAGTAATAAAAGCTGATGATACGCTTTATTTGGCTGGTGCTGGTGCATTCGCACGACTTGGTGCAAGTATTTATGTGTATAATAATATGCGATTTGACATCGGTGTGAAAATGCCTATACAAATCGCAGGTGATCCAAGTGCTAAAAGTCAAAGGTGGTATCAAATGGATTCTACAGAGCAACTACCAAACAACATGGATAAAGTTTTCGCTCAACAACTCTTGCGACAAGAACACAGCACAACACTTGGCATGTATTGGCAATTCGCAGTTAATGTTTTGTTTTAAGACCTGGCATACTTTAAGATTTTTAGAATCTGTCTTATTTGGGTGAGACAGGGTTTAGGGTGAAAACGGGTTTTAGATTCCATCTCAAAATTCTAACCGACATTTTCTCATTGTCAAGCGTTTGTATATTCTAAATTGAAATAAAAAGGTGGGCTTGGCCCAAATATTTCCCCCCCCCCCCCTTTTTTTTTAAGCTAAAGCAGGTTTGAAATACTGCAATATTCCAAATGGATATCATACCACATATAGATTTTAAAGTCGTATTGTTTTGCACCCTTACGCCCTGCACCCACCCGAATGGTTGAGAATCTGATCTCTAAATCAATATAAAAAAAGCAAGTTTGGAATACAAAAGATTCCCACTTTAAAAGTGGGAATGGAATTTTAATAATGTAAGGTTGTAAGACTGAACAAATAGGTTGAAACAAAATAGGGCAGAACAAATAAAGGTTATGCCCTATAAAACATTAGAAAATGTAAGAATAACCTACATTAATCACATGTGTATTCATTAGCATTTCGCTTTTATCATTCTTAGTCTTTGAGCTATATCCAGCTGATAGAGCTTGGATTTTTGCACCGATTTCTACTTTATGTGATCCTGCGAAAGTTGCTGCGATACCTACATTTATAGGGATATTGAATCTATTATAATTCTGTTCTTTGCTCAAAGTATCAACTATCATTTTTTCACCAGTTAATCCAGTGATACCATAGCCAAGCCCAAAACCTACATACGCACCAAGCGTGAAGCTATCTGTATTTAGGAAATTCACCATTACATCAGCGTTTAATGTTTAATTACAGATATAACACTTTTCAAGCTTCAAACACCCCTTTATAATTCTGTATAGCCTTTTGTATAACCTTTTAAGGTTAAATCAAAAATTACAAGTAAAATAACACATATTCCAAAGATTTAACCCTTTAAAATACCCTTCATTATAACTTAAAATCTAATCCTTTTTTATATGATTTTTATCTAGTGATTATATATTACATTTTCACTTTACAAAGTGTTACAAACTAAGCAATACAAAATTACGAATTAATTAAAGTTTTGATACAATCTTAACAAAACATGCAATGTAACATTACCAACAAACAAAAGATTAAAAGATACATTCCAAACATAAAAGAAAGGTAATAAAACATTAAAAACATGATTAGCGTATGATTAACTTGTATATATGTATGATTGAGTTGTGTAAGAAGTGTTAAGATATGTTTTGCATGTGTATTAAAGTTTTAAAATCTTGTTTGCCTTGTTTTGCATGTATTGCAAATGTTAGATTATTAAATTAAGACTGAATGATTAAGGCTTTATTGACTCCACTTGCAGAATTTACAAGAAAGTCACCGAATTGGCGCATTGTTGTTGCAAAATCTTTTCCTACTTATGTAGCCTTATTAATATTTTCACTACTTGCTACATTTTGCAAAGCATTGTTAAAAGCGTTTTGCACATGATTTAAACCTTTTAAGCCTTTATCATTAACTCCGCCCGCTTCACTCTTTTACTCCACTACTTAAAGCCCTCAATTGATTAGCAGTTAGCCCCGCATGCTTAAATTCTGTAAGGCTCATGCAATACATCACTAGATAGATCATCAAACATTTTATCTTGTGATTTATCTAGCAAAGTTTGTAACTGTGTTTTCCAATCCATTTTACCCAGTCATTATGATTTATTCCAAGTTGTGATAAATCTTTGTTGGCGTTTATGCTTGTTTTATTATCTTGTTATATGTGCTATTATTTTAAATCATCTTTATTTCTAGTGATTAACTCGCTCATATTTTGCACGGCTTGTAAGGTTTTGTCACCAAAGTTTTTAATGTCAGTGATTTTTGCTTTATATTGATTATTTATATATTCCTTGCCAAAACGAGCAATTTTATTTGATTTTTTATGGTGTTTGTATATTCACTTTAGCTTTATAATCCCAGTTCCCATTACAGCAATACTACCAATCCCCGCCATACTTACAAAGCTAATCATTTTTAATTTATTATGTATCGTTGCTAAATGCTTTTTAGTGCGCTTTCATCCATTGTTAAATTTATTAAGGCTTTTATGTGTTAGTGTGTTTTTGTATTTGTGATTAAATGTTTTCTTGTGGGTTAAAAAGTTAAAGCTTGATGGCAAATGTGCAAGAATTCTACATGAAATATCTATAAAGCACTATTTGGAATCCTTCAAAGCAATTCTAGAAAATTTCACATTTGTTGTAGATATTCTAAGACATTGAGTATAATTTTATTTCTATACTATATTTATAAGCTATTTGGATTAACTCTATGGACTTTTTACAAAAAATATTTTTTGAATTACCGCTTATTGCAAGTTTTTTGGGTGGGATTCTAAACTTTCTTGCACCTTGCATTCTGCCACTTATACCATCTTATATGAGCTATATTTCTGGGAGTGTGCTACATGATGAGACAAAATATTCTCGCTTTAGTATGTTTCGCAATGCAGTGCTTTTTGTCGCTGGGTTTGGGCTTGTATTTTTTTTGCTTTTTTTAGCCATGTTTCAAATTATCGATAATTTTTTTAATTATCCCATTGTGCGATATATTTCTGGTGGCATTATTATCCTTTTTGGTATCCATTTTTTGGGAATCTTTCATATTGCAATGCTTAATCAAACAAAGCAATTAAACCTACAAAAGCTAGAACAACATGAGATTCTAAAGTTTATCGCACCATTTATTATAGGCGTGGGTTTTGCGGCGGGCTGGTCGCCTTGCTCTGGTCCTATTATTAGCTCTATTGCCCTGCTTGCTTCTATGAATGAGGGACTTGCTATATATGCTAGTTTAGCTTTTATAGCTGGGCTTTCACTCCCATTTTTATTATTAGCTCTCTTTTTAGACAAGGGCTTAAATCTCATACGAAAAGCAAAAAAGCAATTAAGAGTTATTGAGAAAATATGTGGTATCTTTTTAATTGGCATTGGAATCTTAATCATTTTGGGTGATACTTCTTTATTTAATGAGTTAATGAAAGGATAGATATGCAAGAAGATAAAATACAATGTTTTAAAAATGCGAAAATATTTGATGATGAAAAGGGCTTTGTGCAAGGCAGTGTATATGTGCAAAATGGCAAGATTATACAGGTTATACAAGATTCTATTTCGTTTAGAGATGATTTGCGAGAATGTGAAGAGATTGATTGCAACGGATATGCGATATTGCCAACTTGTATTGATATCAATGTATTTCCACTTGATAAAAAGCTTGGAGCAAAGCCCATACACACACTTGCAAATAAGGCACTTTATGGCGGTATCTCTACCATCTTTCTTAATCCATACACACAGCCAAGCATTGATAATGAAGCTATGAATGCCCTTATTGAAAGCATTAATTCACATAATAGTATAAATATTTATCCACTTATTGCAAGCACAGATTCAGAATCTAGACTAAGCAATATCGATACATTACATAGTCTTAATAAGAATGCAAAGGCAATTTTTAGTAATTCTGCGATTGGGTCTAATCTCTTATATCAAAGTATGCAATATGCTAAAATGCTTGATTTACCACTTTGTGTATTTGCATTTGATTTCAATATCGAGCAAGGTGTGGCGTATGAAAGTGCGTTTGCAAGGGGGCTTGGGCTACCTATGATAACGCCGATAGGACAAATTAAAGAAGTGGCAAAGATAAAAGAAATGGCAAAGTTTCTTAATATTGAAGTCATTTTTATGTCTATGAATATAGCCCATACACTCGATATGATTTGCCATGAAAAAAACATGCACGCACAAGTTGGACTCCCACATTTAATCTTTAATGAACAAAGCATAAAAACCTATGATACACGCTACAAAATGACCCCGCCCCTGCTTACTCGGAGTAAAAAAGAAAAACTTGTAAAAAGGCTGCAAGAGGGCAAAGTCTCTCTTCTAACAAGTATGCAGCAAGAAGTCTCAAAGCAGTATAAAGAGCAAGTATTTGAGTGTGCAAGTGAAGGTGTATCTGGTATTGAATACTTTTTTAGCCTTGCCTATACCTTGCTAGTGAAAGAAGAGATTCTAAGACTTAGTGATTTAGTAAGGCTTACAAGTAGCAATGCAAGTAATCTTATGCGACTAAATAAAGGACATATTGCTACACAAAGAGATGCTGATTTTATGATCGTTGATTTGGAGGAAAAATTTGAAGTTTTAGATTCTACAAGTCTTTATCATGGTTTAGAACTATATGGGAAGATTAAATATATGGTAGTTGATGGCAAGTTGCATAAATTGTGATTGCGTTGTAATGAAGGTTTAGTGTAGATTAAAATCTACTTTTAAAACCATCTTACAATGATTTGGAAACAACAGATTATTGGAATCTATAGTATGCCATGCTTAGTATTATGTTTATATGCCTTTTATAGTATTAAAGACACTAGGGGATAAATTTAAGGATATTTGAGTTTGTAACTTGAAATTTTTACTTTGGGGATAGAAGACAGAAATCTTGTGTGTTAAATATTGCTATCCAACACACCAGATTAGCTAATACATTGCCTGTTGCTTACATGCAATAAGCACGAGTTTTTACTCAACAAATTCAATGATAGCCAATGTAGAAGCATCACCTCTTCTAATGCCACTTCTTTGAATACGAGTATAGCCACCATTTCTTGCAGAAAACTTAGGAGCTATTTCTGTAATCAATTTTTTAGTTGCCTTCTTATTTTGCAATTCAGCAAATACATATCTATGTGTATTAAAGTCCGCATTCTTTGATGCAGTAACAAGCTTTTCAATATAGCTTTGTAATTCTTTTGCTTTAAATACACCCGTTTCTATTCTGCCATGCTCAATAAGGGCTATGCTTAGATT
Organism: Helicobacter bilis; assembly: GCF_900198365.1. GTDB lineage: Bacteria > Campylobacterota > Campylobacteria > Campylobacterales > Helicobacteraceae > Helicobacter_A > Helicobacter_A bilis_B. The sequence continues at coordinate 10,255 of NZ_FZMS01000013.1, read as the reverse complement.
CTTTAACAATGCCTTTCTATGAGAAGAAGTCCTGCCTAATTTCCTATAACCATGTTTATGTCGCATATTATTCCTTTTAATTTTGTCCTTTTAATTTTGCCAAACGCTTACTTAAAGTCGTAGCCAATTCATGTGGTAAATCCGCACCAACCGCATAGCCAACTTCATTTAACTTTGCTGTAATCTCATCAAATGAGCGTTTGCCTAAATTTTTAATATTCTTTAAATCACTCTCATTCATCAATACCAACTCACCTATGTATTTGATATTTGACTTCTGCAAACAATTGCTTGGTCGATGCTCTAAATTGAGTATCTCAACACTTGATAGCAATACCTTTAACTCTGGGCTATCATCATTTAAACGACCATTGCTTGTTGGCACATCACTAAGTTCCGCACCAAACACACTCATTTGAGAGTGCATAATAGCAACTGCTTCTTTGAAAGCTTCCATAGGCTCAATTTGCCCATTTGTTTCTACTTCAAACACAATCTTTTCAAAGTTGGGATTACTTTCATGTAGGACATTCTCAATGTCATACACAGCCCTTTTTACCGGCGTAAAGTCAGCATCAAGTGGTATATACTCACTACCTATTTCTTCACGGATAGTCTCACTTGCTACAAATCCTAAACCTTTATGTATTAAAATAGAGAATTTAAGCTTTGCATCACTATTAATATTTGCTAAATGTGAATCTGTGCTTAATACCGTGATATTTTCATTGCTTAAATGCTCACCACGCAATTCCATTGGACCATTAAACTCATAATGCAACTCAAATTTTTCGTGTTGCTGCATATCTTCATTTACTTTGAATTTCAAGTTTTTAATATTCACAATGAATGGCGCTACATCTTCAGCAACTCCACGCACAGTATCAAACTCATGTCGCACACCCTCAATCTTTATACCTATTGGCGCATATCCTACAGAGCTTGATAGTAGCAATCTGCGGACAGGATGAGCTATTGTAACAGCATAATGGGGTTCAAACGGATATGCGTGTAATCGAATGTGATTTGGCGCAATTTCTTCTACCTCAAGTTTTTCTGGAATATATGGTCTTACCTTTATACTTTTCATACTAAACCACCTTATGTATTATTTTGAGTATAGCTCAACGATTAAACGCTCCTCTATTGGAATCTCAACTTCGCTTCTTTCTGGATTGCGTGTAAAAATACCAAACTTTTTATCCTTATCAATATCAACCCAAGGCACAATACCAATTTGGTCAGTAAGATCAAGAGAACGCACAATCTGCACATTGTTTTTACTTTTTTCTCTTACTTCAACTTTTTGTCCTTGCTTGATTTGGAATGATGGAATATCTACTCGTTTGCCATCAACTAGGATATGCCCATGTGTTACAAGCTGTCTTGCAAATCTTCTTGTAGTCGCAAAGCCCATTCTATACACAACATTATCAAGGCGTAACTCAAGCAATCGTATGAGATTCTCACCTGTGTTTCCTTCTTGTCTGTTCGCTTCTTTAAAAATAGAGCGGAATTGCTTTTCACTAATGCCATACATAAACTTTGCTTTTTGCTTTTCGCGTAATTGCAAACCATAATCAGATATTTTACCTCTTCTCATGCCATGCTGTCCGGGACCATAATCCCTTTTTTCACGTGCACTTTTACCAGCTAGTCTTCTCTCACCTTTTAGTGCAAGAGAAACGCCTAGTCGTCTTTCAATCTTTTCTACAGGTCCTCTATATCTTGCCATGCAACACTCCCTTATACTCTTCTTCTTTTAGGCGGACGACAACCATTATGTGGTAATGGTGTTACATCCTTTATCCATAACACTTTAATACCTTCAATCGCACCAACACTTTTTACAGCGGTTTCACGACCACTACCCGGACCTTGCACCTTAATGCCCACTTCTTTAATGCCATGTTCTTTTGCTTTAGATAAAGCAGATTCTACAGCTTGTTGTGCTGCATAAGGCGTAGATTTTTTACTACCTTTAAAGCCTAATCCACCAGCAGTAGCCCAGCACAAAACATTACCCATTTCATCAGTAACTGTTACATTTGTGTTGTTAAATGAAGCAGCAATACACACAATCCCGCGAGCAATATTCTTTTTTACCACTCTTTTTTTAACATTTGTTTGTTTTTTTGCCATACGCTACTCCTTATTTGCTACCAACGGTTTTTTTCTTACCTTTTCTTGTGCGGGCATTATTTTTTGTTGTTTGCCCACGCACAGGTAAGCCTTTTCTGTGTCTTAAACCACGATAACTACCTAAATCCATAAGAGCCTTAATATCCATTGTTACTTTTTTGCGTAAATCACCCTCAACCATATAACTTTCTTGAATCTTTTTGGAGATTTTTGAAATATCATCTTCGCTGAGATCATGAACTCGCTTATCAAAAGAAATATTTACAGCATTCAAAATATCCCTTGAGCTTTTAAGCCCAATGCCATAGATATATGTGAGTGCATATTCTACTCTTTTCTTTTTTGGCAAATCTACACCAGCAATTCTAGCCATTTTTTATCCTTGTCTTTGTTTATGTTTTGGATTCGCACAAATCACGCGAACCACACCCTTGCGTTTAATGACTTTGCATTTATCGCACATTTTTTTGACCGATGGTCGAACTTTCATAACGGACTCCTAAAAAATACGGATTTAACCCAATTTTTTGGATTAAGCCGATGATTATATCTAATAATGGTAAATATGAAAAAATATCATGAGTTTCAAATATCAAAACTTAAAATATTTTTCTTGCATAATCTCAACAACTCAAATATATAAAAAATGAATACTGCAAATTAGCACAATTAACAAATGCTATTGTTTCATTCTACAACTACAACTCTTTGTGCGTAATATCCAACGACATTTAATAATAAACTTAAAATAATAAGCATAAAAATTGCATAGGTAAAGCTATGATATGTATCATGGAGTTTTCCAATAATCCATGGACAAAGAGAAGCCATGAGGTAGCCTATACCTTGCGACATGGCTGAGAGTTTAGTCGCTATGAACACATTTGCACTTTTGCTTGAAATAAAAAGTAAAGCGACGCTAAAAACACCACCCAGTGGAATACCAATCAAAACAGAAGCGAGTATAATCGACCATACTTCATGTGAAATAAGTAGCAAAAAGTAGCTTACCGCATAGAGCATACAAACGATGACAATAAAAACATTTCGCATTTTTTGACGCAGAGAGTGCAACCATAATGGAATGATAAATGAGAGCGGAATAATAACGCATTGTGTGAGTGTCATAATGCGAGAGATAAAGCCCTTTTCAAAGCCAAAGTCAATCAGCAAACTTGGATACCATGCAAAAAAGCTGTATGCCATCGCACTTTGTAAGCCCATGAATAGAGTGGTTTTCCATGCATTTATATTTGCAAATAGTGAGTTTATCTTTGTATGGCTTTGCTTTGGGCGAAAAATTCTGCGATTTTTGATTTGCGGTAGATAGCTTATAAACGCAAGAATGGCTAATATGACCCAGCAACTAAATGCTAAAGGTAGCGGTAAAACATGTGTCAATGGGAATATAGCGATTATCCCTAATGCAGCGGAAATATTTAACACTAAGCTATAGATTCCCATAATCTTTGGAATCTCTCTGGGAAACTTTGCCTTTACAAAGCTCGGCAATAAAACATTTGCTATAGCGATACCAGAACCCATGATTGCCGTGCCGACAAATAAGGCTGTGTTGCCCCCAACACAACGCAATATTTCACCAAGAATTATACACAAAAGTCCAAAAAACATTGCCCTTACAGGCTGAAATACCGCAACCAAAAATGAAACTATTCCAAATGCTAGTAATGGTAGTGAAGTTAATAATCCAACTTGTGCTGAGCTAAGTCCGTAGTAGTTTTGAAGTAAATTTGCAATCGGACCAGCTGAAGTAATGGGAGCACGCAAATTTATGCTGATAAGTATAATTGGCAAAAGATTAATAAAATAAATCTTTTTACGAGACATCTTATTGCCTTTTATTATTTGCGTAATTTAAATAAGCGGTTTCTATGCATCATGCTTTATGTCATGTGCTTAATGACTGCAACCGCAGCCACCTCCGCCACCGCCACAGCAGCCACCTCCGCCATGTCCATGACCGCCACCGCTAGAGCAACCACAGCCACCCCCCATACTTGCTATAATCTCATCATCAGTAGCCTCTCTTACATTTAGCACTTCAACCCTAAAATCTAAAGTCTTTCCTGCTAATGGATGGTTATAATCAATAAGCACAGAAGTATCGTTAAAATCCGCAACAATGACTTGCACAGGCATACCATTTTCAGCTTGACCAAATAAAGTCATACCTTTTTCCAACTCAATATCTCCAAATTGTTCTCTGCCAACTTCTTGCATAAGCTCTGGATTACGCACGCCATAGGCAAGTTCAGGCTCAACGCTAAATTCTAGCTTATCACCTACTTTTGCGTTTTTTATGTGTTGCTCTAAACCCTCAATGACTTGAGATTGTCCGACAATAAATTCAAGCGGTTTGTTATCCTTGCTACTATCAATTGTCTGCTTTGTTTGAGAATCAAGCACTTCATAATTAATTGACACAACATTGTTATTTTCTATCATAATGTATCTCCTATTTTGATAAAATATCTTGGGCTTTACGACCTTGTTCGCTTTCGGGGAACAAGGCAACCAAGGTTTGCAAAAATTTTCTATAATTATCTGAATCATTTAGATATTTAAATGACCATGCGGTATGCCATAGCAAAATCGGCATGTAACTCGCCTTACTATCAAGACTGGCACTTGTCTTGTAATAAGGCAATGCCTCGTTATACTCTTTTCTTGCATAGTATATCTCACCGATATAATAACTTGATTCTGCTTCTGCAAATTTCTGATCGATAAGATATTCAAAATAAGCCTTCGCTTCTTCATTGCGTTTTTTACGCAAGAGATTCTTTGCTTCACTCAGATTCTTGCTATTGTCAGGTGAAAAATTATACGCTTGTTTTGGCATATTGTTGCTTGTTTGCATAGAATCTATGATTGGCTGATTTTGGATACCTTGTATATTATTTTGCAATGCTAAGGCTTGTTCGCTCAATACTTGGATTTGTTTTATAATCTCATCATTTGCTTGCAAAAAAGCTTCCGACAATTTATCAATTTTTTGATTAATCTGCTCAATATTTTTTGTATTTGCTTCAACTTGGGCTTTCAAATTTTTAACAAGCTCTGCTTGAGATTTTTGCGACATTTGATAAGAATCTACAATATCTTGAATATTTTGGATTTTATCTATCTGATTCTTAATTGTAATGCTATCTTGTCTTGAAGTCGCACTCATACCTTCATAAACGGTTTTTAATCCATCAACCGCTTGCTCCAGATTCACAATTTTATTTTGAAAATCGCCAATAACAGAACGAGTAAAATCTGCAATATCTTTAAGGTCTCGCATATCCTTTTTTGTAGCACCACTTTGCAACTCAAATGCCGAAGGTTCGGCATAGAGTAATACAGATAATGAAGCAAATGCTAACAAAGACTTCTTAAACCTCATTGCAAAAACCCTAGCCAAGCTGTTACTTTTATTACTTCTCAACTATATCTGTGCGTCTATTTTTCGCATAGCACTCAGCAGTTTTTTCTCTACATACTGGCTTGTGCATACCATAAGAGATTGTTGAGAACATATTTCTTGGTAGCCCCTGTAATACAAGCGCATCACGCACTGATATGGCTCTCTTTAGTCCTAATGCCGTGTTATATTCATCGCCACCAAACTCATCGGTATTGCCTTGCAATACAACCGCTTTAATATTTTTTTCTTTTATGAAATCAGCATTTGCCCTTACATAGTCTTTCATATCAGATCTAATGTCATATCTATCAAAGTCGAAATAAATTGTAGTGAGAGAATCTACTTTGATAGCATCGCCATATGCTGTGCCCTCATTATTTCCGGAATACTCTTCTTCAGTATCGCCATTGGAGTTTCCAGACATACCACTTTCACCAGCATTGTTATCTGCATATGGATCGCTTGAATCAGAATCACCATTGCCATCATAACCATCTCCCCCACTCACAGCACCATCAGGCATAAAACCACCTTCAGGTAAACCTGCACCACCCGGATTTGCTACTGCTTCTTCAGGTTCTTGACCATCAACTTCTTGTTGCACTTCTGTAGTTTTCTGCGTGGTGTTGCCATCCTTTTCTACACTTTTACTACCGCAGCCAACCGCAAAAAAAAGTGCAAGTAAAACACTTGAAAGCTTTAAATACTTCATGATATCCCCTTAAATCTCAAAAAAAATGTTTTGCTATTCTATCAAAAAAAACAAAAAAATTACCAATCAAACGCTTGAATTTTTACATTTTTTAGTGGAAAAAGGAAACTTTTGTTAATTGATAATCGGATAATGCCAATTGCTTGTTCATTTTTTTGTTGGCGTAAAAACATAATAGAATCTCCATCATGAGAGAATGCTGGGATTCTATTTGTGCCTATTTTACTCAAACGACGAACATAGTCGCTATGGGCTGAAACTAAATAGAGATTAAATACATTCAACCCAGTTTCTTCATCACTTTCTCTACTAGAATACACTATATATTGCCCAAAAGTTGATAGTGTGCTATTGTTGCGTCCTTTAAATACAATTTGTGTAACATTAGCATTTGGCATGAGATCTTGCATGAAAATATTTGGATACCCAAGTCTATCAGATACAAATACAAAACTTTTTTCATTATTGGTAAAATGTGCATTGACATCAATGCCTGAATACCTTGTGAGTTGTGTTAGCTTTTTACTCTTTATTTCATATAAAAAAATATCGCTTAATCCAACTGGGGCAAGTGACAATAGTAACTTATCGCCATGCTTTGACACATCAGACACTACCGCCATGCCTTGACTTGAGATGACTTTCTCGTTTTTTCCACTATACATGTTATATTTATATATGGTCGCCTCATGCGTTACGAGTGTGTAGTAGAATTCTTCTTGCTTACTATCTGCCCATTTTGGAAACATGTTGAGACCATTACTGATGATAGTTTTTTGGTAGGTAAAGGTATAGTCTGCAATAAGAATATTGCTACGACCAGAACCAACATAATTTGAAAAAACGACATAACGATTTAGCCAATCAGCCTTTGGTGCTTTGATATAATCATTAAGATAGCTTGCCATGGCATGAGCGATAAATGGATAACGTTCTATCTCATCTTCTCTATATTCTGTTGTGATGGTCTTACCACTTGCATACTCATATAGGCTGAGGGTGGCTATGAGACTACCACCTTTTTTCTTTTGTGAAACTTGTGCGATAAAATTCATATTTTTATTTTTATAATCCTGCAGTGCAAGAGTATTTTGCAAAATATCAGTCTTCAAGGTATCATCATAATATACATTAAAATGTCCAAGTGTCTTTAAGTCTTGCACCAACATTTTGTATATTGCCATGGTATTATCAGCACCATCACTACTCACAACTTGAATATTTGGGATATTGTCTGTTTGTCTTGTTACAACAATTGTTTTATCTTCTGCGTATAAGCCCACAGAATGCATGGCAAACATTACACAAAACGCAAATATTGCATAAAAACACCTAAAGCGATACATTACACTTCCTTAGCTAAATTTATTGTTCGTGTAGAATGATAGCAATTTATTGTTAAAACATAAAACAAAACGCTGCTTAATCCGCAAACACTACTCATTGTATTGCAAAATTGTTTATAGCTATGGGCATACATAACCTGAGATTTGTGCTATAATCTTGCACTATTCTTTAACCATCTCGCCATCAATTTTTAAAGTAGAAATTAGATTTTCTATTTGGTTTATCTTCTGCAATATATTATCAGTGGTGAATGCAGCATTAAGGTTATCGTTGCTGATATGTGTGAGTTTGTAGATCTAGGATGTAGTTTCTGTTATATTGAGCATTTAAAAGGGAGAAATATCTTTTTAGATTCTAAAGTGTTAGACACTTTGCTTTGCAGGTCATCATAGTGACTAGATTTGTGAGTATTGTAAATGAAAAAGTGTTACAAAATAAGGGGGCAGAAGCTTTAGTAAAGCATGGAATAAGGATTGTAGATGTAAATAAAAGCTATGAATGTGAATATGAAATATGGAATTATGGCGGAGTGGAAGTAAAATATTATAAGAGTATAAAAGAAGTAGGGACAAATAAGGTAGTAGGGATAAGCCAAACAGAGCCTATCGCACAGACTTTTCAATGCTTTAAGTGGGAAGTAAGAGGAGAAGCAAAGGCTAGGATACGATTTAGGGCAAGGCGGTGTCGTGTTTCTTATACTGCAAAAATATTTAATATTGAAGAGTTAAAAACACCTTGTGTGCCGCACATAGAAGGTGGTAATGTAAGGCATGTATATAGATACTTTGATAGAAATACTCGTTTTGCATATATAACATATGGCTTTACTTATGCTGTGAGTGATACACCAAATAGGGATTTTACAGAAGTAACGATATATCATAAAGAGAGTAATAAAGGAGAGAATATAACGACTTACTTTGGAATAAGTCCGTTTTTGAATGCAAAAAGGAATGTAAGCATGTTTTAACCGACATTTGAATTTATTTATAGCTTTGTTATGCTTTGTGTTTAGCCTTTAAAAAGCTTTGAGTTATTTTTTAGATGTTTGGCTTACGCTTAACATGACAAAGTGATAATGACTAGCTATTTTTAGTCATAATCTTTGAAATGAAATGCCAAAACTGAATTTTAATAAAGGAATGAAATGAAAGAGAACAAGTATTTTAAAGAAGCTGAATTCAAATGCAAATGCGGTAAATGTGAGTTGCCAAAAGGTATGCCCACAGATGAGTTAATCGATACGCTAGTAGAGATTAGAGAACATTTTAACGCCCCTATTACTATAAATAGCGGTTATCGCTGTCCTACACATAATAAAAACATAGGTGGAGCTTCAAAGTCAAGGCATATAGCAGGTGATGCAGTGGATTTTGTAGTAAAAGGTGTGCCTACTAAAAAGGTATTCGAGCATGTATTAAAAACATATAATGACAAGCCCTTTGGGATTGCAATAAGCATAAATCCTAATGATGAGTTTAGAGGATTCGTGCATTTAGATACTAGAGGCTATAAGGCTAGATGGAGTTATAATAAAGCAGGTGAAGTGTATTTCGCAGAGATTAAAAAGGAATTGAATCTAGCGTAGCTACAAAGTTCGGTCGTGTATGTATAAAAAGGTTAAGATGTTTCGCTTACGCTCAACATGACAAGGAAAGAGAATATGACAAAGATAAGAGATTTGTCATGTTGAGACTTTGAAAAAGTCGAAACATCTAGCTTTTATGTAAGTTTGTAAAAATTTTAGATGTTTCGCTTACGCTCAACATGACAATAAAGGGCAACACGATAAGATTATTAGCTTTTAACAATCTCGGTAAAGTCTGACCAATCCTCTACTTTAAATGCCCTTATATCACGCACGGATTGCTTAAACCATTTAATATTTTGTAGTCTATTGATTGCTTTATATACACTTGCTAGAGTGTTTTTTCGCTTATACTCATGTATAAACTGCCTTGTGCCCATTCAAAACCTAATGCTTCTAACTCTTGTCTTATCTCATCATAGGCTTTGTTATAAGGCTCACCATAATGCTTTTTTAAGTCATCAATCTTTAAATCAAATGCAATAGCATACATTGTTGTCCTTTTTCTTTTGTGTAATTTTAGCCGACATTTTTTAATCATTGCAAATTATGTATAATCTTGTTTATTTTGATATTAAGGTTGTATTATGTTGGGTGCGCTTACAAAAGGTATTAATAAAGTGATGGGTGGTGGTAAATTGACTGCTGGTTTAGATAAGGTAGGTAAATTTGCCGCACCCGTTCAAGCTGCTACAAGCGTTGTTGGTTTAGGTATGGATATATACAATACCATAGAAGCAAATAAGCAGATGAAAGAGCAAATGGATTTAGCTAGAAAGAATTTTAACTTAGAGTTAGAAAAGCAGCAAAAATATGAGTTAGCTAATAATCAATTAGCCGCAAGTGTTGATAAGGCTTGGGGTGGTAGTGGTGAAGTAGCCCCCCCTACGATAGATTATACAAAATATGCAAATTATGATATGGAACAAAATAAGGCAGGTCATTGGGAAAATAAGTTGGGTGCTAGTAGTTTGGTTGCTGGGGGTGCTGGTAGAGATGAAAACGGTAACCCCACATATATGGGTGCTAACTCTAG
>NZ_FZMS01000090.1 GCF_900198365.1 Helicobacter bilis | reverse complement strand
AATCTAGATTCTAGTAATTGTCATATTAAGCAAAGCGAAATATCTAATAACCCAAATTCTAAAAAAGATTTTTCAAATGACAAGATTCTAGATTCTACAAAGTTTGCACGCTTACACCCTGCACCCGCCCATTTAGTAGAGAATCTAGATTCCAAAAATTCTGCAAATTATTCAAGTATCAATATGCAACTCTTTGACTATCACAATGGTATCAAACACCTACAAGAGAGAAAAATCGCATGTGTAGGCAACGCACAAGAAAGATTTTTAGAAGATTCTCTGCGTATTATGAGAGCCATTCGCTTTGCTTCTATCCTGCCTTTTGCATTTCAGCTTGATGACAGGACAAAAGAAGCGGTATTTCTACTTACTCAAAAACTATCGCTTATTGCAAATGAACGCATACAGATGGAATTTACAAAGCTTTTATGCGGACAATATGCACACAAAATCTTACTTACATATAAAAGTGTCTTTTTCTTTATCTTACCGCCTTTACAGATTCTAAACGCAATGCAGTTAAATCATAATTATGAAGCGTTAAAAATTGCACCAAAAAATATTATACTGCGACTTGCTTTATTATTCTGCCCCCTACCCTATGCAAAGGATATATACAAAAATAGGGAAAAATTGCAAAAATATTTGTGTGATTATCAAGCTATTTGCAAACAATTGTATTTTGATAACAAAACGATACAAAGAAGTCAAACGCTATTACAACTACTTTGTAATACAGATATTTTTACAGCACAAAATAGCAAAATAGCACTCAAGTATCTACTCTCACAGCATGATATAGAAATAATATCACAACTCATGCTATTATATGTAATCTTGCAAAAAACATATGAAATGCTAGGTGAATCTAGCCCTAAAGATTCTGTCTTATTAGAAATGCCACCATATAGCAAAGAAAAACTATGTGTTATAACAAAAGATTTAAACGAGATTATCATAAATAAGGAATGCTATAAACTAGCTCAACTACACATTAATGGTGTCTTATTGCAAGATATTGCGAAATCTATGGGGGTTTCACTACAAGGCAAACAAATTGGCACACTTTTACCAAAGCTATTGCATGCGGTTATAGAAGAAGAGATACCAAATACTTTTCATTCATTAGAGAGTAGAGCAAGGTTTTATATTGCAAGGTTGTAGAATCTCATATTTGTAAAATATTTATTCAACAAAAAAAACATCCTAAAACATCGAAATTTTGCTATAATTAAAATTAGATTTCATTCTTATTATTTGATTTATAAGATCAGATAATTTTATATAAAAGGATTCACTTGTTTAAGAAAAAGCAAATTTGGATGAAAGTGCATTTGTATCTTAGTCTATTTTTTCTTCCAGCAGCGCTCATTTATGCAATAACGGGTTCTCTTTATCTCTTTGATATTAAAGAAGAGGCAGGGGCTACTATCCATGAGATTCCAATAGAATCTTTGCCTAAAGGAAAAGAGCAAGACACAATGCTGCAGATTCTAAAGGACAATAATCTAAAGATTCCAAGCGATACGACTTTAAAAATGGTGCGTGGGAATCCTAGCATGGGGTCGATACAATATAGCGTTATGGTGATAAAAGAGAGAGATGGCACGATGAAGTTGCGTACGCTTCAGCGTGGATTCTACGGGATTTTGCTACTTATGCATAAGGGCAAAGGTGGATTTTATTTTGATATTATAGCGATTGGCTTTTCTGTATCTTTGTTTTTATTTTATTTTAGCGGACTTATTATCACTGCATTTTGTAAGCATAAAAGGGGTGCTGCTTTACTTGCCTTTTTCTGTGGGCTTTGTGTTACGGGGCTTATGGTATTTTTAAGTATATAGCTTATGCGTTAAGGGTTGTTATAAAATCATGCAGTTTTGTTTTTACAAGCATATGATTTTCTATAAACTCATTATGTGCATTTTTGCCGACAAAGTTACTTACGCAAAAGATACCAATACATGAAATCTGAAAATATTGTGCGACTTTTAAAACGCTGAAAAATTCCATATTCTCAAGTGTAATATTTGCATGACTCATCATCGCATTATATTTATTTGTGTTTGTGATATAGTTACTTGAATTTACAATAACTTGCGGTAATTTCTGAATCTTATCATGTAGATTCTGTATAAATGTTTCATGTGAAACATTATCTTTAAGTTCAAGTTTTACACTATTATCAAGCGGCGTATAAGAATGATTATTTAAAAAACTAAGCTCAATTTGCGTGGCACTATAACTATACGCCATATCACCTATACGCAAACTTTCATCATAGCACCCTGCACTACCTATGAATACAAGCTCTTTTGGCACATACTGCAAACAAAGCTTTGTAAGCCCTATCGCACTAGACACTAAACCTATACCAATACTTTTTGCAAAGACAAACTGCTCACTCTCACCCGCACAAATATACATTATACTGCCTTAAGATTCTAAAATATTGTTAAAATGCACCCTAAACCCTGCACACACCCATAAAGATTAAGATTCTAAAATGTTTGGTATTAATAAACTCACAATTTCAAATCTATACAATACTCACTTCGTATTTTTCTAAAATAAATTCTGGATTATACGATAGCTTTGCCTTACGCAAACCCTCTATTCCTAAATCTTCCTCACGATTCACATATAAAATATCACTGAAACAATGGAGTAAAAGCTGTTGATTAATCGCTTGATACGCCCCGCGATAGTTAATATCTGCCTTTTCTATATGGATAATACAAAGATTTTTTGAGATAACTTCACCAAAACTAAAGGCAATCACTTCGCCATTAAATCGCAAAAGTCCGCCTAAGAATCCTAAATCTGCATAGTTTTCAAATACGCTTATAATGCCTTTTGACTCATTTTGTAGCCCTATATCATTTCCTGCGTTATCCCATTTTCTCCATACATGTAAGAGTTCGCTAAGATTATTTTCACCAATAGTTTCAAAGCTAAAGCCTTTATACTCATCAAAGAATCTATTGAGATGATTTTTCTTTTTATGATATTTGCGTCCGGTAAGCTCGATTAAATCCTGTGTTTTATAGATATAATCACTTCTATCACGATTCAAAATAGGCGTTATACTATCACCAAATACTTCGTGTAATAAGTCTAGATTCTGTTTCTCTATTGAATGGAATATAAGATTCTGTCCTTTTTGTTTATAGTGATTATGAAGTGAGAGTAAAGCTTTCTTTTTATCCCCGCTACCAATAGGGAAAAAACAAAATGGTGCTTCATTAATATAAGTTGTTTCTATAATAAGACAATCATGCAGAATACAAAATGCTATCTTTCTAGCTAAACGCCAGATAAAAAGATTCCCAAAAGAAATATCAGAAATCATAAATTCTTCTTGTTGTAGATATGTGTTAATGAGTGTTCTATCTTGCAGTGTAATGTCTTTAAACATAAGGGCTTGTTGTTCCATGCGTATAATGCCTTTTTTGTAACAAAGTAAAAGTAAGATTCTATCAAAGTTTCGCTAAGATTATTACAAAAAAGCCAACTTTATAGTTTGTTTGCTATAATGAAAAAACTATCACTAAGGATTCTAAAATGATTAAGATATTAAATATACACGACAAGGATTTTGAAGCTCAATTTAACACTCTTTTAGCGCGTGCAAATACAGATATGGATAGCATTATCCCTGAAGTGTTAAAAACGCTGCAAGATATTAAGCAAAGGGGTGAAGATGCCCTGCTAGATATTGTGAGAAAATATGACTCTTGGAATCCACAGACTTTTAATGATCTAAAAATCGCAGAAGAAGATACCTTTAATGCGTATAGAAATCTAGATTCTAAAACCAAGGACGCATTACAAATAGCACACGATAGAATCTATACATTCCATGCGAAAAATGCCCCAAAAGGCTTTATCTATCATGATGAATACGCGAATATGCTAGGGCAAAATATTATGCCCATTCAGCGTGCTGGTATCTATATCCCCGGTGGTAAAGCCTTTTATCCAAGCTCACTTTTAATGAATGCAATCCCTGCAAAAGTCGCCGGTGTGAAAGAAATCATTATGGCAAGTCCAACACCCAATAATCACATTAATGAACTCGTGCTTGCAGCGATGTATCTTTGCGGTATTAAAGAGGGTTATAAGATTGGAGGGATTGGTGCTATTGGTATGTTTGCCTATGGTTTTGGCGAGACTAAATGGAGTAAAGATTCTCTTTTTTCACACACAAAGACTACGCAGAAAGGCTTTAAAAAAGTGGATATTATCACTGGACCGGGAAATATCTATGTCGCCACTGCAAAAAAGCTTGTATTTGGGGAAGTTAATATTGATATGATAGCAGGTCCTAGCGAGATTGGAATCATCGCAGATTCTCATGCAAATAGCGATTATTTAGCAATAGATATGCTTTCACAAGCAGAGCATGATTCTATGGCAAGTGCGATATTAATCACGGATAGCAAAATCCTAGCCAAAGAAGTCGCACAAAAGATTGATACAAAGCTAACTCATCTAATGCGTAAAGACATAGCACAACAAAGCATACAAGAAAGGGGGGCAATCATCATTGTAGAGAATCTCAAACAAGCCGCAATGCTAATGAATGCCATAGCCCCCGAACATTTAGAGATTGTAACGCAAGAGCCTTTCTCACTCTTAGGCGAGATTAAAGCGGCTGGTGCGGTATTCTTAGGACATTATACACCAGAGGCAATCGGCGATTATCTAGCAGGACCAAATCACACATTACCAACAGGTGGCAGTGCGAGATTTTTCTCACCGCTTGGGGTAGAGCATTTCTGTACGCGTAGTTCTCTTATTTCTTTTTCAAAACAAGGTATTAAAAATCTAGCTAATCCTTGTGCTATCTTAGCTGAAACTGAAGGACTTGAAGCCCACAAACTCTCTGTCATATCGCGTTTAGATTCTATAAAAGATTGAATATAGAATCTAAGTTGTTGAGTGGATAAAGGATTTTTAATACATATAACATATTATTTTAATGTATAATTAATTCTAAATTTATCCAAAAAGGCAGAATATGTGTGGTATTTTAGGGACAATTCCATCAAGCAATACAGAACTTTTCAATAGAGCATTAACGACAATACATCACAGGGGACCAGATAGTAATGGAGTATTTCATAATGAGAATATAAGTTTCGGTCATACGCGATTAAAAATTGTTGATTTAAGCAATAAGGCAGCCCAACCCATGCACTTTCCCTTAAATATTGACAATGGGGGGGGGGTAACCCAGCAAATAGATACAGCGAAACTGCATATAAAATATAGTCTAGTTTTTAATGGAGAGATTTATAACTTTTTAGAACTACGCGATGAACTCATAGCAAAAGGGTATGTATTTCACACAGATTCTGATAGCGAAGTATTACTTGCTAGTTATGATGCTTATGGGAGTGCTTGTTTAAATAAATTTAATGGCATGTGGGCGTTTGCTATATTTAACCATGAAACAAAAGATCTTTTTCTATCCCGTGATAGGTTTGGAAAAAAGCCTCTTTTTTATGCTTTCATTACTGATGAAAACAATAAAAAGAAATTTGTTTTTGCTTCTGAGATGAAGGCAATCTATCCATTTTTAAAAGATTTAGAGCCTTCCAGCCATTTTAATGATATGATATATAACAAAATATATAGCTATGAATGCACAGAGCATACATTGATAGATGGCATTAAGCGTTTTCCACATGCACATTTTACGATTATAAATACAGATTCTATACAAAATGGTGTAGATAGTCTTAAGCCGCAGAGATATTATCACATACTTGATAATATGCCATATAATCCGCAGACACCAAAACCTTATGAAGATATTGTTGCGGAATTTCGCCATTTATTTTTTGATTCAGTAGCATTAAGAATGCGTTCTGATGTAAGTCTAGGCACAGCCCTTAGCGGTGGGGTAGATTCGAGTGCTACAATATGTGCCATGTCATATATCAGCAAGAATAGCACACAACATTTAAGGCAATCGAGCGATTGGCAGCATGCTTGCATTGCTTGCTTTAAAGATACGCCATTTGATGAGAGTAAGTATGCTAAGGCAGTGTGCGATCATATTCATATACAAGGTGAATTTTTAGAGATTAACCCGGTGGCACATTGGGATAAAATAGAGCATTATTTTTATCTCTTTGAGGATTTATATACAACAAGCCCTGTGCCAATGATCGCAACATATCAAGCTATAAAACAAAAAGGTGTTACCGTAACACTTGATGGGCATGGTGCAGATGAGCTATTTAGCGGTTATGGACATGTATTGCAAGCTTTATGGGATGCAAGATTTAATATCAAGCAGATAAAAAATATCTTACATACTCTTAATGATTCTAGCGAAGCACCAAAACCAACACTAAAGCTTTATAAAGATGGGGCAAAATTTCTCTTATCAAGATTCAATAAAAAAATACGAAATAAATTATACACACCCCATGATTCTCATCCTAATTTTAACAAGCTTGATTATTTTTCAAAATGGCTTTATGAATTATTTACTCAAGATGTATTGCAAACACTTTTGAGAAATTATGATAGATATTCCATGATTAATGGCATAGAAGTGCGTATGCCATTCTTAGATCATAGGCTTGTGGAATTTGTCTTTAGCCTACCTTATACATATAAAATTAGAAATGGCTATACAAAGGCACTAATTCGCGATGCTTTGCATGATATTATGCCAGAATCTGTGATTTGGCGTAAAAGCAAGATGGGCTTTGTCTCCCCTATCGTGCAGTGGATGCAGCGAGATAGAAAAGAGAATGGATTAAAAGAATGGTTTTTAGATATAGCACACTCTAAAGATTTTTTAGAATGTAATCTAGTGAGAAACCCAAAAGATTTACAAACATTAATTATAAAAATATGCAATAAAGAAGAAAATAATTATAGAGTAGGCGAACAGGTGTGGTGTGAGTTAAATCCTTATCTATGGCAAAAATCGCTAATATTTGCTAAAATATAAAGTCATGCTTAGAACAAACTTTATATTTGTTCTGAATTCCATACAAATGACATAATGTTACTTTTTGTAAGTTTATATAAAAATATAAATGGTAGTTTAGTAATTATTTCAATGAGTTTATAAAGGACTGCTTTATAATCAAAGTAAGCTTTGACCGATATTTTGACATTTAGTTTCTTGTCATTTTGAGTGTTGAGCGAAAAATCTTTTTTTTTCAAAGTGTTTTATAGATTCTGTATTTTTAGATACTTTGACTAAAATCTCACTCAAATGCTAAAGGATATAATTTTTCTACTTTTATTGAGTAATTACAAGATTAAAAGTGTAGAATCCTATAGATTCTAAGTTTCTAAAACAAACATAGAATCTAAAAAGCCAAAATATCACAATCTTAATGTAAGGATTTCTTATGAGACATATGTTTTTATGCCTTTTTTTGTTTTTATGCGCTTTAGTGCCGCTTCATGCGACTGAAGCCACACAAGATAGCACAACACAATGTGCTACCGATGATATAAAGCTAGAAAAAGTAGCTGCATGGCGTGATGAATACAGAATCAATACGCAAAATGCTACTCTCTATACCGCACCAAATGAGCAGTGCAAGATTGATACAACACTACCTATAAACACAAAGCTGAAAGTGCTTGGCAAAGTGGATAACTACTACTCCATAAGCTATACACATGATAAAGAGACAAAGCAGGGCTATATCAGTGTGCAAGATGTTAGCCTAAGTAGCATTGACTTTAACTTCTACTTTACGCTTGTATGTATGGTAGCAGTTTTACTGCTTGGTAGATTCATTGTCGAGCGTGTGAAAGTATTGAGGGATTATAATATACCAGAGCCTGTTGTAGGTGGGGTTATAACTGCGATTATGATTCTATTAATCTATAAAACATTACAACTTGAGTTTAAATTTGATGCTTCATTATCAGAACCTTTAATGCTTGCTTTCTTTTCATCAATCGGGCTTAGTGCTGACTTCTCTGCATTGAAAAAGGGTGGTAAAATGCTTACTATATTCCTTGTTATCATTGTTGGTGCGCTTTTTTTGCAAAATATCGTTGGCGTTGGTATATCCTATGCTATGGGTGTAGATCCTTTACTTGGTATGCTTGGTGGCTCTATCACAATGAGTGGTGGGCATGGCACAGGTGCTGCATGGGCTAAGATTTTTGAAGCAGATCCATACAACTTCTCTGCTGCAACGGGTGTGGCTATGGCATGTGCGACTTTTGGGCTTGTTATGGGTGGGCTTATCGGTGGTCCTGTTGCAAGATTCCTTATTAAAAAGCATAATCTCAAATTGCCGGGCACAGAGCATAATAATGATGAAGCACATGGCTTTGAAACGCCGACAAAAGAGAGACTAATTACACCTATTAGCTTTATAGAGAGCCTTGCATTAATTGCAGCGTGTTTGTTAATCGGTAAGGTGCTAGAAGATGTGATGCCCGGGCTTAATCTCCCAACATTTGTATATTGCCTTTTCACAGGAGTAATATTGCGTAATGCGTTGCAGATACTAAATATTCATCAAGTATTTGATAGAGAAGTTTCTGTGTTAGGCAATGTCTCACTCTCTTTGTTCCTTGCATTTGCGATGATGACACTAAACCTTTGGCAGTTACTAGCCCTTGCATTACCATTGATTGTAATCCTTGTTTCACAAGCGGTGCTAATGATACTTTATGCCGTATTTGTTACATTTAGATTCTGTGGTAAGGATTATGATGCAGCAGTCCTTGCGGCTGGACATTGTGGTTTTGGATTAGGTGCTACACCGACTGCTATGGTAAATATGCAGGCGGTTACCTCACATTATGGACCAAGCCACATGGCATTTATTATCGTGCCACTATGCGGTGCATTTTTTATTGATATTATCAATGCGATTGTGATTAAAGGCTCACTTTCATTTTTGATTTAAGATTCTATTGCTTTATGAAACTAGGCTTTGCTCTCCAACCCTACCTAAGTAAGTTTGGAGGACTTTGCAGTATAAATAATTAAAATCCAAATTTCTATTTTTACATACAAGGTCTTGTGCCAGATTAAAATCATAGCCACAGCCCAGCTTTTACAAAACTCCGTAACACTTAAAATATTATCCATTTCAGAAACACAAAAACTTCATAAAAACCATATTTAGATCTACATAAGATTCTATTATTTAGCATACTTATATAAAATTTCTAAGTATTATGAATAAATAAAGTTTATATTAATTGACTAAAGTTTTTAAAAATTTAGCAATTTTTTATATCAAGTGCTAATTATATTTACTTTTTGTGCTATAATACCACTCAAATTTTTGCAAATAAAGGTTTTGCATGAGTATAAAGAGAGAGTTACTCATAGGGATTATAGAAGAGTATATTAAGAGCAAAGAACCAATTGGTTCAGAGTTTTTAAAATCAAAGCAAAATCTCTCTATCTCATCAGCCACTATTCGCAATTATTTTAAGGTCTTGGAAAAAGAAGGTGCATTATTCCAGCCACATATTAGTAGCGGTAGAATCCCGACAAATGCTACTTTATATGCGTATTGGAAAAATGTATTGCAATATGTGTGTCAAAGTGATGTAGTGATAACTGCAGCAAAGTTGCAAAGCCTAAGCTCACATTATGGGGTCTATTGCATTGTGATTCCAAAAAATGATAATCGCTTAGAATCTGTAATCAATACGCATGGCTATCTTATCTTACAATTTAGTCGTGGCGAGACATTGATACAATATTCTGAAGCATTAAGTCGTTTTTTAGAATCTTTTATGTTAGCAGATATACATGATATTTTAAAGGTTGCAAATGAGGTTGGTGCAGGTGAGTTAAAGCGGAAACTTATGGCGTTATTGCAGGTAGATTCTGAAGAGCATTGCTTTCAGTGTGGGAGTGAGTATATAAGCACTATCGCACAAAATAATGCTACACAATATCTTAATGCGATACAAGGCAGGACACTTTTATCATGTAGTAATGGAATCTACTTTGAGGGCATAGTATCAAATGGGCATTTAGCAATCATTCACAATGTGTTGTATATGAATGCAAAGACACAAAGCACATATCAAGCCAGAATGATGTGTATCGGTGATTTGCTATGTGATTATAAGAGTTTTTATGCAGAATTAGGATTTAGTAATTTTGCATAAAGATTCTTTAAGTTATTTTTCATAATGAAAGTAGCTTAGAATCTTTAAAAAGAGAAAGGAGCATACATGGATAAAAATGAAGAAGTATCTAATGACTTAGAATCTACTCAAGCAGATGATGAAGCAGACACTTTAGGATCTACACAAGATTCTGAAGAAATCGCAAAGTTTGAGCAAGATGAGAGTTTATTAGAACAAAAGATAAAAGATTTACAAGATCAATATTTACGCACACACGCAGATTTTGAGAATGTAAAAAAGCGACTTGAAAAGGAAAAGGCACAAGCCCTCGAGTACGCAAACCAAAATATCTTAAAGGACTTGTTGCCTATAATTGACACGCTTGAAAAAGCTTTGGAATCTGCAAACGCGTTGCCTAGCGGCGATAAGATTGCAGAGGGACTAAATCTTGTGCTTGGCAATTTTAGCAAAGTCTTGGGTAAGCATGGAGTAGAGGCTATCAATACAGAAGATGGCTTTGACCCAAACCTACATGAGGCTATCATGCAAGTAAAAGATGATGAAAAAGAAGATGGCGCAATAAAGCAAATATTGCAAAAAGGCTACAAGTATAAAGAACGCACATTGCGACCAGCGATGGTAAGCATTGTAAAGAATTAACTTTGTTGAAAGGATAGGATATGAGTAAAAACTTGATAGGAAAATGTCTGTTTGGTGCTTTTATCTCTCTTGGTGTTGTTTTAGCGAATAATGTTAAAACGCCGACATGTAAGGAAGCTGCTGTTTCTATGCAGGAAATGTCTCAATCAGGTGATTGTGTGTATAGCTATGCCAATGCGAAAACATTGTCTGTTGATAAAGCAAATAGCATTATTACATGTCAAGCAATAGCAAGCAGAGAATGCCCTGATATGCCAGAAGAAAATACAAAGGAAACCATAAAATTCACGGCAAAATATGGCGTAGTAACACAGCAAATTTATGAAGATGAAGGATATTAAGATTCTAAAATATAGAATCTAAGCTTAATAATTTTAATTTAATTGTTGAAAGGATAAATTATGAGTAAAGTTATAGGAATTGATTTAGGCACAACAAATTCGGCGATGGCAGTTTTTGAAGGAAATGAAGGCAAAATCATTGCAAATAAAGAAGGCAAAAATACAACCCCTTCAATCGTTGCATTTACAGATAAAGGTGAGATATTAGTCGGCGAACCAGCAAAAAGACAAGCTATCACAAACCCGCAAAAAACCATTTATTCTATTAAGAGAATTATGGGACTTATGTTTGATGAAGATAAGGCAAAAGAAGCAGAAAAAAGACTGCCTTATAAGATCATTGATAGAAATGGGGCTTGTGCGGTAGAAATCGCTGATAAAATCTATACACCACAAGAGATTTCAGCAAAGATTCTAATGAAAATCAAAGAAGATGCAGAAAGCTACTTGGGCGAGAGCGTTACAGAAGCAGTAATCACCGTGCCAGCATATTTCAATGACGCACAAAGAAAAGCAACAAAAGAAGCAGGGACAATCGCAGGGCTAAATGTATTAAGAATCATTAATGAGCCAACTTCTGCTGCCCTTGCCTATGGTTTGGATAAAAAAGATTCTGAAAAAATCATGGTGTATGATCTAGGTGGTGGGACATTTGATGTTACGGTGCTAGAAACAGGTGATAATGTCGTAGAAGTTTTAGCAACAGGTGGTGATGCGTTTTTAGGTGGTGATGATTTTGATAATAAAATCATTGATTGGGTAAGCGAAGAGTTTAAAAATGATGAAGGCATTGATTTAAAAAGCGATGTTATGGCATTACAAAGACTTAAAGATTCTGCAGAAAATGCGAAAAAAGAGCTAAGCAGTGCGACTGAAACAGAGATTAATCTCCCCTTTATTACTGCTGATGCAAGTGGTCCAAAACATTTAGTTAAAAAGCTTACAAGAGCGAAATTTGAGACACTTATCAGCAGTCTTATTGATGATACGATTAAAAAAATAGATTCTGTTATCAAAGATGCAGGACTTGATAAAAGCGAGATTAGCGAAGTTGTCATGGTGGGTGGCTCTACAAGAATCCCAAAAGTGCAAGAAGAGGTAAAAAGATTTATCGGTAAAGAGCTTAATAAATCTGTGAATCCAGATGAGGTTGTAGCAGTCGGTGCGGCTATTCAAGGCGGTGTATTAAAAGGTGATGTAAAAGATGTGCTTTTACTTGATGTAACGCCTTTAAGTCTTGGTATCGAAACTCTAGGTGGTGTAATGTCAAAAATCATTGAGAAAGGCACAACAATCCCTGCGAAAAAATCACAAACTTTCTCTACTGCTGAAGATAATCAACCAGCTGTTTCTATACAGATTTTTCAAGGTGAAAGAGAACTTGCAAGGGATAATAAAAAGCTTGGAAACTTTGATTTACAAGGCATTGCCCCAGCTCCAAGAGGTGTGCCACAAATTGAAGTAACACTTGATATTGACGCAAATGGTATTTTAACCGTTTCAGCTAAAGATAAAAACACAGGTAAATCGCAAGAGATTAAAATCACAGGCTCAAGCGGTCTATCTGATGAAGAAATCGAAAAAATGGTAAAAGATGCAGAATTGCATAAAGAAGAAGATTCTAAACGCAAAGAAGCGATAGAAGCAAGAAATCAAGGCGACAACCTAGTCTATCAAGTGGAAAAAAGCCTTGAAGAAATGCGTAAAGATGAGAATAAAGGCAAGGTTGATGAAAGCGTATTAGCTCAAGCTGAAAGTGTGAAAGACTCACTCAAAGAGATTCTAAAAAATGAAGCTGCAAGTAAAGCGGATATAGAATCTAAAATCAAAGAGTTAAACGAAGTCTTTGCAAAACTTGCAGCAGCACAAAGCACAAACGCTGGAGCAAACCCAAATGCCAACGCACAAGACACAAAGAAAAAAGACGATGATGTAATTGATGCTGAAGTTGTCGATGAGAAGTAAAACATAAATAGGGCATAAAATATAAGAATCATAAAGCTAGTTAGCACCCTTATCATATAAGGGTTATGCTACTAGCCAACCCTTAATACACCTTTTGATGAAATTCTTTTTTATAAGACTATTTAAAGTTACTTGCAAAATAAAAATTATACCTCTTCTTTTTAACCCTTTTATTTTAATCTTCTGATGTGTAAATCTGCGTTATCAAGATTATGTTAATTACGCATTGGTCTATATTGGATCAGATGTCTTAGGCAAGATTTCACCCTTTTTAAAGGTTCGCAATGTATGAAGTTCTTACATGCCTGCAAAAAATAATAACGGATTTAAAGTTCAAACCATGAAAATTTGCACCTTACTCCCTGTATCCCACTCAGATTAGTAGCGGTTTGTCATACTGAGCGTAACAAAAAAATCTACAATTTAAAATCTTAAAGTAAAGAGTGATTCTAAAAAAAATATCCATAATCTTGCAACCCATCTCAATAAAAACAATAAGCAATAAACCAAAAATGATATG
>NZ_FZMS01000004.1 GCF_900198365.1 Helicobacter bilis | reverse complement strand
ACTTCGCATAGAATCTCCTTTTTTAAAGTCGTAAAAATTAATGAAATTATAGATTAAAAATCTTATTTTACAAATATTCTATATATTCATTAATTGTTTTTTTTTTTTGGATAGAGTTTGCATTAACATTCAAGGAGATGGTGTAATGCAGACACAAAAGATATTTGTCGTTGATACAAATTGCTTGCTTTTAAGCTGTAATCTTATCTTTGATATTTGTCGCAAAAATGATTTTAAAATTACACTTCCACAAATCGTAATTGATGAGCTTGATAGATAGATTGAAAGATAATAAAGGGCATAAAGAAAATAGAAATGCACATAAAGCAATACAAGCAATCAATAGCTATCAATGTGAAATCTACAAGAAACGCTTAAATGGTAGAAAGCCGGGCGTTACAAAAAAACACTCCAAACGCCCTAAATACCGATACTCTAAACACTAAGCAAAAAATCCTTTTTGCTTTTTGTGTATCCTTTTATGTATCCTTTTTTCATTACTACATAAAATTACAAGTAAAATAACACATATTCCAAAGATTTTAACCCTTTAAAATACCCTTACATTATAACTTAAAATCTAATCCTTTTTTATATGATTTTTATCTAGTGATTATATATTACATTTTCACTTTACAAAGTATTACAAACCAAGCAATACAAAATTACAAATTAATTAATACTTTGATACAAATTAAAATTACACACAATACAAAATAATTAAAGACTAGATACAAACTTAATAAAACATACAATACAAACATTACTAATAAACAAAAGATTAAAAGATACATTAAAAACATAAAAGAAAGGTAATAAAACATTAAAAACATGATTAGCGTATGATTAACTTGTATATATGTATCGTGCTTCCTAGCTTTGTTAGTTCCTCTCTCTTGCCCTGTAACTATGGGAGATATATTTGCAATCCCTAAAAGATCTCTTACCCAATAATCTGTTGCGACCTCTTTTTTGTTTTGCCATTGTATTCCTTTATGGTTATAAGAAGTATAACAAATTTTTCAGCCACCTATAATATCTTGTTGGCAATAAGAAACTTACATTTTACCTCGACAAACACTAGGTGTTAATCTTTATGCCTTTACTTTAGAATTAAATCAATGAGAATGCGATAGAATAGACTAGATGATTTGTAATTTTATATCTGATAGCTTTTCGATATTGCATAATATGACTATAAGTTTATTTACAGGGAATTTTAGATACAATACGCCTTTTTTATTTCCGCACAAAAGGTTTAACTATGAATAACGATGCTTTTTTACAGGCGATGCAGTCGCGTTTTGCTTGTAAGATTTTTGATAAGACAAAAAAGATTCCAAATGATGAGTTTCAAGCGATTTTAGAATCTGGTAGGCTTGCACCAAGTTCCTTTGGGCTAGAGCCTACACGCATGATACTTGTAGAATCTAATGAGATGAGAGAGAGAGTAAAAGAGGCTTGCTGGGGACAAAATCAAATCGTTGATGCGTCTTGTGTCATCATTTATACTTCATTAAAGGTTGATATGCTACCGCATACAAATTATATTATCAATAAATTTTCTCGCCGATTAAAGACACAAGAAGAAATCAAGCATTATGCAAATGAGCGTTATGGACAAAGAAAGCTAGAGACTTTGGGCTATACAGCAGATATTGAGAAGCTAGGGCTATGGAGTGGGCATCAAGCCTATATTATGGCGACTACGATGATGAATCATGCAGCATTTCTTGGGATTGATTCATGTATGATTGAGGGCTTTGATAAGAAGGCTTTAGAATCTGTTTTAGAAATGGATAGCTTTAAAGAGCAAGTAAGCCTGCTTTTATGTCTTGGGTATCGCAATATGCCACAAAGCAAACGACTTCGCATGTCTTTAGATGAGATTGTAAGAAGTATATAAGGGGAAGTTATGCAAACAAAATATGTGATAAAGAGAAATGGCTTGATGGAAGAGCTAGACATTACAAAGATTCAAAAGCATACTTCAAGTGCGGTAGAAGGGCTAAGCGGGACAAGTCAAAGTGAGCTTGAAGTTGATGCGAAATTGCAGTTTTATGATGGTATAACAACAGAGAGAATACAAGATACACTTATAAAAACTGCGGTGGATAAAATCGATGTGGCTAGTCCTAATTGGACCTTTGTAGCGGCTAGACTTTTTTTATATGATTTGTATCATCGTGTGAGTCATTTTACTGGATATAGGCATTTGCGTGAGTATTTTGAGGTTGGGGAGAGAGAGGGCAAACTCTTAAAGGGATTGAAAGAAAAGTTTGATTTAGACTTATTAGATTCTAAGATTGTAGCTGATAGAGATTTGCAGTTTAATTATCTAGGTATTAAGACGCTTTATGATAGATACTTGCTAAAAGATTCTAATGGAAAGCCAATTGAGTTACCTCAACACATGTTTATGGCAATAGCTATGTTTTTAGCACAGAATGAAAAGGATTGCAATGAATGGGCGATAAAATTTTATGATGCTTTATCGAACTTTGAGGTTATGTGTGCTACGCCGACACTCTCAAATGCAAGGACTACAAGACATCAATTAAGCTCATGCTATATTGGTAGCACGCCTGATAATATTGAGGGAATCTTTGATTCATACAAGGAGATGGCATTACTTAGTAAATATGGTGGTGGTATTGGCTGGGATTTTTCACAGGTAAGGACTATTGGCAGCTTCATTGATGGGCATAAGAATGCAGCAGGCGGGATTATCCCATTCTTAAAAATCACAAATGATATTGCTATTGCCGTAGATCAGCTTGGCACAAGAAAGGGGGCGATAGCAACTTATATTGAGATATGGCATAATGATGTAACAGAGTTTATCGAGCTGCGTAAAAATAGTGGTGAAGAGAGAAGAAGAACGCATGATTTATTCCCTGCTTTATGGATTTGCGATTTATTTATGGAGAGAGTGTTAGCAGATTCAAAGTGGAGTTTCTTTGATCCTTATACTTGCAGGGAGCTTACTAATCTTTATGGAGATGAGTTTAAAAAGCGATATGAAGAATTAGAAAAAATGCCTAATATGGTCGTATCAAGTATGCCTGCAAAAGATTTATGGAAAAAGATTCTAAATAGCTATTTTGAGACAGGACTCCCTTTTCTATGCTTTAAAGATAGTGCAAATAGGGCTAATCCAAACGCACATAGTGGCATTATCCGCAGCAGTAACCTTTGCACAGAGATTTTTCAAAATACAGAGCCAAGTCATTATAGGGTTGAGGTAGAGTTTGATGATGGAGAGAGAATCTATTTTGAAGAGAATGAAGAAGTAGTTGTAGATAGTGGTATAACAAAAAAGGCAAATAAGCTAACAAGTATAGATTCACTCAAAGGCAAAAAGATATTTAACACACAAAGGGTGCAGACAGGCGGACAAACTGCCGTGTGTAACCTTGCTAGTATCAATCTTAGCAAGATTCACACGCATGAAGATATTGAGCGGATTGTGCCTATTGCGGTTCGTATGCTTGATAATGTGATTGACTTAAACTTCTATCCAAGTCGCAAAGTGAAAGTAACAAATATGGCAAATCGTGCGATAGGTTTGGGCGTTATGGGGGAGGCTGAACTTCTTGCAAGTAAGCTTGTCTTATGGGGTAGTGAAGCACATTTTAGCCTTATTGATAGCATTATGGAGGCGATTAGCTACAATGCGATTAAAGCAAGTGCAATGCTATCAAAAGAAAGGGGGGCATATCCTACTTATGAAGGCTCAAATTGGAGTAAGGGCATTTTCCCTATTGATAAGGCAAACGAGAAGGCAAAAGCCATTGTAGAGAGAATCTTTCACTATGATTGGGAATCTTTAAGGGATTTAGTGAAGAGTGAGGGCATTAGAAATGGCTATTTAATGGCTATCGCACCTACAAGTTCTATTAGCATACTTGTAGGGACAACGCAAACTATTGAGCCTATTTATAAACAAATATGGCATGAAGAGAATCTAAGCGGAATGATAAAAAGCGTTGTGCCTAATCTCACACTAGAAACAATAAACTTCTATCCATCAGCCTATTCTATTAATCAACATGACCTTGTGCGTGCAGCAGCCGTGCGTCAAAAGTGGATAGACCAAGGGCAAAGCTTAAATATCTTTATACGACTTGATTCTGTAAGCGGTAAGCAGCTACATGAAATCTATATGCTTGCATGGAATTTGGGACTAAAATCTACTTATTACCTACGCTCTCAAAGCAAAGAAACCGATGATGTCGTTGATAGAAGCATGGAGTGCGTAAATTGTCAATAAAAAATGGCACAAAAGAACATGCAAAGAAACTCGCACTTTTTCATGCTTTAAGCAAAACGCCTATTAAGACAGGTAGCCCTATACAATCATTTTTAAATGAATGTAAAAATAAACTTATCTCTACAAAAGGTGAATATTATTTTCTACCAAAAGATGTAAAATTTATGGTAGTTACAAAACTAGAGAAAATCCCACATACAGACACTTCCTATAAACTCATGCTAACAGAAGCCTTTTTTAGCATATCTTATAAGAGACTTCAAGCCCAAAAAGATTCTACAAAAAGAAAAGATTCTATACGAACAACTCCTTATATCTATTATGTTACACTCACTTCAAAAAAGCCATTGCAAATACATGATTTACTGCTTATTAGAATAAAAAAAGATTCTAAAAAATATCAAGAGATTCCAAAAAATGATTATAGAAAAGTCATGCAGTTAGAATTACACTATAAACATGGGCTAAACATGATAATAAATAAGAATCTATATCATGCAAATAATCAACACACAAGCCACATAAAACAAGATTCTAAAAAACATAAAACAACAGAATCTAATGCAGCAACAAGACATATTTGCATGATTACAGAACGCAAAAAAAGAATAGTAGCACAAGCCCTTGATACTCGCATGATACTGCCTGTAAAAGCCACACAAAAGGCACTAAAAGCCCTGCCAAAATTTACACTCATAGCAGTCAATGAAAATAATGAAATAACAGAAGTTTTAGGGAATCTCACACAAGGCAGTTTAGATAGAGAAATAGCCCTTTATATCAACGACTACACACCAAAAGACTTTAGCAAAAAAGCCTTGAATGAAGCAGAAAATATGGCAAAAAGCTTTATGAATACAGAATCTATACCATTGCCTAAAAACCATATAAAAAAGCAACTAGATAATACATGTCGCTATGATTTGACACATTTGCCCTTTTGCACGATTGACCCTGTGAATGCAAAAGATCATGATGACGCGATTTATTATGATTCTAAACATAGCATTTTGTATGTAGCAATCGCTGATGTAAGCAGCTATGTCTCTCTAGATAGCACTTTAGATAAAGAAGCAAGGGATAGAGCTTTTAGTCTGTATTTTCCAAATAAAGTCTTTCCCATGTTGCCACCACAGCTTAGTTCTCAAGCTTGTTCCTTAAAGCAAGATGAAAAGAGACTAGCATTAGTTTGGGCTTTAAAACTACATAAAAGAAATGTAAAAGTCCTGCATTCTCAAATCTTTAAAGCAGTGATTTGCTCTCATGCTTCACTCAATTATAAGCAAGTCAGCCATTTTTTAGAATCTAGACTAGATTCTAAATCTTGCAAAAATATGGAATCTAGTGAAACAAAATTCGATTCTAAACCCAAGCATTCCGCACACACAAAGCAAAGCATAGAATCTAAACCCATAAATAATCAAGCCATTGAAGAGTCTCTACTTGCTTTTTCAAAAATTGCAGTTTTATTATACAAAAAGCGTATGCAAAATGGAATCGATCTAGCATTAAGGGATTTTTCCTTGCAAGTAGATGAGAATGAAAAACTAGATTCTATAACAATAGATTCTAAAGATATTTCTCACACTATTGTAGAAGAAGCAATGCTACTTGCAAATCAAGCAAGTGCAATGTATCTACACAGCATAAAACATGGAATCTATCGCAATCATGCAGAGCCAAATAAAAGGGACTTTTATAAGCTTTTAAACATTTTAGCAGATATGAATATACGCCCTAAAAGCATAGAATCTAAACGCAATAAAAAACACAATAGTATGCTAACTACCTTGCAAGCTTTACAAAAAGAGGCGATAAAACAGAATAAAAGGCATATCGCTGATTTTTGCATTGTAAGGCATTTTGCTAAAGCAAACTATATGAGTAATAGTATCGGGCATTTTGGATTAGGATTCCCATTTTATACGCATTTTACTTCGCCTATTCGCCGTTATAGTGATCTTTTAGTCCATCGCTTAATCACAGCACATTTACACAATAACACAAAAGCATTGCAATATATTATGCGTGAAGCAAAGACTATATTAGCCCATATCAACAAGAGAGAAGTGCAGTTTGATTCTATAGAATCTTATTATAAACGCTTAAAAATGCTTCGCTACGCACAAAGTTTAGTGCCTTTTAATGATGAAGCCCTAGTTTTTATGGTGAGAAAAAATGTCGCCTATGGTTTTCCTTTACATAAAGTTGGCTATTGTAGTGTTGAGATTGATTGTAAAGATTGCGTTATAAACACACATGAAGTTATACAGATTCAAATAATTGATGTCGATTTTAATACTTTAAGTCTCAAAGCAGAACCTATAACACAAAAAAATAATACATAAAGGGAATATATGAACGCAATATTTAGAATCTTAGGGAAAGGCATAATGGTTATTTTGCCATTTGCAGTTGTAGTGTGGCTACTTTTCTTTTTATTTGGGATTTTGGAGGGTATGTGGATTCTCATACTTGATATGGTGCATTTTATTGTTAAAAAGATAGCAAATGAGAATCTTGATACGACACTTCCTAGCATTGTTGTGAGTGTTGGCTTACTCTTAGTTATGTTTGCGATTATCCTTTATATCGGTTATAAGTTTGAGAAGCGTCAAAATGCCATTTTTGTGAAGCTTGGCGAGTGGGTGCTATCTAAGATTCCTGTTATGGGAAGTGTGTATTATACGATCAAAGATTTAGTCAGTATGATAGGTGGCAGCTCAAAAGATAAATATTTGGGCGTTGCTTATGTAACGATTGGTGAAGGGGATATTCTAGGATTTATCACAAAAGAAGAGGGAGAGTATTTTTGGGTATTTTGTCCGCTTGCACCACCTACTTCTGGGCTTTTATTAAGGATTCATAAAGATAAGCTGAAAAAGTCGTCAATGAGTGTGAGTGATGGTTTGAAAAAGGTCGTATCTTTTGGTATGAAATAGATTCCTAAATAGAGAATAATATGTCTATTAAAAAGAAAGATAAAAAAGAAAAGAGTGAAGAAAAAAGTGGTATCCCCCTATACACACCATTAAAGAATAGTCTTGAAAAAAGTGGTGTGGATAGTGCAACCGCAGGGCAGACTTCATGGCTTTTTGTCAGTCTTTTTATCGCTTTAATTATGAGTGGGCTATATATCTTTATTGTTTCTATTTTTAACTTAGACTTTCCAGAATCTTTAGCAAATAATCCATTTTTTGAAAATGGTTTTTTATTTGTCGCTGTGATTTTGCATTTTTGCATTGTCATGTTGCGTTTAAAATACTTGCTTGTCAATACGCTTTTTATTATTGCTGCTTATATTGTGCTTTATGTGGTGCATTTGCGTGATATTTACATGCTTTTATCGCTAGGTTTTGTGCTTTTCATTAGCTATTTATTGATACCGGTTTATTCATGGCGTATTAAAATGCTTGATGGTATTTTGTATTTTATTTATGCTATCACTGCATTGCTTTTGACTTATGGTTAGTTTAGAATCTAGCCTAAAACCTTACTCATTAATAACATGTAAATGATATCTAGGACTTTTGTAATCGATACTTTTTTGTTATAATCCTGCTTTTAGTCTTACAAAGGGGTTTTATGCAAAATACAAGCACAGAGGATAGAGAGAAGCTAGATTCTAAAATTTTAGAATCTACACAAGAAAATTTAGAATCCACAAACAACACAGAAACTTCATCGCAACAAAACAATCAAACACATAACACAGATTCTATAAACACAACACAAAAAGAAGCAAGCGAAGAAAAACAACAAGAAAAGATTCTAAGTGTCCTGCTTGGCGTTGGTTTAGCTCTTATTATAGGTGCGATTGTGTTTTGCTTTGCATATTTCTATTTACATGCAACATTGAGAGTTTCAACGCTTATAGGCATTATGGGCTTACTTGTAACACTTTGGACGAATAAGGCGTTACCTATGGGCGTTGTCTCACTGCTTCCTATCATTTTATTCCCAAGCTTTGGCATACTTGATACAAAAAGTGCCACTGCAAACTATGCTAACCCTATCATTTATCTCTTCTTAGGTGGCTTTATGATAGCAACTGCGACAGAGAAGATAGGGCTACACAGAGTAATAGCAAAATGGTTTTTAGCAAGATTCCCAAAAAATACAAAGGGCGTTATATCCGCCTTAGGTGTGGCTTCTGTGGCACTTGGGACTGCGTTATCAAACTCCACTGTTGCCCTATTATTACTCCCTGTTGCTATGTCTATCACAGATAATAAGATTTTACGCACAAGATTTTTACTAGCCGTAGCCTTTGGGGCAAGCATTAGCGGTATTACTACACCCATTGGAAGTCCGCCAAATCTCATTTATCTTGGCTTTTTAGAATCTCAAGGTTTAAGCGGCATTAGCTTTACAACTTGGATTTTTATGATGGCACCCCTTACATTTTTAATGCTATTTATGATGATAAAGATTCTATCCTATGGCGTGAGTGAAGAGTCCCTTAATCTTAGCTTATTTGATTCTATCCATATAAATGGCACACATAAAAGACTTTTAGTTTTCATTGCTGCTTTACTTGTGATATTGCTTTTAAACTCGCCTATACGACCATTTTATAGTGGGCTTGGCTTTAATGAAAATGTCATTTTACTTGCCTTTGGCTTAATGATGTTTATCCCAAAAATTGGCTTTTTAGATTGGGACGATACAAAATCTATACCTTATGAGATTATATTCTTATTTGGTGCTGGATTCTGTATTGCCACTGCATTTTCACAAGCAGAGCTTGGCGGGGCATTTACCTCATTTTTTGCGCGTTTTGATGGTTTGCCTTTCATTGCTTTTATCTTTTTTGCTTGTGTGTTTTCTATTATAGCGACTGGATTTTTATCAACTACGGCTTTAATCGCCATACTTTTGCCTATTATAGAAGTCGCCACACAGCCGTTTTTGAGTGATACTTCTCGCGTGTTGCTTATGCTTGTGGTAACTATTTGTGCGAGTTTTTCATTTATGATTCCTATTAGCACACCGCCTAATGCGATAGTCTTTGCACAAGGGGGAATTAAGGCATGGGATATGATACGCTTTGGCTTTTTATTAAGTCTTGTTGGCATTGTGTGTGTTACGCTATTTTCTGTGTGGTATTGGTGGAGCTTCCTTGAAGTAAAACCGCTTGGCTAAAACTAGATTCTAAATAAGGATAACTATGGAGCGTAAAAAAGCACCTAAAAACAAAACTCATGCTAAAAGAGATGCAAAAACTAAAACACAAAAAATACTCACAAAAAAGCCCATGCAAACAGAGCAAGGCGAAAAAGCTTATAAACTACTTGCCCTGCAACGCAATATATCTACAAATAAAGCAAAAGATTTAATTGATTCAGGTAGGGTAAGCATTAAAGGGAAAAGGTTGCTTATCGCAAGGACTTTACTGCCACTTAATACAAAGTTTGAGGTGCTTACCACACCTTGTGTCGTGATATTTGAAGATGATGATATACTAGCCCTTGATAAAAGTGTGGGGATTGAAAGCTATAGTTTGCTTAAAACCTATCCGCATTATAAGCTTATAAATCGCCTTGATAAAGACACAAGCGGGGT
This sequence comes from Helicobacter bilis, assembly GCF_900198365.1. GTDB lineage: Bacteria > Campylobacterota > Campylobacteria > Campylobacterales > Helicobacteraceae > Helicobacter_A > Helicobacter_A bilis_B. Next base: position 26,155 of record NZ_FZMS01000004.1, on the reverse strand, counting down.
AATCCTGCTTGCAAAAAATGAAAAAATGCGACAAAAAGCAATCCAAGCTTTCAAACAAAAAGAAGTAGAAAAAATGTATTTTGCCTTAATTGAGGGCAAACTCTATGAAGAAGTAAATATTGAAAAAAAGATTAGCACACAAAAAGATTCTAAAGCAAAAAGCCATATTGATAACGAAGGCTTGGACGCACAAAGCATAGTTACACCCTTGCAAACCTTTACGCATACCACGCTTGTATCCGTGCAGATTCCAACAGGTAGAACCCATCAAATACGAATCCATCTAAAAAGCATTAAACACCCAATCATAGGCGATATTATCTATAATAAAACAAGCTTAATAAAAGCAAAGCGATTAATGCTGCATTGTCAAAAGACTTCACTTCTAGGCTATACATTTGAAAGCAAGCTGGATATACACGAAGCCTTTGGGGTGAGTGAGTCTTGATTTATCATTGCCTAGTTCATCATTATATTCAAGTATTATTTTAATGCTAAAAAGTATTTGAGAAATAAAAATTATACACTCAACAAAGGCGTATTATGAAATTAAATGAAGAGCAATACAAAGCATGTAATGCCCCCTTAGGGCATAATCTTGTGATAGCAAGTGCTGGGACAGGCAAAACCTCAACGATTGTAGGACGCATTGCAACCTTAATTGAGCGAGGCATTAAACCTCATGAGATTTTACTGCTTACTTTTACAAATAAGGCTTCACATGAGATGATTGAGCGAGTGGGGAAAATCTTTGATAAAACATTAGCAAATAAGATTGAAGCAGGGACATTTCATAGTGTCGCTTATCGCTATTTAAAAGAGCATAAAAAAATCACACTGAAACAACCACGAGAGCTAAAGATTCTATTTAAAAGCATTTATGATAGACGGCAGTTTAAGTTTGATAAAGCACCCTATTCCTATCAATATCTCTATGATTCATACTCGCTTTATAAAAACAGCACAATAGACCAAAGTTATGGGGAATGGCTAGGTAATAAAAATGCAGAACAGATGGATTTTATCGATATCTATGAAGATATTTTTGATGAGTTTCAGAATCTAAAGGCAGAATATGCCTATGCTGACTATAATGACTTATTGCTTTTATACAGAGAAGAGTTGGTGCGATTAAAAGAGAATGGCGAGATACCCTACATTGAAGTGTTATGTGATGAATATCAGGATACTAATCCCTTGCAAGATTCTATCATTCGTGCGATTTCGCCGCAAAGCCTTTTTTGCGTGGGAGATTATGACCAAAGCATTTATGCGTTTAATGGGGCAGATATTAGCATTATTACAAACTTTGTGGAGAATTATCCAAATGCAAATGTCTTTTCTTTGAGTAAAAATTATCGCTCAGGCAAACATATTTTAGACCTTGCAAATAAAGTCATCTCACATAATCCCAGAATCTATCCAAAAAGCCTTGAGGTGATAAAAAGCGGCGTAGCACACCTGCCCTCTGTGCTTGTGTATGAAGATATGTTTTCACAATATAGTGGTATTGCAAAGCGGATAAAAGAGATACATGAAAGAGAGGGGCTGCCCTATAATGATTTTGCTATTATTTATCGTAATAATGTCAGTGCCGATGGTCTGCAAGCAGCATTAAGAGCGCTTCATATTGGTAGCAAGAGAAAGGGGAGTGGGAGCTTTTTTGATTCTAAAGAGATTGAATTTTTACTATGTTTATGCAGTGTGCTTACAAATGAGCGGGATATGATGAGCTACATTCATATATTAAGCCATGCAAAAGGTATTGGGAATAGCATTGCAAAAGATATTTTTGAAGCCTTAATCATTCTAGGGCATGGGAATTGTAAAAAGGGTTTATTAACACCAGATAGAACAAAAGAGTGCTATCCAAAAAAGGCTATAAATAGCGGTTTGGGGCTATTTGATGACTTTTTTCGCCATGAGGAATGCTCTAGATTCAATAACCTTTTACACAAAGATTTTCACTCACACCCGCTTTTCTCACATCCTAAAATTGAACGAGAAGCAGCCTTGTTTTTTAATGATTTTTTTACTGCTTATAAGGAAAATAATGCTATTTTCACGCCAAGGTCTCTATTACAAAATCTAATAGAAACAGCACTTTATAAAAATTATACAGAATCTCTACTCAAAGATCGCTCAAAAACCAAAGATGGAAAGCAAGATGAAACACTCTATGAAGATTCTAAAAAAAGGCTATTATCGCGTCTTAATATCCTGTGTAATATCAGTGAAAACTACTCAAATATTCAGTCCTTTTTAAACGCAATGGTGCTTGGTGGCAGTGATATAAATGAGGAAGATGGGGTGAATCTTTTAAGCGTGCATGCGAGTAAAGGATTGGAGTTTTCATGTGTATTTGTAGTGGATTTAATGGATGGTAGATTCCCAAATCATAAGCTTGCAGCAAGGGGTGGGAGCATTGAAGAAGAAAGACGACTTTTTTATGTAGCTTTAACTAGGGCAAAAGAGTATCTCTATCTCTCTTATGCAAAGCAAGATAGCAAAACTTCATATAAGCCATCAGCTTTTTTATTTGAAGGGGGGTTATTAAACAAGCAAGATTTTGCATGAATGTAGTTACCATATTGTTACTTCGTCTAAAATAATTCTCACAATATTTTCATTTCTAAATTGATAAACAAAAAACACTTTTTAGATTCTGCATAACTTCCTTAGCTCTGTTAAGCTAGAATTTCATGTTTTTCGCCCACAAACCCCTGTCTCAAGTAATACTCTAGGGGTGACAGATTGCAAAAAAAAACTTGTTTTTAAATCCGAATCTTTATGTGTAAAATACCCTTAGTTTCTAAAATCTTGTCATATTGAGTGCGTAAGCACGAAATATCTTTGATTCTATATTAGATACTTCGCTCAAAGGCTCAGTATGACAATTTGTTATAGAAACTAAAATTCCATATTACATATATCAATATAGCTACCCCACAAACCCGCTGATAATATCTCCCATTTTTTCACAGCCTATCAGCTTTGAATCTTTATCCATCATATCGCCTGTGCGATAGCCTTCTCTCAAGGCAAGATTCACCGCATTCCGCACCGCTTGTGCCTCTTGCTTTAGCCCAAATGAAAGCTCTAACATCATCGCCACGGATAAAATCGTGCCGATGGGGTTTGCCTTGTCTGTCCCGGCAATATCCGGTGCGCTGCCGTGGATTGGCTCATATAGCCCTAAAGTGTCTTGAGAGAGTGAGGCAGAGGGGATTACGCCAATGGTGCCTGTGATGACACTTGCTTCATCGCTCAAAATATCCCCAAACATATTCTCCGTTAAAATCACATCAAACGCACTAGGGACACGGCAAATCTGCATTGCCGCATTATCCACATACATATGGCTTAGACTTACATCGGGATAGTCTTTTGCCACATTTTCCACCACTTCACGCCATAAACGAGATGAGCTTAACACATTTGCCTTATCCACGGACACAAGGTTTTTCTTGCGTTTTTGTGCGATTGCAAAGCCCACTCTTGCGATAGATTCAATTTGAGGTTGTGTATAGCTCATCTCATCAGTAGCGATTTTTTCGCCATTTCTCTCTTCACACAAATGCCTACCAAAATACGCTCCACCCACAAGCTCACGCACGATAACAAAATCAATGCCTTTTTGCAATATTTCGCTTTTTAGCGGACTAGCATTTTTTAGCTCCGGCAGAAGTGTGGCTGGGCGGATATTAGCAAATACACCTAGCTCTTTTCTAAGTCTTAAAAGGGCGGATTCTGGGCGGTTATGGCTTGGCTCTTTATCCCATTTTGGACCGCCAACCGCCCCTAGCAAAACGCTATCACTACTCTTACAAATATCCAAACTCTCCTTAGGCAAACACTCCCCACAAGCATCAATCGCACAGCCACCCGCTAAGACTTCCTTATACACAAACTCGTGCTTATACACTTTTGATATAGAATCTAACACCTTTAGGGCTTGTGTGATGACTTCTCTGCCGATACCATCGCCCTGTATTACTGCTATTTGTTTTTTCATTCTCTCTCCTTTTTATAAGATTCGCCCTTGTGCTAACATTCACATTCAGTCATTTGTATTATTTTTGTACAACCTAGATCTTTTTACATTAATGTGTAGGCAAAACATCTTTTACATGGAAGCCATGTTGGGCTTTCATAATTTAACATGTTTTTCCAAAGATACGCATAATTTGGAAGAATTTATGCATCGGATTTGTAGTTTCGCCCACTACACATTCGCTTCTGTGATGACAAAACTTTAGAATCTAATCCCAAAAACACACAAAGCATAGACGACAAACTACATTTTTTGCCTTGCGACAAACACAACAAGACTAAACTGAGAATTTAGCGTGTAACAACAGATATTTCATACTCATCAAGGTATTTCAATAAAACTGATGGATCAGCATCTATTTTTGCAATTAAGTCTGGCAAATCTGCGAGTTCTAGCATTGCCGCGCTTTTACGCTTTAGCGTAATAATCGCTTGTTGTTTCTTTGAGAGTGCTATATCGCCTAAGGCTGCCGCTGCCTTTGAGACTTGCTCTAGACTAGATTCTGAAACTCTTGCATTGGCAAGTCCTACTGGTACCATAGCTACGCCCATATTCACGGTTGCGTTATACTGCTCTTTTGTGAAATTTGGATCATCTTTTTTCAAAACACCAAACATTTTATTTGCAAACTGGATACCCTTTACATCTAAAACAATCTCTCTAATATCAACCTTAAAATCTTTCAACTTTTGCTGCATATTAGAATCATCAGTATCCTCTAGCATTTGCTCTAAATCATCAAACACTTTGTCTATATCCTTGTTTAAGAATCTATGTGATTCCATAGAGCCAACACCCTTAGTTTTTAAAACATAGGTTGGTGCGATAATCTCGCAATTTATCTGCCCCTTATATGTTTTACCTTGCAAGCTGCTAGGCGAAGAACAAACCACTCTCTTTGGTATAAACTCAAGCATTTCTCTATCCACTCTAGGATCTGACACCTGCACATCAAAGGATATTGCCTGATTAAAATTCTTATTGTCTATCATGTAATCAAGCTTTACATTGCGAAAGCTAATCCCATCTTCTATATCTATTTTCTTAGTAACACAACTCGCTTTCACATCATTACCTTGACAATCATAGGTAAAATTTGACACACCTTTACCTAAACCTATCATCACTTTTTCCACAGAATCTTTTGCACTTATCTTTGCATGTAGTGGTGAAACAAGGCACAAAGCCATAAGCACACCACATGTTCCATTTTTAAAATTTAACATTTAAACTCCTAAAAAAATAATTTTTGCATTATACTGAAAAATTATGTAATTAATAAAGTATCCATGTGTTTTATCGTATGTTTTACTATTTACACAGAATTGATATACAATAACACATAATGTGATGAATGGATATAAACCCAATCACACAACAAAAGTAAAAAAACAATAAATCAATTTAGCAGATAAATACATGAATACGCAAGAAATTAAAGAGTTAAGCAAAGATAAACAAGAAGTGATTTATGCTTAAGGGAAATAAAATCAGGAATAATGACAATTGGATATTGATTTCAATTTATAGCAAGATTTTGCGTTGAAATCCATAAGCTAGATTTTAGAAAATATCTGTTTCTAGAACCTAAGAGATTAATCTATTTAGAATCTTTAATGCTATTTTACATTATAAAATTTCTAAGTTTCATTTATTTTTCATGTATATCATATCAGTAAGCATAGCAACGCCATCTTGGTTTATATCATTAGTTAATCTTGTAAGATGTGTATTTGTTAGGGATTTACCACTAGGGTATTTTCCGCTAACAAGTTTGCCATTTTATGCATTGGTTTGCCAGATAAGTTTTTTCTTTGTCATAAAATTTTACAATGCCGTTTATCTTGTCATTTGTATATTGGATTTCTGCGGATATATCTCCGCATGGTCAATAGAATATTGCCGTGCTTTCTCGTTTATTATTTTCAATTGGCATTTCAAATCGAAGATTCCCGCTTTTATTATATAGCTTATAAATACTTTCTAATTTTGCATTTTTAAATAGCATTTTGGACTTTAATCCCACTTCAATAATGGTTTTTTCCTGTACCATATATCGCTCCGTTTTTATATGGTGTTTCAATGTAAAGATTTTCATCTTCATAGTAATTCCTTCTCGACATAACCTATTCTTGTATCCTCTTTGCTTTATGTTCCTTTAATGATTTGCATGTAAGAGTGAAAAAGAAACAACACTGCACAAAATCATTGATAAAATCGAATTTTCACTCATAGCGTTTTAAATCTCATATCGATTCTATTTCTATTCCGCATTCTTTGCCTAATTACTCCAATATCAATATCTAAAAATAATATTAAGCCATCAAATCTTATATCCCCCCCCCCCCCTTTTTTTTACTGCAATTCTAAAGGTGGTATTTTTACTTAAAACACCTACAATGCTCACTTGCGATCACATTTTTACTTGTAGATTCTAATATTTACTGACAACTTTTTTCTTAGCTTATCTTTGCTTGTTTGTCGATATTTTTCAATGTTTATTGATTGGATTTTACCAATCTCACATAATGTATGAGAGTCTCCAATAATCCTACAATGCGGCAATAAATCTTTCAGTTTTTCCAAAAAGTGTGCTTTTACCAGAGCAATTTATGCCAACAATGCAAATTTTAATATTTTTTATAATGACACACTCCTATCAATTTGTCTAGAGGTTGTCTTAGTGTTTGTATATTTTGCATAATGCTTGATAGTGGATTATCATATTTCCCATACTCCTATATCTTCAATAAAACACATACAAGGATACACTTTTTACAAAACTTAAACACAAAAACACCCAATCACAAATACAAACACACACCAACACCCGCAAAGCCTTATTTAAGGAATTTTTAACAAGTTATTTAAAGTTACCTATATGTTAAATTCTTTTTTACTTCCATACACATTTTTTTGTCTGTGCCTTATGTGTATTTTTTTATGTATTCTAAAAAAGGATACACAAAAACATTGCTCATATTAAAGCAGGTTTTATGTGCTTAAAAGGCATATAAAACTACACAATAAAGATTATAAATCTATTAAGTAAAGAATGCAAAAACTAAAGTATTTTTGTTTACATTGTTTTAACTTGGATTAAAGCATCAATAATCTTGTAATGCTTTAAAGATAATTTTGTTTCAAGTGTTATGTTGGCTTTTGTTTTACAAAACAAAGTTTCCTATGTGTGCTAAAGTGGATACTATAGCTTTGTATCAAGGAATTTAAATTCTTTAATCAGAACTTATCTTGTTGGTGGTTGCACTATCGTTTATCTTCAGTTGTATTTCTTGGTTGAGTAAGCTTTTTTGTGCTATATAGAATATGTTTTTTTAACGCGATAAAATCATAGTCACTAATACCTTTTCGACATATAAAAACAAAGGCATATCCCCTGTATTTTGTGCCATATTCCTGCATAACCGCCTTAATCCTGCGTCTAATGAGATTTCTTTTGCATGCTTTTGCCACTTTTTTATTAATGCTAAAACCTAAAAGCATTTTAGATTCTATAAAACGATTGTATTGTTTTTTTTTGCGTAAATGAAATATAAAATCACGCAAAGGCATAGCATAAATTGCCATGAAATCCCTATTAAAACGCAAACCATTTTTAAACACTATATCAAACTCATAGGAATTTTTTAGCGTGTCTATTTTCTTATGTTTTGTATTTGTAGATTGCTGCATGAATATCGCTTAATATTATAGATGTGAATCTTGCTTATTAAACACCCAATGATAAAAATAAACCGGGATTTCTTTATCTTGTGTCGCATTTTTAGCATTAATTTTGAATCTAGCTTGATAATACCCTTGCATAGGTAATGAAAAAGTTTTAGTGGAATATGTATTTTCCTCACTCTTTTCCATAGGAATGGTAAGCACACTCACTTCCTTTTCACCTTGGTCAAGTCTTACAAACTCTAATCCGACAGATTCTATAGGCATATCTTGTATATTATTGCTATCTTTTTTCTTTTCAACATATATTGTGATTACATTATCTTTACTTTGCAATAAACCCTCTTTTTCTGGTGTGTCTCGTGGAACAGGGGTTACATAATAGGGATTTTTCATAATCACTGCATTCATGCGATCTCCAATGGTGCTAATACGCACATTATAAAGACTTTCAAAGGCATTTTGTTGTTGCATAATAGCATTAATTTTTTCATCTAGCTCTATGCGTTTTAGGTTAAAAGTGCGATCTGTATCAATGCTTTGCTTACTTGAAATCCTAATGCTTATCACAATGAGAACAATGCCCAATGCGATAACAAGCAATATCCCAAGTGGCCATAATGTGCGTTTTTTTTCTGTCATCTTTATCCTTTTTTCTTAAATGCAAGCAGCCCAAAACGCACAAGTATAAACAAGCCAATGAGAATAAGCAACATGGCGTATATGACAACTTTCGTTGCATCGCTTTGGTTTTCCATAGGTTTTGGTGCGTTAAGCTCGAAATTATAATGCTTTGCAATTTTATGTGTTAATGCAAGATATAGATTTGATACCCCTTCATTTACCCCATCATTATATCGCAATGTCCCAACGGAATCAGCGGGTAAATAAGGATAGGCATAGTCTTCTAGCAACTCTGCTGCATGAGTATCATTTAAAAAAGGCAAATTGCTTTTTAGCGTTATGGCATGGTCATTATAGAAAAGAAATATAATAGCATAATTACCCTGCATTTGTTCTGTAATGTGAGTCTCACAGGATCTTCTGTTTTGAAATTTTGCATTTATATCTGTCTGTGTATCATTTTGCGGCGTATTTTTAACAACATGTAAAAAGACTTTTACACCCGTTTTTTCATATATAATACTAGAGAGTTCTTGCACGATCGTAGGTGCATTTTGCGAGAGTATATCAATATCCCCTTGCAAATATGCACTAGCACCTTGTGCCAATTTTTCATTAGTTTTAGAATCTTTGCTAGATTTATCTAGCAGAGTAGATTCTGTATCTGCAATGCTAGATTGCTTACTACCATTTGCAAACATAAACGTTTGCAGTATGGCTAAATGAATAATATATATTAAAATATATGCTTTATTCAAACTGCAACTCACTTCTTGCTTCATACTGCATGCAAAAATTCATAAGGCATAAGCGTAAGCACAATGGTAAGTAAGCCAAATCCAACAAGCACAAGTGCTACAAATTTTTCAAGTCCTGTAAATTTCATCATAAACTCCTTCCTATTCCTTGCTTTCTACAATTTTAAACGCATCACGATTTGCAGTGTCATTCTTTTTTAGATTATGTGAATCAATGCTATAAAATGTCGTAGCACTTGATTGCTGAATCTTTACAGCATTATAACCGCCAATCGCTGCTGCAGCCACTACAAGCAACACGGCAAGTAAAAAGCCAACCAAACTATTTAGAATATTTATAATCGCTTGCATACACTCTCCTTAGATTACTGAATCTTTTGCTTTGCTGCGATGAATGACTGCAAAGCTTCTACTTCTTTTTGACTTAGATTAAGATATTCAAAAGATGGCATAAGTCCTATTTCGCCTTTTTTGCCATGCTTCAAAACATTTGCTAAAAACCCAGTTTTTCCATAGGTTTGAAGTGATGGACCCATATCTTCTACACCCTCGCCATTAGCACCATGACATTGAAAACATGTGCCATTTTCTTCACTATGATAGATTTCATTTCCAGCTTTTACTAGCTCTTCATCATATTTCATAGAAGTGTCTTTAACGATTTCACTCATTACATAGTGAGCAACTGCTTGAATATCTTTTTCTTCACTTAAAAGACCCGGAGGCATACCACCAAACTCTTCGCCATTCTCTTTTGTAAGCCCTGTGCTACCATTGCGGATAGTATCCATAATGCCATCGATCTTACCCCAATGGGTAAGATTCTGTGCTTTACCATCATTGCCTTCAGCTGTTAAACCATGACATTGTGCGCATTGCACAAGGAAGATTTGCTCACCCATTTCACGCAATTTATCTGAATCTAGATTTGCATGCACGGTTTCAAACTTTTGATTATAGGCATGAGATTCCTGATTGTATTCACCAATTTGTGAGTAAGCGTTCAAAGGATAGCCAAAAAGGATATACCAAACAGCCCATATCATAAGTCCCAAAAGGGATAAAAGCCAACCTGTTGGGATATTATTATTAAACTCTTTAATACCATCCCATGAATGCTCCGTAAGCTCTCCACCTACACTCTCTGTCTTCATCTTTTGAATGTAAAACCACGCTATTGCAATGGTTAGTAAAAGAATCACCACAGCACCAATAAAGCCAAGTAAATTGACATGATCGCTTAACCAACCCATTATTATCTCCTTTCTGCTGTCTTGTTGTTTTTGTCATCACAAGATTCTATTAACGCATCGTCTAAAGAATCTTGAAGTGCAAGTTTGCCATACTTTTCATAATCTATTTTTCCAGTCGCTTGAGAGCGATAAAGATGATAAATGTAAGCATATAGCCAAACTGCTAGAAAAATAGTAGAGAGCAAATAAGCCCCCTTTAAACTCAATAAATCAAAACCATATATTACAAGACTCATACAAATCTCCTTTTAGATTCCAATCTATTTAACAATTCTACTTGAACCTAAACTATTAAGATAGGCAATGAGTGCGACAATCTCAGTAATCTTACCATTGCCATCATCAAACATTTGAGCGGTTTGACTATGCTTCATCTCTTCTACAATCTGTGCTGCATCAGTCTTAAATTGCTCTTTTGCCTCTTCTATAGTCCCAAGCTTAACGCTAGTCTTTAAGCCCTCAACATCATAAGGCACATTAAAGACTTTCTTTTGAGTTAATGCTTCTGCATACGCAGTGTCAAAATCTATTTCCTTATCATACAAATGTTTATAAGCTGGCATAATGGACTTAGGCACAACAGAGTTTGGATCATACATGTGATTAGCATGCCAGTCGCTACTGCTTCTATCGCCAATCCTATGCAAATCAGGTCCAGTTCTCTTAGAACCCCACAAGAATGGTCTATCATAAGCATACTCACCACTAAGGCTATACATACCATAGCGCATTACTTCGCTTTTAAACTCACGGATAAGCTGTGAATGGCAGTTGTAGCAACCCTCTTTAATATATACTTGTCTCCCAGCAGTCTCAAGCACTGTTAGCGGACGCAAACCCTCTATAGGTTGCGAAGACTTTCTAAAGTCAGGGATAATCTGCACCAACCCAGCCACAGAAAACACAACAACAAATGCGATTGTGAAAAAGAAAGGATTTTTCTCTAACCAAGCAAACATAAAGCCTCCTTAAGATGCCATAGGTGAAGCATACTCAGGCTCTTTATTAAGAGTTCTAGCAGCCACCATAGTCATTACAACATTATAGATAAACATTACAAAGCCAACAAGATATAGCAATCCACCAATACCTCTCATAATAAAGTATGGTTTTAATACCGCAACAGTATCAATGAAAGAGTATTTAAGCTGACCTAAAGGTGTAATATCTCTCCACATCATACCTTGCACTATACCTGCAATCCACATGCTTGAGAAATAGAATACAATACCTATTGTCATAATCCAAAATTGTGCTTCAATAATCTTTTTAGAATAGATTTCTCTACCATAAAGACGAGGCAACATGTGATACACACTAGCAATAATAGTGAAAGCAACCCAGCCAAGTGCTGCATCATGCACATGTCCAATAATCCAATCAGTAAAGTGTGCTAAAGCATTAACTGATTTAATAGACTGAATCGGACCCTCAAGTGTCGCAAGCATATACCAAGTAGATGCTAGAATCAAGAATTTGATTAATGGTGACTCTTTAAGCTGATGCCACTGCCCTCTCATGGTTAAAAGCATATTTACAGCAGTTCCCCAAGAAGGTAAAATAAGCACAACAGAGAATACAGACCCAAGAGTTTGCACCCAATCTGGCACGGTTGAGTAAATAACATGGTGTCCGCCAGCCCAAATATATACAAACATTAAACTCCAGAATGAAAATAATGTTAATTTATATGAGAATACAGGCTGTCCAGATTCCTTTGGTAAGAAATAATAAATCAAACCAATAATACCAGAAGTGAAAACAAATGCAACCGCATTATGCCCCCACCACCACTGAATCAGTGCATCATTTGTCCCCGCATACATAGATATACTATGCCAAAAGCTACCATAACCTGTAACTAATTGTGTAGGAACAGAAAGGTTATTAAAGATATAAAGCACAGAAATAGCAGTAAAAGTAGCAATGAAATACCACAAAGAGATATAGATAACTTTCTCTCTTCTAACTGCCATAGACCCAAACATACTCATGCCCCATAGCACCCAAGTAACTACAACCAAAAGATCCACAATCCATGGAAGCTCTGCATACTCTTTTGATTGAGTAATCCCAGAAAACAATGTATAAAGTGCTAGCACAAGCACCACAAGATACATGAAAAAGTGCAACATACCAACAAGTTTTAAAAACGGATGGTCATGATATGTGATTTTAAGCACCCTTTGCCCTAAATAATACCAGCCAGCCCAAATACCACTCAATGAAAAACCATAAATAATCACATTTGTGTGTAATGGTCGCAATCTACCAAAAATAGAATATTCCCCAGCGATATAGTTTAAATCTGGAACTGCCAACTGAAATGCCAAAACCACACCTATCAACATACCTAGAAAGCCCGTTGCTATACAAACAAGCAAAAAAAGCTTCGCAAGTGAGTAGTCATACTGCTTTATGCCCTCTTGCATACAAGTCTCCTTCTTCCAAAATTTTGAGTCACATGAACACGAGTGTAATTTTAGTATTCATTTTATTAGTAATAGCTTAAATACGGCAAATGGTTAATAAAAAATTAACGACTTTTAACATGGCGATAACCTAAACACAATATTACAAGATAACATGGTGTTACTTATTGCAATAAAGTTACTTGCTTTACACCACATGCTAATGCAGCTAGAATCTATCATCTAAAACACAAAAAGGTAATCCTAAAATCACGCACATAATAATTGATGAAACCAAATGTATCCAGATTATGTTGCACGTTGCACAAGGTATAAAAATAAACAGCAAAACTTAAAAATCGAGTAAAAGCTTAATGTAGCAAGATGTGCTAGATTCTGTTATCCCAAGAAGATTTGCTTTTCAAATGTCCTGCAATGATCTCAAAAAAAACATTAGAATCTAGCTTGTAGTCATAAGTCGTGATTAAGATAATATGCGATTACACCTTATCTTTAATATTCAACGCCTTAATAGTTTTAATGTAGCTTTCATATTTATTTTTCTTTAAATACTTCAGCAAACTTTTTCTTTGTCCAACAAGCTTTAAAAGTCCCAATCTACTTGAGTGGTCTTTTGGATTGCTTTTTAAATGCTGTGTGAGATTTGCAATCCTATGTGTTAAAAGTGCGATCTGCACTTCACTTGAGCCTGTATCCTTAGAATCTCTAGCAAATTGTGAGATAATCTCTTGCTTATTTGCCAATTCAGTAGCCATGATGACCTCCATAAATGGTAAAATGAAATTAAAGATTGGATTTTAACATATTTTTCAATATTTTTGGTAAAATATGCAATTTATTTCTAAAAACTTAAAGGAAACTAGATTCTAAAATAACTTGTTTATGCTGAGGAAGTGGAATATCCAGCTATGGATTTATAAGGTAGTTCGCCTTTTTAAAGGATCAATATGACAAGAAACAGGAATTTAAGGTAAAAATTATTATGGCAGACAAAGAACAAAATGGTGGTATTCTACAACGAGCTTTTCCGTTTCTAAAGCTTATTGGGAAGTCAAAGGATCTTGGTGTTGTGGTGTTTGTAGTGATGATTCTAGCAGTCATCATTGTGCCACTACCAGCACCTATGCTTGATTTATTACTAACCATTTCTATTGCCCTATCTATTCTTATTATCTTAATCGCACTTTACATTAATAAACCTATGGATTTTTCTACTTTTCCAACCCTGCTTTTATTTGTAACGGCGTATCGACTCGCCCTAAATGTAGCTACAACGCGTATGATTCTTAGCGAGGGTAGCAATGGTGCAGCACATGTGAGTCGCATTGTAGAAGCATTTGGCGAGTTTGTAGCAAGTGGTAGCTATACCATTGGTGTTATCATCTTTGTGATTCTTATTATAGTGAATCTTCTTGTTATCACAAATGGTTCAACGCGTGTAACAGAAGTTAGAGCGCGTTTTGCCCTTGATGCGATGCCCGGTAAGCAAATGGCAATTGATGCGGATATGAATGCAGGGCTAATTGATGAGAAAGAAGCAAAGCAAAGGCGTGAAAGTTTAGCGCAAGAAGCCGACTTTTATGGTGCAATGGATGGTGCGAGTAAGTTTGTAAAGGGCGATGCTATCGCTGCTATTATCATTACTATCATTAATATTATCGGTGGATTTTGTATAGGCGTATTTCAAAATGATATGACAATGGCAGAAGCGGCAAAAGTATTTACCATTCTTACTATCGGTGATGGTCTAGTGGGACAAATCCCAGCCCTAATTGTAGCTACTGCCACAGGTATCGTAGCGACACGGACTACAAAAGGTGAAGAAGAAAACTTTGCAAACAATCTTGTAAAGCAATTAACAGACAAATCAAAAACACTCATTATTGTAGGCTTTATTCTCTTTATATTCTCACTTGCCCCAAGCTTTCCTACCTTACCACTTGCATTTGTTGGTGCTGTGTTTTGGTTTGCTGCATGGCTTATTAGTAGGGATAATGAAGATTCTGTATTTGCGAAATTCAATCAATTAATAGGCGGTTTTGGCAATAAAAAAGCAAAAGAAAAACAAGTTGCAAAAAAGGCAGCACAAGCAAGCGGGGAAAAAGTGCCGATACAAGAACCAGCACCAAAACGACCACCAAAAACACAAGAAGAAATCAAAAAAGAAGAAGAAAAAGCCATTAATGAAGTGCTAAAAGTAGAATTTTTAGAGTTACATTTAGGCTATCATTTAATCCGTCTTGCCGCAGTGGATCAAGGCGGAGATTTACTAGAGAGAGTGCGTGGAATCCGAAAAAAGATAGCAAGAGACTATGGCTTTTTAATGCCTCAAATCCGTATGACAGATGACCCGGGCATTGGACCTACAACTTATCAATTTTTCTTAAAAGGTATTGAAATTGGTAGCGGTGAAGTGATGCCAGATAAATTCCTTGCTATGAATACAGGCATGGTAGCAAAAGAGATTGATGGTATCCCCACAAAAGAGCCAGCCTTTGGGCTTGATGCTATGTGGATTGATGCGAATTTAAAAGAAGACGCGATTATTCAAGGCTACACGGTTATTGATCCATCAACGGTTATTGCAACTCACATGAGTGAGCTTGTGAAAAAATACGCTGAAGAGTTTATCACAAAAGATGAAGTTAAAAAACTTATGGATAGACTTGAAGAAGAGTATCCAGCCGCAATCGAAGAGGCAAAGAAAGTGCCTTCCAGCGTTATCCGCAGCGTGCTACAAGCCTTGTTGCATGAGGGCATACCGATTAAAGATATGCTTACAATCCTTGAGACAATCACAGATATTGCTCCAAGCGTGCAAAATGATGTTGCAATTATCGTGGAGCAAGTAAGATCTAAACTCTCAAGGGTTATTACAAATGTCTTTAAATCTGAAGATGGTAATATAAAGCTTGTTACACTCTCTCAAGATTCTGAGCATTTCTTATTAAATAAGCTAAAAGACCAGCATGGTGCAAAATTCTTACTGCTGAATACAAGCGAAATGCAAAAGCTAATTGACGCAGTAGAGCAAGAAAGCGTGAAAATCTTACAAAGAAATATCACGCCTGTTATCTTAGTGGTTGATCCACAATTACGCATGCCTTTAAGCATTAAATTAGAGCAATTTAAGCTAGATTCTGTCGTGGTATTAAGCCACGCTGAAATCGATCCAAATGCTTCATTTGAAGTGCTTGGGACTATTGAAGTTGGATTTTAGAAACTCAACCATTTGGGCGGGTGCAGGGCGTAGGGGTGCAAGATAATGAGAATTTAGGATCACTAGAGACTAAGTATTTGAGCTTAATATGTGCTATAATACAAGGCTTTATTTTATAATTAATACGGAGTTGAATTTATGAGAAAATTGCGTTTAAGTCCATTAGGCGGTGTGAAAAGAAGATTAAATGGTGTTAATGAAGGTTTGCATGCTTTGCAGAGACTTACTAGCACAAGCCATGCGATACAAGCTTGTGTGAAAAATGAAGAACATAAAGATTTACTCTTTGCAATGCTTCAAATGGGATTATGGGTATCAGTAGATTCTCGTAAGTCTTGCATTGAAAATACAGAAAAATATCTTAATGCTGTGCGTCCTGCAAAACTTGATAATCTTGTGCGAATAGGTGGCAAAATGGATGGTGGATATGTGATGTTACCCCCCCCCCCCATTGTCAAACTCACAACCAAAGGCAGTCTCTCTAGGCGTTTCTGACTTTTCCCCTTGGGATTTAGAAATGGCAAATATGGGCTATCTGGTATTGCAATATGATGCGAGCATAGAAAAAGCCCCAGATACACATAAAAACATGATTTTTCATAAAAAATTTGTTGGAGCGACAAGAGATCATCAAACAATAACTTTTGATGACATTATGCAGCAATATAGCTTCAATGAAAAAGATCATAATATATTGCAAATAGATATTGAAGGGGCGGAATGGGAGATTTTTGAAAGGCTTGATTTTAGCATACTTGAAAAATATTTTTCACAAATTATTTTAGAATTCCATGATTGTGATCCTAGAGCCTCATTGCAAACAGAACGACATGTAGCCATACTAGAAAGGTTTCATCATGCCTTTCAACCAATACATTTACACTTTAATCCATATGGACATAATTTTTATGTCAAGGATCGTTTTATTTCAAGCTTATTTGAAGTGAGTTATGCAAGAAAAGATGTATTACCAAGAGATTTTACCTTGCTAAATGAATGTGGTGATATACCAAATCTTGATTATCCAAATGGTGAGAAATTGCCAAATATTCCAATTTCATTTTAATAATCTTTTACTATAGGACAAACACATGAGACATGTGAAACACAATAATATGTTTTTGTTAGCAACACGATGGCATACAATGCAGAGCTAGATGTGCTTAAATATTAGCTTTGTATACTATAAAAAACAAATGACTTCATATTATTGTTGTAAAATTATAAATGTCGGATTAAATATTTTTTACATTAAATATCTAATCCATGTTGTGCTACACAATGAAATAACCAACCAATATGAACAACCAGAAAAGACATTCCACATATATTTACAAACATGAAAATAAGATAGATTCCACGACTTCACCCAAATTCACTTTAAAAGCCCTACTTCTTACCATTTTGCTCTTTTTTAAACTTATCTTTTGCATTCATTTCTTTTGATCTTTTGAGTTTCAATTGCATACCAAGTGCATCTAGCATATCCATACTTACAGAATCACTTGTAGCTTTTGTGTTTTCGCTTTTGATGGCTTCAGTGAGTTCTGCACGCAAAATAAGTGTTTTTGGTGGTGCTTCAAACCCTAGCTTCACGCTACCTTTATCAATGCTTACCACCTTGAGAATAATATCATTTCCAATAACGACACTCTCTTCTTGTTTTCTGGACAAAATCAACATTTATCAATCCTATTTAAAATATATTTTACCTTGCCATCTTGAAATACTTCAATGATTCCAAAATGTGTGTCAAAATCTGCAAGCAATATCTTGCTTACAGAATCTTTACACATGGTATCTGGGCAAACTTCCTTGTTATGACACCCTGATTCTAAATGAGTTGCTTGTATATTTTGCGATTGCTGCGTGTGTTGTTTAGAATCTTTCTTAGAATCTGCTACACACACCATATCACTAAAAATCTTTGCACACAAAGAGGGATTAAGTATAAACTTTGCACCATTATATGCGATTTTTGCATATTCTGTAAGCTGAATTGTATCATATTTTAAGGCATTTTTTATATTTAAAATTATAACTTTTGCATTTTGGCGTATCCCTTGTATTTGCAATGGCACTTCTATGCACCCTAAAACATTATTTTGTTTATGCGTCATAGAATCTTTAAGCATATTTTTATAATTCCACTCTCCCTCTTGCACTCTCTCTAAGCTACATAAACTCCCACATATACCCAGATTCTTAGCGATAATCTCCCCTATACTGCGGATATATCCACCCTCACTCACACATACTTCAAAGCTTAAAAAAGGATGTGAATAGTTTAGAATCTTTATATACTTTATGTCTGTTGTAATTGTGCTTATATCAAAGTCTATACCCTTTCTCATAAGCTCATAAGCACGCACACCATTAATATGCTTTGCACTAAATTTTGGTGGTTTATAGGATATATTGCCTTGCATGTTTTGTATTGCTTTTTCTATCTCTTCATGGCTATATGGTTGTATTTTATGAAGGCATACGATATTTTCAATATCAAGGCTTTTACTCTCTAAACCTAAAAATAACACAGCCTTATATGTCTTATAGTCTTTCTTAATATGCGATAATAGCTTTGTGTAGTTATTAATACCAAGTATTAGCATACCATGTGCAAATGGGTCAAGTGTGCCAGAGAATCCTATCTTTTTAACAGGATAGCCCAGCCCTTTCAAACCTTTTTTAAGCATATTGGCAAAACTAAGACTTGAAATATTTGGTGGTTTAGAAGCGATTGCAAAAAAGTTTTGCGGCATTGTATCTTGCAAAAATAGCCCTTATTAAATAGAGTTGTAAGGTATATTTTACTTCATATTCGTTATAATTATCTAAATAAAACAAAAAGGATAGACTTTGGAAATAGAGAGAAATGGTAATGAGCTTATTTTACATGAAAGCAGTCTTATCACTTCAAAAACGGATTTACGCGGTTATATCACCTATGCGAATTTTGATTTTATAGCATTTAGCGGTTATGATGAAGAAGAACTCATCGGGCATAATCACAATATCATACGACATCCACTCATGCCACGCATTATTTTCAAAGTATTATGGGATACGATAAAAAGTGGCAAAGAGATTAATGCCTTTGTGCTTAATAGAAACAAAGAGGGGCTAGAATACTGGGTTTATGCCAATGTAACACCATCATTTAATGCAAATGGCGAAATTATTGGCTATTATTCCGTGCGTAGAAAGCCAAATCTACAAGCCCTGCCGACTATACGCGAACTCTATACAAATCTCACTAACATTGAAAAAAATGCAAAAGAGAAAGGTAAAAATGACATGGATGCAAGTTATGCAGCGTTAGTAGCAACGCTAGAACAGCTAAAGATGACACACCAACTCTTTTTTATCACCATGCAGCATGATGGTGGTGTGGGATAAAGTTAGCATTTTTCGTGATAGCTTATAATCCCTATTTTTCTATGTGTTTTTATTGAATCTGTGATTGTTTAGCTTCTACTTTAATTTATCATCAAAGCACAAGTGAGTAAAATTATCTTTAGAATCTAAATATTCATTTATAGCGAAAGAAAATTACTCTGCCTTAGCATACGCACGGATATTTGTAATGCGGCTTATCTCTTCTTCACTTAGAAATATAATGAAAGCATAGCTATTTTCTTCTGCCTTCTCACGCACAAGGAAGAATGATCGCAAACGATATGATAAAGCCATCGGGCTTAGTGGCTCAACTTGATAGGTTGCAAAGGTTGTGCGTTTTGTATTTGCGAGTAAGCGGCTAATCTTTCTTTCCATTTGTGTATTATAACACTCAAGGCTATAATCCCTAAAATCTGAATACACGCCAACAATATGCTCTTGTGTAGAATCTGTGAAAGAAAAATACAAATAAGATGAAAGGCGATGCAATTTTTGTGCGAGTAAGCGGGAGTATTCAAGTGGTATGGCTTGAAAATTATCAAGGTAAAAATGTTTAATTCCATACCAGCCTTCGCGTTCTATATACTCTAAATCAAAATCGCCAAATGCCACACATGACATATCAAAATGACGCAAATCTTTTAGATTCTGTATGGTTTCGTTAGAACAATAAGTTTTGTTTGAAAGCTGTGCAAAAAGTGTGCGAAGATTATCCAAATATACATTATTGTAATGAAAATCAAAACTTACAACATAAGGATAAAATACAATATTGTATTCATTGCGATAGCCTTTTTGAAGTTCTTGCGTCAATCCAAACTCATTATAACGCGTTAAAAGCGGGCTTTTTGCAAGTGGATTAAACTCTTTTATAGCGACATGATATGCACTCCCAGAGAGTAATGGGGCGATAAATTTTTCATCAATCTCAGCATAAAAGTCAGTATCCTGCGGGACTGCTTGAAAATCATGTGTGATATCTTGTGGATTGAGATTATACATATCCGCGCTTGCCATATTATTCCTCATTCAATATTTTTTATGTAAAAGTGTAAAATCGGATTATAACACGAAAGCAATAGCGCAAAATTAAGTTTATACACATAAAATCTTATAGTTGTAGCATTTTGATACAAAAATATCACATTTCTTCAAATACTACAAAATTACGCTCATTTTGAAATACACTTTGTATCTCTAAAGTAATATCGTATGGAATCTGCGTATCAAGGATAACGATAGGATTCATACTCTCCATACCGCACAAACCATATCTTAAGTGCATTTCCTGTGTGTATTTTGGCGGATTTTTTATCATGTTGGCTACATCTTTATATTCTGTGTTAAAGAAAAAATTCAAAGTATTTATGTCTATAAACATGCTGTCATCTTTTTGTGAAAAGCCAATGAGTAGCTTAGAATCTAGCTTATATCGCTCTTCTTTTTGGGTTAAAAAGCTAACTTTTTCTTTGTTTGAAAGGTCTTTTAATTGTGTTTGAAAGATTTGATAAAAGCATTCAATCTTTGGTTTTGCCCATGTTATTTTACTGCTTTTTGCTTTCTTTTTTGAGTTAGATCTTGCAATAATGTATGATGGGATAACCTCTTTTTTATGCCAAACTCTGCCGAGTAAAAGTCGCCATACAAGGTTTTCTTGCTGTGTTAAAACATAGCCTTTTCCCTCTTTTTCTAGTATATCCCTTTGATTAAATGTTAGCTTTCTGTATTCATTGCTTGCTGGCATAATCTGTCCGCTAACATTACTCATCATCTCAAATACAACTTTATCTTGTTTGCTTCTCTGCTGTTTTAGGGCAAACTGACAACCACAATAATTCTGCCTATAAAGTTTATCTTCTTTTGCGAGTTCATTTTGCTTATTAACCCCGCCATTTGCCCTAACATTTATCTTAATAAATTCTAAATCATTTTTTGCCGCAATTATATCGCCCTGCTTATAAAGGACTTGCTGTTCTTTCATAGGGCTACTTAAAAGCGTTGTGGTAAATTTTTGAATCTGCATTTCTTTTGCAAGTTGTGCAGTCTTTACAAGCCTTGTATCAAAGCATACATTACACCTATCCCCCTTTTCTGGCTCATCTTCTAAACCCTTTACATTTTCAAACCACACTTGCGTATTGTACTCACCCTCTATAAGCTTGATATTAAGCATATTGCAACTTCGCCTTACATCTTGCAATCGCAAATCATGCTCTTCTTTTGGGTGAATATTAGGATTATAGAAAAAGCCCACTAGATTCTCATCTGGATATGCTTTATGAAGCTCACTTAGAAAATAATGACTATCGACACTACAACATATATGCACTAACATTATTGCTCCTTATTTATTCTTATACGCAAAGAAAATATAACCACCCAAACCGACAATAACAACCAGCAATAAAAATATCACTAACACAATATCTAAAGTTTCCATATTACCTTCTTTATTATGATTAAAATATGTAGGGGATTAAGTCTATGAAAATAAAAACACGAATTATAGAATCTAAAAGCTTAAAAAGTTATATAAGGATTCTGAAATTTAGTTTAAAGCAATGTGTATGCAAACCAAATGCACATTGAAACGACTTTTTTGTTTTATTTAAGATTCTGTAATGCTATCTGCAATCATCTTTCACATATCTGCATGTTATCCCTTATTTTATTTTCTAGTATGTGATAGTGATATTGCAAAATAAAATCATACTCAGTTAAAAATCCATACTTACAGAAATATAATATCTTCTACCTTCATAAATTGTTGCATAGTTGTTATAAGCAGTAGTTGCTCCATTAGAACTACTTTTAGCAAGATAATAATCAATAAAGTTATGATCCAAAAGATTATAGATTCCAAAATTAAGCCTTAGATTATTAGTGATATTATAATTGCCGCCTAGATGCAAAAGAAAATATGGTTTATAATATATGCTTAAGCCCGGATTATTATTATAGAAAGTTTCTAGCGCATCTTTAGAACTCGTTCTGCCTAATACATTCATGCGAAGTTGATTTGCACGAAATTCACCGCGTAAAAATGCACCAAATATATCATTGTAGTTATAATTTATCGCCATATTTAGTGTGTGCTCGGGTATCCCTGTAAGTGGTAAGCCTTTGCTATTTCCAGAAGTAGCTTCATTTTTATTCCAAGTGTATGACAATGTAGCACCAATATCACCATACACTATATCAATCGGTTTTAATTGCAAGGCAAGCTCTATTCCATAGCTTATTGCACTATCAACATTATAATAGCTTTGACATGATGGACTTATATCACCATTAGCCCTAGCCCAGTTAGCCTCACATGTGAATCCTGCAGGCAAACTCCCATCTTTTGCAACCGCATAACTTGCAATTTTGTCATAAAATTGAGTAAAAAAAGCGGTAGCAGATATATCGCTATAATCTGTGTCATGCATAACCGCAAGTTCATAGTTAATAGAAGATTCTGGCTTTAAATCTGGATTTCCATATACCCTAATAGCACCTCTTCCTGTGCTAGAACTCCACCCGGGTGTTACATTTGTAATAGTTGGCATTTTGTAACCTGTAGATACGCCACCCTTAATAGTGAGATCGCCAAATGTTTCATTTTCTATCGCATGGTAAATGAGATATGCTCTTGGAGAGAAATTAAACCCGAATGCAGAATTGACATTCATTCGTCCGCCAAATGTCAATATTAAATCATCGAGTATCATATATTCATCTTCAGCATAAATACTTAGTGTATGTCTATCTATAAGCGATGGTGTATCTCCGCCAAATGCAGTGCCATTGAGCGCTGCAACACTATTATACACATATTGAGCTCCTGCTATAATCTTCATACGCCAAAATGGAAAAATTGTCCTATGTTCTAGTATGACATCTTGTGCTAGACGATTTCTAGTTTGATTATACATGGAATTATATTGCATATTAGAATCTGTGCGTATAAGCCCCTTTTCTCCATAACTGCCTTGGTGTCGTGCAATCAAATTATTGCGTGTAAAAAATGAATTTTCAAATACATTTGGATCATACCATTGATTAAAATGTGCTGCATCAACATAAAAGTAATTATTTTCATTCATAGTGTAGCCAAGCCTTGTGCCAACTTGTGCTTGATTATTCTCACCTGCACCAATGATTGAGCTATTGCCTGTGAGTGTTGTTTGACTATTTGGTATAGGCACAACAAAAGTTTTTGGTGCAAACTGATAGGATTCTTTTGCCCTAATTTGCAAAGACCACTTCTTTGCAGAATCAAGCGGACCCGCACTAAATAACATAACGCCTGCAACATGCCCAAAATTATTTTTCTCTTGGAGTGTCGTTTCTATGGTTGCATTACCCACCCATTTTTCAAAGTGTCTTTTCAAGATAACATTAACAACGCCGCCAATAGCATCACTGCCATAAATTACTGATGCAGGACCTCTTATCACTTCAATTTTATCAATTGCACTAATAGGCGGCATAAATGAGCCTTGAGAAAAGCTAAAGTTTGGAAATGCTTCACTGCTTACATCCTGCCTTGTGCCATCAACAAGGAATAATGTATAGCTACTTGGCATACCGCGTATAGACACAGAGTATCCGCCAGTATTTGTTGCCCCTGCATCAATGCTAACTCCGGGTATTTGTGAGATTGCATCGCCTAAATCACGAATGGGACGACCTTGCAAGTCTTTATTAGTTATAATAGACATGGACGCTGGAGCATTCTTTAGTTCTTGTTCAAAACCGGTGGCTGTGCTAACAGTGGCAATCACTTTGTTTAATTTATAGCTTTTTGCAGATGATTTCTCTTTATTAAAAATGTTGTTATCCTCTGTGTTTATCGCATACGCAACATTGAGCCAAGCACAGGTTAAAAAGATTCCAAATATTCCCTTATGTTTCATCATTGAATTACCCTTTCAAGTTTTATGACATTTACACAAAAATACAGCTTTATACGCCAAGCAATGTTTAGGTATTTACACCAAAATTTAATTATAATAATAGCATAAAATTTTATTATTATATAAAATATAATATCCATTACTATTATTATATATATTTTAGTTGAATGCAGGTGATACATGATTTTGAATCCAAATTCTAGGATCATGTTATTTGCACTGTGTAGAATCTAAAAATTTAAAAGGCTATATTAAAGACTCTGAAATTGAGTTTAATTTTTTAGCTATTGATTATATGGCAAAATAGATTCTATAAACGAAGCATAGAGTCGCTACATAAGCCATTCATATTTGCCATATCTCATAAAGTTTTGCTATAAACTCTTCTTTACTTTATACGATAAATAGACAAAACAAGCTGATATAAAAGGAATAGCAATTATGAAAAAACTCCATGTAGTCTCACTTGGGTGTTCTAAGAATCTTGTAGATTCTGAAGTTATGCTAGGTAAATTGCAAGATTATGAGATCACGCAGGATTTAGGCAGTGCCGATGTGATTATAATCAATACTTGCGGATTTATAGAAGCGGCAAAAAAAGAGAGTTTAGGGCATATATTTGAAGCATTAGAGGGGCGTAAAAAGGGGGCATTGCTAGTGGCTAGTGGCTGTCTTGTAGCACGCTATGCAAAAGAGATTAAAGAGATGATTCCAGAGATTGACATTCTCACGGGTGTAAGCGATTATGACAAAATAGATACGATGATCAAAGACAAAAAGGGCGTAATAAATGATAGCGTATATCTCCAAAAAGATGAAAAGCGAGTGGTTACAGGCTCACAAATCCATGCTTATGTGAAAATCAGCGAAGGTTGCAATCAGCAATGCTCATTTTGTGCTATCCCTAACTTTAAGGGTAAGCTACAAAGCAGAAGCATAGATTCCATACTGAATGAAGTGGAATCTCTAGCAAAAGAGGGCTATAAGGATATAAGCTTTATCGCACAAGATACAAGCTCATTTTTGCGTGATAAAGGTGTGAATGATGGGCTTTTAAAACTCATTAATGCCATAGACGCACAAGGGGCGATTAAGAGTGCGAGGATCCTGTATCTATATCCAAGCTCCACAGATATAGAGTTGTTAGATGGCATTGCAAACTCACAAATATTTCAAAACTATTATGACATGCCAATACAACATAGTGCAAAATCCGTGCTTTCACACATGCAAAGAAGCCATAAAGACATGATAAAACTACTTGAATATATGAAAAAAATCTCAAATAGCTTTGTGCGTAGCAGTGTGATTGTAGGCTATCCAACAGAAACTGAAGATGATTTTAACGCTCTTTGTGAGTTTTTAGAATCTTTTCGCTTTGATAGGCTAAATGTGTTTGAATACTCAAAGGAAGAGGACACAAAAGCTGGAAAGCTAGAAGAAATCCCGCGAAAGATACGCACACAACGCATTAATAAAGTAAAAAAGATTCTAGCAAAGATTGATAAGCAACATTTTTCTGCCATGCTAGATACACATATCCCCTGCATTATTGAGGGTAAAAGCATGTTGAGCCCACATTTTTATAGTGCAAGAGATATGAGATGGGCAAAGGATATTGATGGTGAGATTCTCATAAATGATGGTGAATATAGCGGACCGGGCTACTATAATGTGCATATCACACAAACAAAGGATAATATCCTAATTGGTAGTATAAAAAATCGCTTTGAGTGATACGATAGCAATTGTTAATAGCCCAAGCCCAACTATATATTAGACTTTTTAGTTTGTTGTGCAATTGAAAAAACGCCTAACTTAATAAAA
>NZ_FZMS01000086.1 GCF_900198365.1 Helicobacter bilis | reverse complement strand
GTAGCTAAGGATAGTAGTGAATCTATTGGAGGGGATAAGGAAGTAGAGATAGGAGGAAATCAAAATACTATTGTTGCTAAAGATGAAAATAGGAATATACAAGGAAATAAAAGTGAGGTTGTGGGGGGAACATTAGATATACAGAGCACAAAAGAAATAAATATAAGCACACAATCCCATATTAATATTAATGCCATAGATAATATTTTATTCTTTGGTAAAGAATCTGCATCGTTTGAAACACAAAAAGAACTTTCTTTTATAGCTGATAATACCGATATGGAATCCAAAAGTCATCTTACTGCCACAGCTGGCAATCAAATAACTCACCAAGTAGGCGATACCCAAATCATTGCTAAGGGGGACTCTGTTATAATAAAAGCAGGTGGAGTTGAAGTAGTTATAGATTCCAATGGACTTGTAGTAAAAGGTGGGGAGGTTAAAACGGAGTAAAGGAAAGTATCACAATTCAGGCACAGAGGATATTACTCTTTTATCTATACCTCATTTGGAAATTTATCTAACACAAAAAGAGGAGAGAGAAAATTAAGAGTGAATGGGGTAACAACAATATTAAAGAGTATGAGAATAAGGGATACAAAAAAAAATAAGTAACAAGAACAAAAAAGGATTATAACTATAGTCTTGATTATAATATCATTTACAATGTTAAACACAAATGCAAATACAATACAAAGGAAGTGTAATCAATGAATAATACCCAAACTATTACAAAGAGCATATACAATGAGTGAGAGAATATCATTTAAAATAAAAGCCCTGCAAAGTGATGCCACCACACCCATACCCAATGCAGAAATACAACTAGAAAATATCAATCTAGGACAAAAATACAAAACTAATGATAATGGTATAGCTTCCTTTGAGATAGAATCTACACAACACCTAAAATCCTTTAGGGCTAAACTTATCCATAAAGATTACCAAGAATATCCAATCGCTGATAGACCAATCACTCTAAATTCCATAAGAAGACGAGAGAAGCCTTTGGAGTTAAGGTTTAGGGAGAAGCTTGATAATTTTGCAGTGCAGCAAATCAAGCTAGAGCCACAAACAATTATACTCAAAGATGCTAATAATGAGGTTATCACTAAAAATTTCTATAAACGAGGTGATACTCTCACACTCACAGCAGATATAGAATCCAATAAAGCACAAGAAAGTGAGATTAAGTGGGCATATAAAATACTCTCTCTTGCAGATATAATACTCTTGCAACAAAGAGATTCTAAAACATATAATCCCTTAAATAAAATAATCCTAAATCCTGATATAAACAACATACCTTCAGAGTTAAAGCAAATCCTAAAAGATGAAGATAACAACGCCTACTTCTCTAACCAATCTGCCCATACCATAAAAGACTTCAAAAACAATACACAAGAACTGGAATCTCTCTATAAAGGCAAAACTTTAACAATCACTATCCATGAAAACCTTGAAAATACCAAACAACAAGTTGCCATAGCTATCTTTGCCTATATCTATGAGCCAAACTATGAAGTATGCTATATAATCCACCTCAATGACTACCCACAAATCACCATTGATTGCACTCTAGCAGAAACTCTAAGGGCATACACAAGACAAGATAACATAGCCACACTAGGCTGGGGAGTAAGCTATGTGTGTCAGAGACTATGGCATGATAATCCAAGCAATGCTAAAGAGTTAAGCGAGCTTATCTATATAGATTCTCACTCCCCAGACTTTATAGAATCTATCCCTAATGAGACAATGCAAAGCATAGTTAAAGAGGTGTTGCCAAGAATCGTATTGCAAGAGTTTAGTATCGATAAGAAGCAACCAAGACATAAAGCAAGATTCTATGTGGAATTAGATTGGGATAGATTCTATATGCAGTTTCCCATAATGCAAGAACTAGAAAAAGAGTATAAGAATCTTAGAGAGCGTTTTGGCAGAGAATCTGACTTTCAAAAACAATTTAAAGATTTTATCAATGATACTTTGCCTGATATAGAAAACATTGAAAATTCACAAGAATACACAATGGCACTCAATATCCAAGCAATGCGAGAAAATAAGACAAAGAATAAAGAAGTCTTTAAACTATATAAAAAAGAGGAATCTTTGGCAGAATCTCATAGAACTATCCAAGACTTGCAAAAGCCATCAGAGATTATCGATAATAATTTATACTTTCAGAGGTTTGATATAAATACTAATGTATTTTTGCAATATTTAGGCTTGAGCAAACTTGATGCATTTCCATTGTCTAAAAGCCCCATACAACATAAAAATGAAATTTTACATAAATTCCACTCCAACCCCAAATACAAACAAAACTTTGCCCTTTACTCTATCTCTGGGGCTTTTAATATCTTTTATATACCAAGCCATATACAAATCTCCAGAGTTACAAAAACCTATGATTATCACTTTAGTTTTTTATACGCTGCGTGTAAAAAGGTGCGTGCCTTTATCATTGATACCGTGAATTTTAACAATGACGATGATAGTGACCAACCTATTGGCGTATGGGATTATGAGAATGTAGGGTTTGATTTATTTTATTCAATAATACAATACCGACAATCACGCATATTTGGTGGTAAATCTTCTTCTCCAGTACCATTTTCATTTTTTCTCTACAATTCACATTTTAAAAAATCACAAACCCACTTCAATCTTGGCTTAGATTTCTTTTTATATAGTTCTACATTTTTGGATATTGCATCAGAGGAATAGTATACTATGCTTGGCTCTTACACTAATGAAGCAATAGGCATGTTTTTTATATATCATATAAATATTTTTGCTCTCTTTTTTATTGTATTGTTTTATCGCAAAGATAGATTCTTGGTAGGACTTCCGTTGTTCTTTGGGTATTGTGCTAGTATAGTGGTACTATATTTTTTAAATAACCCCTTGCAATCTTACATAAAAATTTTTAGTGTGCTGTATTATGCTGGAATGGGCTTAATCTTTGCCTTATGCGTGTTTGTAAGCATAGAGAGATTTAAGAGGCATAAGAGTGGGCAGAATTTCATCATTGGCTTTAGCTTAGGATTTTTTATTTTTATCCTTAGCGTGTTGGCAAGTATAGCACTGCTATATGGGCTATCTTTGCTTTTTAGCTCTCATAGGGCATTTTTGCGATTTTTAGTGAAAGAATCTCTAGTCTTAGGAGTATTTTTGCTTTATTTTGTGGCAAGAAATGTTTATGGGCTGTGGGGCAAAACAAAAGGAGTAGCACAAAACAAGGTGTATTACTTGGTTTTTATGTTTGGTAGTGTAGCATTGGTGCTAAATTTCTTGCCTTATGTAGTAGAATTTTTTAAGAGGATATGAGGATATATGATACAAAAACTACGACTGCCAACAAACACAAAAGAATTTCAATCTAGGTTGTGATTTCTTGGTAACAAGCAAGGATTTAAAAATACAAAAGTGCCACGAGATTCTGAGTTTAGAGAGATTACCATAACCGCTAGTTCAGATTCTGTAATAATAAAAGCAGGTGGTGTGGAAGTAGTCATAGATTCCAATGGGCTTGTAGTAAAAGGTGGGGAGATTAAAACGGAGTGAAGGAAAGTATCACAATTCAGGCACAGAGGATATTACTCTTTTATCTATACCTCATTTGGAAATTTATCTAACACAAAAAGAGGAGAGAGAAAATTAAGAGTGAATGGGGTAACAACAATATTAAAGAGTATGAGAATAAGGGATACAAAAAAATAAGTAACAAGAACAAAAAAGGATTATAACTATAGTCTTGATTATAATATCATTTACAATGTTAAACACAAATGCAAATACAATACAAAGGAAGTGTAATCAATGAATAATACCCAAACTATTACAAAGAGCAATACATAATGAGTGAAAGAATATCATTTAAAATAAAAGCCCTGCAAAGTGATGCCACCACACCCATACCCAATGCAGAAATACAACTAGAAAATATCAATCTAGGACAAAAATACAAAACTAATGATAATGGTATAGCTTCCTTTGAGATAGAATCTACACAACACCTAAAATCCTTTAGGGCTAAACTTATCCATAAAGATTACCAAGAATATCCAATCGCTGATAGACCAATCACTCTAAATTCCATGAGAAGACGAAAGAAGCCTTTGGAGTTAAGGTTTAGGGAGAAGATTTGGCTATTATTCAATGGAGAGAGTTTGTCTATAATGTCAGGTAAAGACAAGATTCTTAAAAATTATGTAGCATTTAGTGGTAAAGCTTTAAACCCACAAGAAGCAAAAAGTTTGCAACAAGAATCTAAGTACACAAGGTTTGTAACATACACAGACAAAGGCTTATTTTCTGATGAAATACTATATTTCTGCCTAGATAAAGACTATCAAAAAGACAAAGATAAAGGGGCAATGCCAGAGGGGATATATTATATAAATATCAATGATATAAACACTAGATGGACTATTTTCAGTGAAAATACATTTGGCAAAAATACAAAAATCTATACAAACAAAGACTGCACGAACACTATAGAATCTACTACCAATAGAGATAACTTCTATCTACACGGAGGAGATAAATATGGCAATGCTGGGGGGATTGATTTAGCTAAAGAAGATACATCATTTTTTAACTATCTTGCTACACTCAAAGCCACACATATTTGTGATAACATCCATGCTACAAGAGAGGAAAAGTGTGTTCTTAAATTGGTGGTGGAGTATGAGAATGCTATACCTATAGATGAGGCAATAGAAAAGCTTAGGAATGAATTGTATCTCATTGAAGCTGGAGTAGCATTGTTTGCTAAAGAGGCATTTCAAAATGCCTATGTAAGAGAAAACTATAACAAAAGCATTAAAGAAATGTCTAATCAATTATTGAAAGAAGTAGAAAAAGAGCAAGACATACATAAACGCAAGATTTTAGCAAAACAATTAGCTCAAGATGCCAATAAATTTCGCAATGAAATAATGAATGATATGCGTGCTAAAAGCACTACTTGGGGTAGAGTTCGTGCAGAGAGAATAAAAAGCAGGGGTAAAACCTTTGAAGAAATGATAGAGAAAAAAATAAAAGATTTAAGTTACAATAAACCTTTTGAGCAACTTACAAAACAGGAACAAACAAAAGTATTTGAAGAAATCATAGAATCTTCTGGGAAATCTAATGAAAAAGTCAATGCTAAAATATCAATGGTTAAGAATTTTGCTAGGGGAATTATTGTTTTTAGCATAGGTTATTTGATATATGATTTGTATGTAAGTGAAAATAAGGCTAGAGTTATAATTTCACATAGTGCAACTATTGGGGGTGGGTTTGTGGGTGGTGGTTTGGGAATGTGGGCTGGACTTATTTGTGGTCCCTATGCTTTTGTATGTGTGCCAGCATTTGGTGGTTTGGGTGTGGTTGGTGGGGGATATTTAGGGCATACGGTCGTAAATGAATGGTTTGATGATGAAATTAATGCGTTATTAAAGGAATACAACCTTGACTAAGCTATCACAACAAGAATTAGAAATTTGCTATATTTTAAGTAGGATTTTTAACTATTATACTTCTTATGTTGAAATATTGGGTAATATAGAGCACGATCTAGAATTTTATAAAAATGGATTCTTTCCAGAATATGCCTATTTAGTCGGCAAAGAGGAATGCTTTGCACTTTTTAGAGTGAGGCGAAAATATAAACAAGTGGCAAGAGAGATTAAGGCTATAAAGAGCGATTTTATTCAAAAAGACTTAGAGAGATTATTCCCCATTGTAGCTTTGTATTGTATGAAGACTCCGCTTTTTTATGATGCACTGGAGGTTTGGGCTATGGAGGAGGGTTGGGATAAAGTGGAGTTTATGCAAGGGATTATAAAGATAAAGGACATATCATATTTTCATAGAAAATACATAGCATTTAGAACAAAATACCATTATAAGATTGCGTGTTGTGTGTTTGGCTTTACACAGCATTCTTTAGAGGAGCAAAAGCAATTATTAAAGCAAGATAGCTCAATACACTTCCCCACAAAACATGACAAATATATGTATGCTGTTTATTGTATAGCATTTATATTGGTGCTTATTATGTGGGTTGTGAGAATTATGGGTTAGTTATGCAACCGAGATTCTCACACACAATCCTGCCATACACCATAGCATTATTGTGCAGTATTGGTTTTATTGCTATATTACGCAATAGAGGCATTATCAACACTTTAGATTCTCATATACTTTTCTGTTTTTTAGCTTGTATATATTTGTTGGCTTTGGTCTATACACTTTGGTATAAAAGCAAATCCTATCACATCTATTCTTTACATATTTCTTGTTTACTTACATTGCTAGATTATTGTGCAATATCTACCATTGACACGAAGGCTATAAAAAGCAGTGTTTCGATAATTTTTTTGATGGTAGCATCATATTATATGCACACAATTTTTATAGATTTAGCGGCAAAACAAAAATGCAAATAGGCATATTGAATTAAACTATCTGACAGAATCTGTGTATGCCATGTTTGCTAAAGAATTTATCAGAATCCCACAATTAAGGACAGAATACCAAACTGCAATTAGACAAATGTCAAATGAAATATTAACAATTGTTGATAAAGAGCAAGATAAGGCTAAAAAATATATGTTAGCTAAACAATATTCAAAAGAATCCTATTTGTTAAGAAATCAGATTCTTAATGATATTAGAAATAAAAGCTCAGAATTTGCAAAAGCATTGGCAAAAAGCGAAAAGCCAGTGTTACCATCATTTGAAAGCTTAATTGTTAAAAAAATGCAACAAAATAATTTTTCGGGAGAATTTGAAAATTTGAGTTTGGAACAAAAAATCAAAGTATATAGAGATATAATAGATTCCTCAAAGAGTACTCGAAAAAGTGTGAATGATAAAATACCGTATTATAGATTTTTTGGTTATGCCTTCATTGTAACAACGATGGCTTATGTGGGCTACGATCTATATTATTCAGATGATAAATTAAAAACCGCCATAAAGCATACAAATACAATAGGTTTTGGATTGCTTGGAGGGAGTATTGGTATGGCAATGGCTGTTGATACTTGCGACATAAATCCAATATGTTATGCTGGATTTGCATTTCTAGGCTCTCTTATTGGTTCTTCAATAGGCAATCTTGTTAATGATTCGACAGATTTTATTTTAAGGAAATATGGCTATGAATAGACAAACCCAAATACAAATTGCCTGTATATTAAGCGATATTTTTCTTGAATCTGCCTTGATTTATAAAGATGATGGCACAATTAATGAGGATTTGACAAAAGCTTACTACACAAGAATAGCAAATGAGATTTTGCAGATTTATCCACACTTTAGTAAAAAGAATTTAGATTCTATCTTTCCTACCATTGCGTATTATTGTATGCACACAATGAGTCGTTGGATATTTTATGATGATTGGAGTAGCTTTGATAAAGAAGCGATGAAAAAGGACTTAGAATCTCAATGGAAAGTTAATTATATTTTTGGACTTTTTTATAAACACAAAGTGAAGTATAAATACGAAATGTTGTGCAATGTCTTTGGTTTTAGTAAAGATGAGATAACATGGAGTAAAGATAAAACGATACCCACAATGCTACATATCCCGCTTATTCTTGTTATTATTGGTGTAGTAGGTGCATCCTCGCTTATTCATTTACAATTTGGATTCATTGTGTTTTTATGTGTAGTGGTGGCTTTTATGCTGACTTACATGTTTTAGGGATAAAGAAACTGGGTGTAATGCTGCAATCACAAGGCAACATCTCTACACAAAAAGGCTTATACACCCATTCTCAAACCTTATCTTTTCAAGCTCAAGATTCTACAAGTATAGAATCAGATTCTATCTATATGAATGCACAATCAGACATTATACATACTACAAGCAATCAAATAACTCACCAAGTAGGCGATACTTCTATCACAACTAAGGGAGATTCTGTTATAATAAAAGCAGGTGGAGTGGAAGTCATTATAGATTCTAATGGTTTAGTAGTAAAAGGTGGGGAGATTAAGAGTGAATAGAAAAGATATAGAATCTAATAATAGAATCTAAAAAGGTGGCGTGATGAGTGAGAAACGAGATACAGAATCTACTGAAATATTTTGGAAGCTCACATATAAACATGATAGTTTATTGCTCAATTTATGGATTGTCATTTTATGGAGTTTTAGAATCTGTGTATTGTGCGGATTTATTTGGATTTTCTATATCGCAATTCAAAGGCTTTATGAGTCTTTTGGTAAGGGTTTTTGGGGCATTGCACCATTTGTTGTTATAAGCTTGCTATTTGCTGTGGTTGTATTTGGCTATCTTATGGCAATTTTGCGAACACTTAATACAAAAAATATTTATGCAACAAGCAAAGCATTAATCATTGAGCAGTTAATTGGCAAGGATAAAATTTTTGAGATTGGAAGTTTTTATTTTTGTGATTTTTCACACGCATTTACTGCTATTTATGCTGATAACACGACTATATCCAAGTTTGGAGAGGAGGTTTATAACGCATATTCGTTTTTAGACCCGCTTAGAAGCAATAATATTCAGGAATTATACGAAATGATAAAACCCCAAACGCAAGAGTATTTAAGTTTAGTAGATGAAAGAGTGTATCAAAATTTTAAAGCTAAACACAAGAAAATTCAGCCGAAATTTAATTTGGATTTTGAGAAAATTGATGAATTAAGGAAGTCAAAAAATGGCAAATAATACTAAACAATGTGATACTTCTATGTATAAAAGTCTGTGTGTTTGTTCGCCTGAATTTGAGAGGATTCCTATTGAAAGGCGAGAGTTAGGAATAGCCGGGAATGTGGCAACTTATGGGGCGATTGGGAGTAAAGTATGAGTATGGAAACTAACGATGAAATTATTTGGGAGTTAGAGAAAAATAAAAATATAGCTACAAAACTCGGGCAATTTTGGTTTTATGGATTACGCATTTTGTTTGCCGTATTTATTATAAAAATCATAGATAAATATTTGCTTGAAAGATATGATATACAATCTTTTGTAGCGATAATTGTTCTTTTGCTGTGTCTTTTATATCTTTTATTGGGTATAGTTAAGTCCCTTAATTTCAAAAAAATTGTATGTTACTAAAAATATGTTGATAATAAAAAAAATATTTAGGACAAGATATTGTGTTGCCTTTAGGGAGTTTTTGTGTATATGAAAGCAACGATTATATTGGTGTAATATTTTTTAACGACACCATAGACTTTTTAGGTTTTGATACAAAGATTAAATATTCTCTTTTTCAAATTGAGTTTGCAGATGATACTTGTAAAAAAATAAATGAAATATTGAAGCCATATATTATAAGCTATCTTTCGAATTTGAAAGATGAAGATTATTTAGATATTAAAAGTCCTAAAAATATCTTTGGAAGTATTCCATATTTTGATGAAATTGACAAACTACGAAAGGAAAAAGAAAATGGAAAATAATCCAAAAACTCAATCCCCCTATATCTCTTTAGAGTTTTGCTCTTGCAAACAAGATTTTACACAGATTCCAATTACTCGCAGGGATTTAGGAAACACAGGAACTTTTATTAATTATTCTATGGTTGTCGTAGGAACAGGCTCAAGTGAGTTGTTAAGCAAATATATGAAAACATAAAAGGGACAATAATGGAGAATATTACTATACTTTGGCAAAGTAAAAGAAAAATTATCCCACTTAGTTTATTTTTCTATATACTTTATTTTGTCTTAGGAATTTTTATATGTTGGTTTTGTTGGTTTGTGTTACTTAGAGAATCCTTGTGGTATGGTTTATTGGCTACACTGCTTACAATATTTTTTATTTCAGAGGCATATGAAGCATTAAACTTAGAATCTATAACTTTAACAGACAAAGGATTAATATTAAAAATGAAATTTAATAAAAAGATTTTTTATCCTTATGGAAAATTTACTATACAATCTGTAATAAGAGGATTGATTCGATTTGAAGAAGATTTAAGCTTTATATCTAATCAAAATTGTAAAACATTTAAAATGCTTAATGGTTATGATGCTTTTGGTAGTTTCTATAACAATCAAGAATTCAAAGAGCTATGCACTAAACACACAAACCAAGCATTACAATCTATGAATCTACAAGAAAGAGCAAATCTTTATAAGCTTTATCAAGATAACATAGAATATATTTTCAATGAAACAAGAAATCATAATGTTTTTACAATCGACTTTAGTCCATACAAAGCAGAAATAGAATCTTATCTAAAGGATAAAAATGAGTGAAAATAAAAATATCTACGCTTCTTTAAATATTTGTCAATGTGAGTTTCATAATGGCTTACCACAACCAAAAAAGCAACTAAATGATTTAGGTAGTTTTACAAGCGATTTTTTAAATATTTATCTTCCTGCAAATTCTGCATTTGCAGGTGCTATGAGTGATAAATATTATCCTAGCAACAAGATTTTTAATACCCCCACAATCACTCTAGGTGTAAATTATGGTGTGATAGCGTATTTGTTTAAAAAAGCGGAGGGAAAAGATAATGAATAATGATGATGTTATATGGAAGTATAGGGACAATCGGGTAGGCTTTTTGGTTACACTTATTCATTTACTAATTGCGACAATATTTTTTTGCTACCTATTGATTGAGGGAATAAATAAATATTTAAGTAAAAGTGATACAAGTTTTTTTATGACCCTATTACTTCTTTTGGCTGCTACTGCCTGTCTCTATCCGTCATATAGACTTATTAAGCTATTAAATCAAAAGGCACTTTATCTCACAAAAAAAGATATTATTTTTGAAAAATACATAGGGAAAACCATAATAGCACCTTTAGAAGTCTCATATATCAGTACTTACTCATCGATGTGGGGAGCTATCATACTTGGTATGAGTAGTGTGCTAACTTTTAATAGGATTGACTCTAAAAATCATAAGAAAATATCATTTATTTTAGCTTTTGGAAGTGGTAATTTAGAGGAACTTTATTCATATTTATTGCCAAAGATTGAGACTTATTTGATAGGGCTACAAGAGAAAGAGTATATAGAATGCAAAATATCTCTTAATATTGATGGTAAAATGGATTCTAGAATAGATTTTGATAAAATAGAGAGATTACGTAAGGAAAAAGAAAATGGAAAATAATACACAAACTCAATCCCCCTATATCTCTTTAGAGTTTTGCTCTTGCAAACAAAATTTTGCACAGATATCTCTTTAGAGTTTTGCTCTTGCAAACAAAATTTTGCACAGATTCCCATTGCCCGTAGGGATTTAGGAAACACAGGAACTTTTGTTAATTATTCTATGGTTGTCGTAGGAACAGGCTCAAGTGAGTTGTTAAGCAAATATATGGATTCTCAAGAAATTTCTAAAAGAGTAAATACGCTATATAAATACAAACTAATGGGAAATTTTGGAATATTTTCTTATCTTTTTAAAAAAGCAGAGGGAAAGGATAACGAAAGAGCCATTAAAGAGGCTGTATTTGAGACAGCTGCAACCGAAATTGGTGGCACTGCCTTTCGAAAGGTTATTACAAGTCAAACCACCAAAACAGCCTCAAGGCTTGGTATCACTATGGCAGGTAGAATCTTAGGCGGTTATGTCGGCTCTGCGATACCTATTGCAGGGATTATTGTTGGAGCTATCGCAGGAGCTTGGTTAGCAGGTAAAATCGAAGAATGGTGGTTTAGTGAGGAAGACAAAGCCTTAGCAGAAGCTAAAGCAGAAAATGAACGCATAAAGCAAAGAGAGATTCAATACCAAAACAAAATCAATCGCATAAATGACTATCTTATAAGAAATCACTATGTAGAATTACGAGACCTCACAGAAGTAGAATCTGAAATGCTTTGTAAAGAATCTAGCAATATTTATAGTAGCTACTTCAAAACAATCCTCTTAATGTTAAGCTTCCCTAACTATTTAGACAGAGACACAGAATTTTATAAATCTTTGCAATCTCAAGATACACAAAAAGAAGAATCTAAAAAGGAAATCCTAATCCAACCCATAGCCAATGCAATCCCTTTAAGATTAGAAATACAAGAATGCTATGATTCTAATAAAGGAGCATTACTCAAAGATACAACAATCTATATCTATAATCATAGATTCCAAAGAGTAGTAGCAAAAGGCAGGACAGATTCTAAAGGCTATCTACAAATAGATAATGTCAGTGTAGGACAAGAGATAGGCATAGATAAACTAAGCTTTATAGTAGATAGGGATAATTTGAGTGAGAGTAACTTTGAGCTAAGTAAAACACAATATGCCACAATAACCAATATCCAAACAAAGCACAAAAAAGCTAAAGAATATAAAAATGCAAAACTCTATTTAGGATTTAATGATGTGCAAAGTAAGCTAAAGTCTGACTATGAAGTAATAAGATTACACGCACAAAAAGGAAGCAATGCTATCACATTCACACCACAGATAAATACAAGCGATATGAGATATAAGCAATACACGCAGTTTGCCTATATGACATTTGATGTCATGGATTTTAGTATAGATGAGTATATCGCTAATATAAGCATACAAAACCGCCAAAGCTCTGGATTAAACAGGCTAGGCACAGGACTAAAAGAAAGCTATCCTATAAAAGAGGAATGACATAATAAGATTGTGGCTTTCTTTGCCTATTGTGATAGTCAGATACACACACCTTATGTAAAAATGTCTTTTATGCAGCCTATTGTGATTATAGATATAGGCGATAGTGGGGCATTACATCCACGATATGAGCAAG
Organism: Helicobacter bilis; assembly: GCF_900198365.1. Lineage (GTDB taxonomy): Bacteria > Campylobacterota > Campylobacteria > Campylobacterales > Helicobacteraceae > Helicobacter_A > Helicobacter_A bilis_B. The sequence goes on along the minus strand of NZ_FZMS01000086.1, from coordinate 11,899 downwards.
GGAGTATGAAAAGGCGGGATATTATCCTTGATGTGATTGCCAAACTTACAAAGCGAATAGAGCAAATCAGGGCATATCCTATCATACTAGGGCAAAATAACGAGAGTTTAGAACAAAGAGTAAAAATAGTAAATGCCATAAAGCATAATATCCAAAATGACAGGATATTGTTATTATCTCTACATATCGATAGTGAGGGAGGCGGGCTAGCTAGTGGAATGCGATGTTTTTATAATGCTAGAGAATATGCAAGAGAAGAGGAGGATTTCATCGCTAGACTAGAAAACATCAAACACGATAAAAATAATGCTAATTTCGCACATAAAAGCAATATGTATCTTGCGAAATTTGCTGCTATGCCTTCAGTGCTAATAACGTTAGGATTTATAAGTAATGATAGCGATAGAGCTAAGCTTAATGATAAGCATTATAGACTTGCTATTAGCAATAGTCTGCATTCAGCTATCTTACACTATATCACCTATATAATGGCAAAAAATCCAATACAAAAAGCAGTCTAAACTAGAAATAGATTCTAAAGGCAATACTATTCGTTGGATAGGGAAAGGTTAATAGATGAGTGTTATTGATGACATAGATAAACCCTACATATCAGGTAGCCTCTATAACCTAACCAATCCTAGCCTAGCACATTTACCAATACAAGATCATATCACAACACTAAGCTCTAAAACCATAGGAGCACAAGAGTATAGTTATAATCAATTATGTTTCTCTAACCTCAAAGATAATGAAGAAATCTCTCTTACAGCACAAAAAGACTATACACAATCTATAAACAATAATTTCTCTCAAACCATACACAACAATAAAGATTCTAAAGTCAAGGGAAGCTATACAGAATCTATCACTAAATATCATAAACAAGAAGTATTAGGTTTAAAAGATGTAAGAGTAGGAGGAGAATATCTAACTAATGTAGCCTTAAGTAAAGATACCATAGTAGGATTATCTCATACTCTAAACATAGGAGCTAGTAATACACTAAGAGTGGCTAAAGATAGTAGTGAATCTATTGGAGGGGATAAAGAAGTAGAGATAGGTAATAATCTTTCTAGTAGTGCTGGTGGGGATTTACATACGACAATCAAAGGCAATAGTGAGACAATCATAGAGGGGGATAAGCAGGAATATATAGGAGGCAATCTTGATATTACCTCACAATCACAAGGCAACATCTCTACACAAAAAGGCTTATATACCCATTCTCAAACGCTATCTTTTCAGGCTAAAGATATTATTAATATGGAATCAGATTCTATGAGCATAGACACTCAAAGTGATTGTTCTATCCAAGCAAACAATACAATAAATCTCAACATAGGTGAAACTACCATAACCGCAACAAGCGATACTATTACGCTTAAAGCAGGTGGTGTGGAAGTCGTGATAGATTCCAATGGTTTAGTAGTAAAAGGTGGGGAGATTAAGAGTGAGTAGAGAATAAGTGAAGTGTAGAATCTAAAGCAAATAAGATTACTACACTAAAGTTAGAAAAGGTTAGGAATGAGTAAGGTAGCTTTAAAAGCAATATCACATTATTTCCTAGATATAATACTCTTTAAGATTCAAAAGGATTTATATCTATGAGCAATACAATCAGCTTCCAATGTCATATACAAATATCTAGCAAAGAATTAAAAAAGGTAGTAGGGAAAACACTTACCTTTATGGGAAATTCTAAAACCATAGATGAAAATGGAAAGGTCGTCTTTGATTGCGAATTACAAGCACAAGATAAAGCTAAATCCTTTCCCATTACGATTGAAGATGAGGAATATGTCATCGTAGGGACAGGAAAATGTAATGCCATAGCACATAGAGATAGCACCAATCCTTTTTGCCTTATGCTTAATAAAGATAACGAAGCAAGTATCGAGTATATCAGAATCTACAAAGAAATAGATAAGGCAGATTCAGACCAAAAAGAGCAAAGAGATATTTATACAGCACAAGTAGAAAAACCAAATGAAACTACACAGCAATCTAACACAAACGATACGCATAATTCTCAAGCCAAACCACAAGAAAACCAAAACCTAGTCAATATAGAGGCACATCTCACAAGCGGAAAAGCCCTCAAAAAAGACATACAATGGGGCTATTATATCAAGCAAAGTAATGAGAATCTAAAAGCTAAAGTTTCCATAAAAGACCTTAAGTCTTTTACATTTGTTTCTAAAGATACTTATAATACTAAGGTGAGCTTTGATATAAATGCAAAATTCAGCTACACTATCACAGAGAATAACTCACAAAAAGAAGTAGAGGACTATCTTAAAGAAAAACATCAGCTTATTATCTTTGCCTATAAAAACAATCCTGCGTATAATGTAGGTAATAACACAACACATACAATACTTACTATAAGCACATTACCAATAATAGAAATAGGCTATAATACCCTCACTCTATGGCATAATGATATAAAAGAGATATTCCATATAGACAATACAATACTCTCTCATTTGCTAAAAGATTATACAGAAAATACACAATATAAGCTAGGTTATAATATACAAAATGATTATCTAGCCCTTAGATTAAATAGTAAGCTTTATAAGATTCATAAAAATAATCCAAATAACACACAATCTCCTCAAGATTCATCAAATAATACACAACAAGATAATACAGATTCTATCTACCTTAAAGAAAGCAAAGACTTTGAGAATCTAAAAAATACTCTCCAACTCACAAGCCAACAAATCTATCAAGAAGTGAAAGTGTATGTGGAGATAAATAACCTTCGCCTAAGTGGTAAAGAATGGGTAAAAGAGTATAAAGATAAAGCCTCCATAGAGGATTTATCTTCCCCATTTAAAGAAAATGTTAAAGATTTTTTAAAAGCTATTGACGAAGCAAAAAAGAAAACTCCTAAAGCAAAGATAACATATCATATTAGCTCAACACGCAGACCATATAAAAGAGCGGTTTTGATGCATTATTGCCATAAAGTCGCACACAACAAAATTTCTCCCCAACAAGCCCAAATAGAAACACAAAAAGAAAATATTCCAATTAATTGGATACATACAGATTCTAGTGGCAAGTATTCAGAGAAAATTTCAAGAGCAAAAGCATTGGAGATGGTTAGGGCTTACGGTATAGCATATCCAGCCTCCTTAACTTCACATCACGTTAGAGGAAATGCCATTGATATTACAATTACTTGGCAATCATCTTTTACAATTAAAGATAAAGCAGGAAAAGAACACACTATTGATACTCCTAAAAATGGAGCAACAAACCTAGAGTTAAGAAAAGTTGGTGAGACTTATGGAGTCAAAAGAACTTTAGAAAAAGACCCTCCGCATTGGTCTTTAGAGGGAAACTGATTAAGGAGTTTGTAATATTATGCGAAAAGCGATGTATTTATTTTTGACTTTATTTCTTGTAGTCTATGGTAGCGAAAATATGGGTAGTAAAAATACGCAAAATGATAAAAATACTAACCTGCCAAATGATATAAAAAGCTTTATAGAATCTAGGGAAGCATTTATTAAAGCCGATGAAATAAACTCCGCAAAAACAATGAGTGAAAAAGAAAGCATAGAATATAGCCAAAAACGAGATTTAAAACAAAAAGAAATCGATAAAGAGTTTGTTGCTTTACGCAAAAAATATAAGGAAAATGACTTTATTATGAGTGTTTTATCTCAATATGGTTGTTTGCTAAATGATTGCAGTGCTACAAGTAAAGGTGATGGTTTTGTGTTTTATAAAGGCATAAATATTGCTGAAGCGATAAATGATTCACTTATGGATAATACTACTTTTACAAGTTATCCTTTTTTTAAAGAGATTCTTAAACGCAATCCAAACATTTTAGTAAAAAAGGAAAATTTTAGCCTTGTTTTATCACCAAGTGCCAAGTATAGTAATTACAAAAAAATAGATATTGTTTGGAGTAAAGATAAAACACATATTGATTTTATCCTTTATAATCAATATTTTAATGAAAATATATGCTCTCATACAGCAAATTTTAAAAGATTTAAGCAAGAGAGGGATGGGGTAAAAGCAAGCTATGGATATATGCAAATTCCTTATACGCAGAACAAAGAAGTTGATGATTTTATCAATAAAAGCTGTGAATGTATCTATGTAGGCGGGGAAGAGCCTTATGATGAACAAAGGGCAAATGAGCTTGAAAAAATGGCACAAGGGTGTGATGATATTTCTAAAATGCGTTTAAATTTGCAAAGAAAATACAAAGACGATATAAATGCAAGTCTTTTGCGAAGAGAGGAACAAAATTATAAGGAAGCATTTGGTGAGTAAAAATCCTATGGAATCTAATTTGTATAAACTTTCTCATATCCAAACCTTACAAGGTGGCAAGATGTCTGCTATACAATGGGGCTATTATGTCAAACAAAAAAATGAGAATCTAAAAAGCAAAATCACTATAAAAGACTTACAATCTTTTACATTTACTTCTAATGATGTGTATAATACTAAGGTAAGCTTTAATCTCAATGCAAAATTTACCTACACTATCACAGAAAATAACACACAAAAAGAAATAACAGATTATCTCAAAGACAATCAGCAGCTTGTTATCTTTGCCTATAAAAACAATCCTGCGTATAATGTAGGTGAGAGAATAACACATACTATCCTAACCATAAGCCAATATCCTATACTTAAGCTAACAAATAAAGCCCTTACTATCCTCTACACTCATACTAATGCTACCTACACCCTCAAGCATTCTTGTGATACCCACTATCTAAGTAAGAATCTAAAGAGTGAAATAGTCTATACTTTAGAGTTTAGAGAATCTAGCCTTTCTATAAAAGATACAAAGAGCAATAAAGACATAGCCCTTATGCTTACAAAAGAGATTCCAAACATACAAGAGAAAACAATACTTTTAGATTCTAAAGATTTACAAGCATTGCAAACCACACTAGGACTTTATACACATAGAGATAAAGTAGATGTGTATGTGGAGGTAGAGTTATCAAAGTGGGATAGGTTGAAAAATTTTTATTTAGATATACACAGTATAAGTCAAGATGATATGGAAGAATCAAGGCAAAGAATAGGTGTAAAGAGGCTATGGGAGTGGGTAAATAGCGGTCTTAATTGCTTTGGGTATGGAGAGATACTTTTTATCAAGGCTGAAATACGATACTATAAGGTCAAAGGAGCTATATATACTGAATTTATGAAATCCCCATACAATTACATTAACACTTGTGCTGCTAGAATGAGTAAGGCTCTTGTAGATTCTGAAATACCTATTAGAAAATTACAAGGTATGGATAGCACTGCGTATATAGCAAATGCTGGGACAAACACTAAACCTTATAAGATTCTAGTAAAAGTTAAAGATATGATAGATTTTCTGAAACTCAACAATAGTTTAGGAAAACCTATTATTTTTACACCAAATACAAATCAAACAAATCAAGACTTCCGCTATGAATCTTTATCTAAGCTTGACGGGAGTGGGATAGTAGCAATAAAAGTAAAAGGTTGGGGTGATGCTTGGGGACATATAACATTATGGGATAATCGTGAGCAAAAATTCTTAGATGATGAAAATTATTTGACAAGAGGCGATTATGTAGAGGAAGTATATTTTTGGAAAATTGAGGATTAAATATGAAAAAGATAATTGCATTGATGATATTAGTTATTTATTGTGATTTTCTTTTTGGAAATTCATTTGAAGAAATGAAAGAAATAATGAAAGCTCAAAAAATATATGGTTGCACGAAATCAAGAAGCACTCAACAAAGAAATGCGGAATATGAGTTTAAGCAAAACCCTATCAAATACTACAAAAGGTGGTCTTTAGCTTATTGTTTGGGCTATACATCTAAGGAAGATATAGTGGTAAAATCAGGTTGCACAAGCAAAGGATTGCCAAAGGAAATAAAGAATTTCGCCCACATTGATAATATGGTAGAATTTTTTAGTAATGAAGCCATTGGCGAGTTAAAAGCCTATATTGATAGATATTTTGATATACATAAAATGGAGCAGAAAGGCAGCGTTAATATGTGCTTTGATTGGATTTATGACTCCAAAGAATACCAAGATGAAGTAGTCCGCATAGTTAAGAAATATTGCAAACATTGCAAATAATTTAGGAATCACAAATGAGCCTTTTACTGCATAGAATCAAGAAGTATAAAATCTCAAACACCACCTACACCCGCAAGCAATCTTGTGATGGCTATGAAAAAACCAAATCCTATCCAAATAGATACCCTATAAGCTCGGATAGTATAGGGATTAAAGTAGTTGGGAAATATGACAATAAAACAAAAAGATACCCAAATGCCACAACAAAGCAACTAGAAAGCCTAGAACAACTTGTTGCAGTTTTGCTTGAGCTATTTAACATAAACAAAGCTAATATATATGCACACGCTAAGATTGCGTATAAAGATGAGAACTCAACAGAGGGTGTATCTTTGCTAGAACATATAGAGACAAAACTATGAAAATCCCCTACATAATACTTGGATTATGCCTATTTGTATATGCAGATAATTTCAAAGGTATTAAAATCGTAGAATTAGACCAACCTAGCGTTAAGCTTGGTAAAGCAGACGAGGAAAGAGAGGAATATTATCTCAATGCGGTAAGAGAAACTTGCAACACTCAAATCGTGCAATATTTTCGTAAAGAAAATATTATCAAATTTTTTAAAAAAGCTAAAGAGTATGACCATATTCCACTAGCTGAATACTGCACTTATCCTTGTAGAATCACAGGCAAAGTCAAACTAGATTTTAGAATCTATGATTTTGAGCTAAACGAGGGAGGCTATGCTGTGCTAAAGGGCAAAAATGAGGAGCGATACTTTGGTGATGAGGCATTATATGGAGAGTGTGGAATCTAAGATGAAGTGTTATACTGCTCTGTCTAATGTAGAAATAACAACAAATTATAGTGTAGAATCTGGCAATCAAATAACCCACCAAGTAGGCGACACTACCATAACAGCTACTTCAGATTCTGTCATCATCAAAGCAGGCGGAGTAGAAGTAGTCATAGATTCTAAAGGACTCATCGTTAAAGGTGGGGAGGTGAAGAGTGAGTAAGCTTAAATAGAATAAAAATAATACATATAAATAGAATGAGATATAGGGTAGCAATAATGGCAGAGATTAACACCAAACCCATACATATACAAATAAGAGATGTGAATAGTGCTCTTATACAAAATGCTACTATAAAAATCATACAAAGAAAAAATGGTAAGATCCTCTATAATGAAAAAAGCTCAAGCGGAGAAATAATCCTAGATGATATAGAGAGTCTTAAAGATTGCCACGCCTTTAGGGTAGAGATAGAACACCCACATTATAAAAGCAGACCTAAGACTAATGCGTGTTGTATAAGAGGAGCAAACCTCAATAAACCCCATACCCTAGAGTTTCATTACCAAGATAAGCTATTAGTGAGTAATGTGAGTGCAGAGATACGAGATAATAGAGATTCTACATATACTACGCAAAACAATGTCTATGATACCTATAATGCCCAACATCGCAATAAGATAGCCACCATACAAGAAAACAATAATGCTAATGTCTTATACCTACCACAAAGAAGCTATAATATCGATACAAAAGCAACAACACAAAAAGAAGCCACAGAATCTTTAAAACATATACAAATCCATCTCAAAGCCTACTATAATCAAGATTCTATTCCAAATAAAGAAGAACAGAAACAATATTACCAAGAACAAAAGACACAAACCAAATGGGGATATATTACCTCAAGTCCTTACCAACACACAACAAAGGAAAATATAAACTCTCCTATAAAAGAACACGAAACATTTAGAATCCTTGCAGATTCAGAGGGTAATGAGATAGTGGGTGAAGAGATAACAATACACTTAAAAGAGGAATGGCTAGATAGGCAAATTAGATTCTTTGCTTTCATAGAAAACCCAAAGTATGAAGTAGGTGTTACATTATATATTTATTCCCCCTCACTTTACACAGAGGAGGGGCTTATTGATGTGAGTGGGTATATTGTGGGGTTTGGAGCAGGAACAAAAGCAAAAGCTGCATATCAATTTGGTTATAGTGCAATTAATGCTATTGCAAATTTGGGACGAGACAACACAAAAACAATTGATAATATACCGATACAGACACTTTCCAATCAAGCCGCAAGGAGGTGGTATAACGATAAATTGAATACAATAGGAAATCCATATCGCACAATACAAGACTTAAGGCAACAGGCAGAAAAATTGCATGAATTGAGAAATACTACTAAACAACAAGCAAGGGAGCTTATGCAAGATAGAATTATAGCTTGGCGATTAAACATTGACCCACGCACAAAAATAAAACCTTTTGAATATTATGTCAAAAAATATTCCAAAAAAGGAGAGAATCTCGATGAAGTATATAGAAAAATTATTGATAGCTCTAAAAGGACTAACGATAAGGTTAATAAAAAGTATCTCAAATGAGATAGAAAATATCATAAAAGAGGAGGATAGCATGAAAGAATACAAACAAAAACTAGAAAACCACAGCTTACAATCTAGTAGTTTAGAGGCACAGAGAGAAACAACAAAAACAGATAATCCTATATGGTATGACAAAGAATATAATGAGGACAATAAAGGAAATATGCGTTGGGAGTTTGAAATATGGAATTTTGGCTATTTGGACGCATTTGATTATTGCAAAGATATATGGTTGGCATTTGGTTACAATATCATTGTAGGAGAGCATATTGACTATGTGGAGACTTTAGTTTGGTTTTTTAGCATAGATGACTTACCATGCATGTGGTGCTTTAATGACTATCCTCCATATCAGTATGTTACCCTTTGCACAAGAGAAACAGAGGAGAATCTTAAAAGACTTGAGGAGTATGTAAAAGTTATTGTTTATGAATTAAATAAATGTGTGAAAAATAATGAGATTGAGCCATTAATGTAATGCAAAGATTTATATCACTTCAAACAAATATCAATATGACCCTTTTAGGAGATAGTGTAGAAACCATAGCCCAAAGCGACATCAATACTCAAGCCCAAAATCAAATAACCCACCAAGTAGGCGAGACTACCATAACCGCTACTTCAGATTCTGTTATAATAAAAGCAGGTGGTGTGGAAGTAGTTATAGATTCTAAAGGACTCATCGTTAAAGGTGGAGAGATTAGGAGTGAGTAAATATTTCTCTATTATAAGAAAGGAATCATAATGCCGCAAGAAGCAACGCAATATAGCAAAGATACACTAAGAATACAGATTGTAGATTCCAATGGGAAGCCTATTCCTAATGCGGAAGTTGTTTTATTAGCTATGGGGCAAAAGATTGCTTTACCCAATAAAACAAATTCTCAAGGAGAAACTCTTTTTAATATCCAAGAACACATTAAAAATATCAATAGATTTGAAATCACAATCAATCATTCAGATTATTATTCATATCCCATAAACCGCAATAGGAAAATATGTAGAAGTTATGAGTATGGACACTTATGTGTAGAAAGTTTTGCTAAGATACCTATGTTTTATTTTAATGGTAAAACGCTCAATATGTCTCATTATCCAAACCCTACTAAAACATACGCTTTAAAAACCCTATTAAATCAAGATCCTAACAATCAAGCACAAAAAGAATACTATATACAATTACAAAGCAATCAAAAAAGCTTTAACATTTATAAAGATGGGAATCTCACACAAGAAAGTGAGTATACTTTACATTTGGAAGATTCCAGCCAAACAACAACGCAACCTGAAGAGAACAAAAATCTAAACTTTGATAATGATGACACCTTAAGAAAATTTAAAAAAGAAATAGAGTCTATTATAAAAATGAATGAGAAAAAAGGTAACACACATTCTATACACAAGTTTATTGTTGATTATGATGTGCCAGATTTTATAGAAAAAGCTTTGCAACTTATTGATAACTTTGAAAATAGAGATACTCACGGGGTATTTTCGGAAGAAAGGCTTGCAAAAGCAAAAGAAAATTCAAATCCATTTGATAAAAATTTGATTATAAAAACACTCAAAGAAAGAATGGTTAATCTTGTGGGAAGCAACTATCATATAACAAATGCTACACTGCCTGCAATAAACAATCCCACAGAGTCCTATTATCCAGACCAAGGACCAACTTCGCTTTGCGGACCAGCCGCATTTTTTTATTGCCTTTTGATAGACAGACCTGATTTATATGTAAAATGTGTTATTGATTTGTGGGAAAAAGGAGAAGTAAAGATAAAAAATCTAACTATTAAGCCAAGTGAGGATTGCAAAAAACCAAAATCACTGGAAAATGATAGATATAAAATCAATGGTATAGATTGGATAACCTTAGCAAGTCTAAGAGATTCTAAAAATATAATATTTCGCTATAATGAAGCAAGCGACCAAGCAGCAGGTATCACTCTTGCGGGCGCATTAAAAGAGTGGTTTTTAAAGGTCGGAGCAAAATTATTGTTTTCTAATGTAACTTATGGTCTACATATTGGTAAAGACGAATTGTTGTGTTTGGTTAAATATAAACAACAATATTCACAGGCTCATATTGTTTCTTTGGTTAATGCAGGATTATTTTCCAATAAAAAAACTTTTTTAAAATTTAAATCTCATTGGATAGTGTGGAAGACTGCACCACAAAGCAATGGAAAAGATATAGATTTAAACATAAAAAATGCTGCCATTACACAAGAAGTAGTAACTTGGGGCGAAATAGACAGAAAATTAGATCAACCTACCTTGGCAGATTACCTTAGCTATAATTTTGGTGCTATGGTATTCTTGCCTATACCTTACGAATTAGGAGAGTGTGAATGAGAACATTAACACTACTTTATCTTATACCTTTGTGCGTAATGCTTACCTCCTGCACAAAGTCCATATATACAAGCTTTGAGACAAGCAGAGCAAAAATGAAGGTGTTATCAGGGTTTGGCTTTGGGCAATGTAGCAAGATAGAAGAAGGAGCATATAAAAATGCTGAACAAATTTTGAGCAATAAGGACTCGATAGATTATAAGAAACAATACTATGAAAATGGCAAAATACAAATAAATCAATATGAAATTACTGAAAGTGGAGAATCAATAATAATAAAAAATAAGGCAGATAACACTACCATACATACGGTATATAATCATCATCACGATAAAGTGTTTAATATATCTTATGATAAGCAATATTTAGGAATCTGTGATAGAGGAAAGCTGCATATATTTGATTTAAACAACAACCTATATGAATTTGAGCATTACAAAGATAAAAAATGCACAGAGGTTTATTTTTCTTTAGATAATAAATATCTTATAGTAAATAACAAAAATCAAGGACAAATTTATGATTTTAAGACAGGAAATTTAGTATATAATAATCCTAACAATTTTCTTTCTGTATCATTGGGTTATGATTGGTCCTACAAAGTTTTTTATCCTATGCTTATAATGGATTATGCAATAGCTGGCAATGAAATTATATTGCTTGATGAAGAAAAAAGAATTATTGTTGAGGGATTAGAGGATTCAAGTTCATATGAGGAAGAGATTATACAAGTTAGAAAAAATAAAGAGGGTATTGATGTATTAATTTGGGAGAGACGAAAATCTTGGGCGCCTTTTGTCTCTTTCCCCCCAAGTTGTTCAATTAGAAGATTGCAAGGATTTTAGTGCAAACAAAGATTCAAATACACAAACTTTCAATCAAGGGTTTTCTATAATGCTAGACCACCCCTACACTCTAACATAAAGGATACCTATGTCTTATCTACAACCGAGTATAGATTCTCTCTACCCCAACACAGCAGGGATTAAAATAGGCTTACCAAACTCTAGCAACAAAGGATTTGATATAAAAGCTGGAATAACTCTAGGATTAGATGGGATT
>NZ_FZMS01000094.1 GCF_900198365.1 Helicobacter bilis | reverse complement strand
CAAGTGGGTTAGATTCTGTTGATGATAAAGAGAGTAAAAATACAGGCAAATATGGAAGCATTGCTGAATACAATTTAACTCACATGCAAATGGTAAATGACACAAAAAGACAGGATAAAAGCATACTTGATGGCACGACAGATTGGGCTTTGCATGGCAAATATGATACAGGCTCACAAGTAAATTCAAGGAAAAAATATGAAAAAGGCATACATGCTGGGACTTCTTTATTCTTCGCATTATGCAAGATAATTACTTTAAAATTTTTCCAATATTTCAAAATCATTATGAAATTCTTTAAAGCAGTCATAACTATATTTTTTGCCATTATTTAGAATCTCGCCTTGTTTATTGATACGCAAGGTTGTCTTTTGGTTATCAGTGATTTGATAGGTAGGCAAACTCATATCATCAAATCTGCTTACATCGCTTGAGTGAAAAATATAATAATGGATAATGGATTGCTCTAAATTTTCATTTTCTGCAAAGACAGCTATCCACACATAAAATACGCAATTATCTATGTCATAGCGGATTTTAGGGTGGAAGCTAAAATTACGCACATTTTCCATTATCACGCCTTTATTATAAATAGTTTTGCCCTCACTTGTTTTGACCTGCAAATATTTTGCAATAATATCTAGTTTAGTCTCTTTGCAAAATTCGCATAGATTTGTTACACATTTTGCTTTTTGCCCCTGCCAAGATTCTTGCCTTATAAGCTGATTGCTAAATTTCTCGCACACTTTGCAATAATATTTTGAAATCACAAAGTCAATCCCTTCATCAATATAGCCCCTATGCACTTGCCACCCTAAGCTATGTAGCTTCATTGCTAGTTGCATTTCACCATAAAGCCCTATGACTTGCTTTTTCTTTTCTTCATCTAATTCTGTATTCATAGCTCATACTCCCCTAAATTTTTCTTACCTAAAAATTTATACACACTCTCTTTTAAACTCATATCTCGCTCTATACCTATGCCAATTCTGCCTAGCTCATCTGCTACTTTCACACTTGTGCCAAGCCCCATAAATGGATCCAATACTCGCTCTCCCTTGTAGCTAAACATTTTTATCGCAAATTCTGGAATCTCTTTTGGAAAAGGTGCGGTATGTCCTAGTGTATTTTGCCCTTTAGAATTTATCTTTATCACGGGATTTATTGCCTTTATATCCCTACGCCACGCATAAATGAAGTCCTTATCTATCTCATTGCCACGATTAAACGCTTCATTTTGCGTGAAATAAGTTTTTGCACTAAATCGCTTCCCACGATTTGCCTTGCTTCGCTCAAAGCAGTCAAGATTCTTACACTCCCAGCTTCTAAGCCCCTTTTCTGTATAAGCATTGCCATTGACTTGTAGGCAGCCACACACGGGGCAAGGGTAACGCGTCTCATCACTTCTGTGCTTATGAAAAATCAAAATATGCTCATAGCAATTCATAGGGTATTGATAGTAGGGATAGGGCTTATCGCCATTTTTATGTCTTTGACTTTGCACCTGCCCCTTATCCCAAATAATATCATCTACAAAGCTAAAACCCACCTTTTCAAACAGCATTATAAAATATGCCCCCAAAGGCAGCCGCCTCTTGCCCCAAGTAGAACGCGTGAAAAGGTTATCGTTATCAAAAATATCGCCCACATTAAAGACAAATACGCGGTGATTATCAAGCACCCTATAACACTCACTTAAAATTGCCTCCATATCGCTCATATACGCATTTAAATCGCTCCATTGTGCGTAAGCCCTAGCATTATAATAAGGCGGACTTGTTACCATTGCCCCCACAGATTCACTTTTCATCTGCTTTAAGCCTTGCAGACAATCGCCCCATAAAATCTTTTTAGAATCCCTAGTTTGCAAGAAAGATTCTAAATCTTCATTATGCTTATAGCGTGATTGATAGCACTCTTTGACAAATTCATAATAGCTTTTCTCAAAAGCCCTTACAATCTCTTTGGTATTTTTTAGGGCATATAAGGGCTTAATCCTTGCGTGAAATTCTATAAGCTCACTTTCACTAAAAGTTTGCTTTAAATACTTTTGTGATTTTTGCAAGATGGTATGTAAATAGCTATCATGTAGTGCAATGTCATTGCGTTTGCGTAGTATTTGTGTCAAAGTTTGCCTTTTTGTGTTTATTATATTCTACAAAAAATGGTTAAAAATTTGCTTAATATCGCTTTGTAATATATTACAAAGCGATTAATAACG
>NZ_FZMS01000051.1 GCF_900198365.1 Helicobacter bilis | reverse complement strand
AACGATATTTTTACATAAAAAGGGAGTAAATCTTGTTTTATTTTAAGCTTTGTTTAAGTGTTTTAGAAGTTAAGATTCCCTGCCTTTATGATTGGAGTGCATGGCTTGTGGCACAAAAAATAGTAAGAAATTAGTTTTTCTTGCTATTTTGAACCATAGGCGAAAAATCTTTTTGTTAGATTCTGTATTAGATATTTCGCTACGCTCAATATGACAATTTTTAGATTCTAAACATTATATTTTGGAGTCATCAGTAAAATATGCATTTAATGATATTAACTCTTGCAAAAAAAATATATCACAACTTACTATGACTAGAGAGTGTAGAAACAAAACCATAATTAAGATTTCAGCATGAAAGATTCTAGCCCTACATTAAAAGCCATATTGAATCTATCTTTATGCCAAGCAGACATGTTAGTCTAAAAGTAGAATCTTTAGGATAAATATCAAAATTAATCTAGTCCTTCTATCTCTGTATCTGTGCATAAGAATGCACTCTTTGTTTTTAGATTTGAATTTGAACGCAAACAAGCGCGTAAAAATACATCAGCTTCTTCAAGGCTAGAAAAAATAGTAATAGTTTCTGTAAAAGTCATAACTTCATAAAGGTTTGTAAAAATCCCCATTTTTTCCATGAAAGTTTCAAATCCACTTACATTGTTTTTTAAACTTCTCTCATCTTTATCAAGTTTATTAATGGTAATTTTATAGAGATGAAACTCATGGGTAATGCCCCTTTCTGTGCGTGCATCAAACTTGCTGCCGGGCTCTGGCAAAATCATATTTGTGCCATAAAATTCATTCGCACTTGCAACAAGCTCTTCAGGTTTCACCACCGAAAAAACCATAGGCAAATCAACCAAAAAATCAGCTTTTTTCTGACTCATACATCACTCCTGCATAATTATAAAATATTGATTATCCATCTGCAATTATATGCAATAAAATAAAATGTTTGCAATATTTTTCCTATTTTTATAATCAAAACATTTTGAAAGTTAGCATTGTATCATATTGTATTAAAAATACACTATTTGGGAATAAATTTTGCTTCTACTTTAGCGATATTTACAAATTATAAGGAGTGCTTTATGGTCGCTGATATGAATGTTTCTGGGATAAGCCAATCTCAAGCAACGCCCACAGATAGTCCAAAGCAAAAAGCAGATACAGATACCACGACACTCTCATTTTCTGAAGCACTTGCAAGTAAAGAACAAAAAGATTCTATAAAGATAAAAGACTCAAAAGAAACAAAAGAGAGTGAAAAAAAGACAGATAAAAAAGATATTAAAGATTCTAAAGAAACAAAAGATTCTAAAGACTCTAAAAATGTAGCTAAAGAAAGTGAGCCAAATCCACTCACAACAAAGCCAAATAAAAAGCAAGATGAAGCAACACTTGCTAAAGCGTTGAAAGAGAGTAAAGAAGAAGATAAAGATACTGAATCTAGTGAAGAAATAGACGCACAAGGGATAGATCTGCAAGACAAGCTAAAAGAAGCAAAAAAGGGCAAAACCGATAAGATAGAATCTAGCCCTAAAGATTCTAAAATCGCAAAAAAAGAAGATTCCACAAAAACTAAAGATAAAAAAGATAATGCGAATAAGCTAGATGTTGCAGCAGAATCTTTGCAGCAAAATAGCGAAAATGTAGCTGAAGTAGATGAAGAGATAAGCACTAAAAAAGATGAAGTAAAACCAACAGAATCTAAAGCAAAAAATGTAGCACAAGATAAAGAATCTCAACTAAAAAGTCTCAATGATGTAAAAAAGGAAGCACAAGCAAGAAATCTCAATCTACAAAAAATGGAGATTATAGAAAATGGCAAGAAAAATCCCATAAATCCACAAGATTTAATGGATAGAAGTCTGCTTGAGGGTAATAAAGAGCGACTTGCATTTTCCTTGCAGGATAAAGGACAGGCAATAAGCACTTCACTTGCTAAAACAAGTATGCAAGATATGGGAGAGCAGGCAAAAAAAGATACACTATTAGCAGAGCTATTAAACCGCTATGATGCAAATGCCAATGCTAAACGAAAAGCACAAAATGAGATGGAAAAATTGCAGTTTAAAATCGGTGATGGCGATAAGTCTATGGTGATTGAACGCACACATATTCAACCAAAAAACATTACAGAATCTAAAGTCCGCAATGAGATTATGGAGCAAGAATTTTTAGAAGAATTGCAGGGCATTACAGGTGATGAGGATTTAGCAGATTTGCTTGAAGTCAATCGCACAAAAATCACCGCGCACATAGCACAGCAAAGCTCTAAAATTGCTAATGGTAAAGATTCTCTTACTATACAAAAAACCTATCAAGGCTGGGCGCAACAAGGGCAGTTTTTAGACCCAAAAGAAATCAAAGATTCTAAAAATGTAGCCTTTGAAATGGATGTGCAAAAGCCTTTTGATGCTTTATTTGCGGAGAATCTAAAGACAGATTCTAAAGCAAAAGAAGCAGAAGTTATAAGCAAGATGGATAAAAAAGTTGAAGAAACACCAAAAGAAAAAGTCGATGCAAAGCAAGAAGTGGGTTCCGTGCATACAAAGCAAGAAGTGAATATGAAAAATGCGATGGCAAGGGAAGCAATGAAGCATTTTGCAAGTCAGTTTAAAGAAGAGATTCTAAACTATAAACCGCCTATTACACGCATTAATCTAGAGCTTAATCCCGCAAATCTTGGGCAAGTGGCAATGACTATTTCTAAGAAAGGTAAAGACCTACAAGTAAGTATTACCTCAAATGCGAATGTTATGACAATGTTTGTGCAAAACGCACAGGAATTGCGACAGAATCTTATGCAAATAGGCTTTAATAACCTTGATTTAAACTTCAGCACACATGATGGAGGTGGCAGTAATGCTGGACAAAATGACTCTAAAGACCAAAAGGAAAATAACCTTAAACTTCAAAGCATTGAAGAAGCCGAAGCCCAAACACAACTTGGCAATATCCCACAATCACTTGAGATTGCATTACCGCAATATGCGTGATGAAAATGTGTTTAATAACTTAGGGTCTTTTTAGTTTTTTTAGAATTTGAAGATAAATTCAATGCAGGTTGGTATTGTTGGGAATCTTGATGGCCACCGTAATGTAAAATTTTTGTTGAAATTCGCTTAATGTATGTGGATTTGCTGCTTTTCTCGCTGCATCATAGATTCTAAAGCTAAAAGCAAGTTTGAATCACAAAAGATTCCCGCTTTAA
>NZ_FZMS01000085.1 GCF_900198365.1 Helicobacter bilis | reverse complement strand
CCCCCCCCCCCCCTCTAAGCAACAAAGTTTCTTGCAGACTATAGGTTATATCGAAACGACAAATATTCCTTAACCCAAGTCACTAACTCTACGCTATCAATTAAGTTACAAAAAAACACAATCTCGTCTGCATTTTGACACAAAGATCTGCTTTTTGCTTCACAAAATCTAGCACAGCAAAACGCCATGAAACATGGATTAATCATACACTACAGCAAAAGAAATAAATCACACCATTGTGATATTTATCACATAAAAGCAGATACAAAAATTATTTTTTTGTTGTTTGTGGTTGGCTCGTTACAACAATATCTTTTTTAATCTTATCAAAGATCGCTTGCCCTATGCCTTTTACCTGCATAATATCTTCAATCTTTTTGAATCTATTTTTTGTGCGATATTCAATAATCGCTTTTGCCTTTGCTTCACCGATACCATTTAATGTCATAAGTTCTTTTTGACTTGCAGTGTTAATATTTACCGCCGCAAAAAGAAAGCTAAACAACATAGCAAATAATAACAAAAATCTCTTCATGTTAAAACTCCCAAATTAAAGATTAGGCTTGAAGCATAACATAAAAAATCCTATAATACCTTTTTCACCTCAATGCTTATTGCATTTTTATGCATTATGTGTAAAAATGTGAATTATTTCATGCAGGTTTAACACATGAAGTTTCATATATCGCGACAAAGTTACTATAAAATCATCGATTATTTAACAATATAAGGAATTTTTGAGTGAGTTATACGCCTATTGTGCTTGGTATAAGTGGTGGAAGCTGTATTGAGTTAGCATTACATTTTATAAAAAGATTCCCAAAAGATCGCACACTCTATGTTGTGCCAACGCAAAATGCAGCCATGCTTTGTCAAGCAGAAAAGAAACAAAATCTTAGAAATCTTATCAATGCGATACGCACGGATAATCTCATTATTCATGATTCCATGACAAGCCCTTTAGCAAGTGGTAGCTTTTATTTTGAATCCTGCATTATTTTGCCAACGAGTAGCAACACGCTATCAAGCATCGCAAATGGCTTGCAAAGCAATCTTCTTACACGTGTAGGTGCTGTGTGTTTGAAAGAAAAGAGGAAGCTAATACTTGGCGTAAGAGAAATGCCCTTAAGTGCTATTTTACTTGAAAATATGGCAAAGCTTGCTAATCTTGGTGTATATATCGCACCACCTATTGCTGGGTATTATGGCGGTATTTGTGATTTAGAATCCTTGCATGATTTTTTAGTCGGTAAATATTTTGATATGCTTGATATACCACATGATTTATTTGTGCGTTGGGGGACAAATAAACAAAATACAATCTAAACGAATGTTGAAGCATATAGCATACAGAGGTGTTGGCTTGTTTGAACAAGCACTCTTGTGCCAAAGAAACGCATGAAAAATAACAAACTATAAAGTATGTTACTATTTTGTTTATACTTATAGTGTAAATACTTATTTTTACATTTCATAAAGGAATATTCATGAGATTAACCCCAAGAGAGTTAGATAAGATGATGTTGCATTATGCTGGGACTTTGGCAAAGAGTCGCAAAGATAAAGGCATAAAGCTAAATTATGTAGAATCTATTGCCTATATTTCTATGGAGATTATGGAACACGCTAGAGAGGGCAAAAAAAGTGTCGCTGAACTCATGCAGTTAGGCAGGACGCTTTTAAAAGCAGATGATGTGATGGAAGGTGTAGCAAATATGATACATGATGTGCAAGTTGAGGTGAGTTTCCCTGATGGCACAAAGCTTGTTACAATCCATAATCCTATTGAGGATAATGGCAAACTAAAACCGGGTGAATTTATCCTAAAAGATGAAGAGATTGTGTTGAATGCAAATAAAGATTCTATAAGCATTAAGGTTACAAATAAGGGCGATAGACCGATACAAGTAGGCTCACATTTTCACTTTTTTGAGACAAATAAGCTTTTGGCATTTGATAGAGAGATGGCTTATGGCAAAAGACTTGATATTGCGTCTGGGACTTCCGTGAGATTTGAGCCCGGAGAGACTAAGAGTGTGAATCTCATTAGCTTTGGTGGGAATGAAAGATTATATGGATTTAATGACTTAGTCAATGGGCAAATAAGCGAAGCAAATAAGCAACAAGCCTTAGACAATGCGAGAAATAAGGGTTTTGTAGAGTGAGTTAGGGTGATTATTCTTTTAAACAATAATAGGGTTTTGTTGTATTAAGTGAAGTGGCAAGACTTTATTTTGTTATTGAATGTGCAGGTGTTAAAAGTTTTGTTGTTTTGTATTCATTATGAAAACTATTTTTACAGAAAGAGATGTTTCGGCACTAAAGTGCTTCAACATGACAAACCAATACGACAAGTTAAAATAAAAAGTCTCATTTGTCATGTTGAGTGTGAAGTGCGAAATATTTGTTTTATAAAGAGGGTTTCGGCATAAAAGCTACAACATAGCAAACTAAGGTAAAAAACTTCATTTTGTGAAATGTAAATGTTAGAATCTGCATTTCACATAAAGGGAAGTTTCAATACTAATAGAGACTTTAACACAACAATAAAGCTAAAGATTCTAATAAGACTTTAAAATTAAACCATAAGAAAGGAAAAACATGATAAAAATAAATAGACAAGAATATGTCTCAATGTATGGACCAACAACAGGCGATAAGATAAGACTAGGCGATACAGAATTATTCGCAGAGATTGAAAAAGATTATGCGATATATGGAGAAGAGATTAAGTTTGGCGGTGGCAAGACTATAAGAGATGGTATGGCGCAATCTGTAAGCGATAGTGAAAATGAGTTAGATTCTGTAATCACAAATGCAGTTATTATAGATTACACTGGAATCTATAAAGCAGATATAGGCATAAAAAATGGAAAGATTTTTGGCATTGGAAAAGCGGGGAATAAAGACACACAAGATGGCGTATGTGATAAACTTATTGTTGGCACAAATACAGAAGTTATCGCTGGAGAGGGACTAATCGTTACTGCTGGTGGCATTGATACGCATATCCACTATATTTCACCTACACAGATTCCAACGGCTTTATATAGCGGCGTTACCACTATGATTGGTGGTGGCACAGGTCCTGCTGCTGGGACTAGTGCGACGACTTGCACACCGGGGAGTTGGCACATGCGTGAGATGATTAGGGCGACACAGCATTATGCTATGAATTTTGGCTTTTTTGGTAAGGGTAATAGCTCGAATGAAAATGCTTTGAGTAAGCAGATAGAATCTGGGGCTTTGGGCTTAAAGGTGCATGAAGATTGGGGTTCAACACCAGCAGCAATCAATCATGCACTAAGTATTGCAGATAAATATGATGTCCAAATCGCTATCCATACTGATACGCTCAATGAAGCTGGTTGTATGGAAGACACTTTGCAAGCAATTAATGGAAGGACAATCCACACTTTTCATACAGAAGGTGCAGGTGGCGGACATGCCCCTGATATTATCAAAGCAGCCGGGGAACTCCATGTATTACCCGCTTCAACAAATCCTACGATTCCCTTTACGACAAATACTGCTGATGAGCATTTGGATATGCTTATGGTCTGTCATCATTTAGATAAAAATATTAAAGAAGATGTGGCTTTCGCAGATTCTAGAATCCGCCCTGAGACAATCGCCGCGGAAGATACTCTGCATGACATGGGAATCTTTTCTATCACAAGCTCTGACTCACAAGCTATGGGTAGAGTTGGCGAAGTCATCATTAGGACTTGGCAGACAGCCGATAAGTGTAAAAGAGAATTTGGTGCATTAAAAGAAGAAAAAGGCAATAATGATAACTTTAGAATCAAACGCTATATCGCAAAATACACTATAAATCCAGCAATAGCTCATGGCATAGCAGATTATGTTGGCTCTATCGAGATAGGTAAAATCGCTGATTTAGTGATTTGGAAACCAAGTATGTTTGGTGTGAAACCTGAAATGATTCTTAAAAATGGCATGATTGTCGCAGCAAAAATAGGTGATAGCAACGCTTCAATCCCAACACCACAACCTATAGTCTATGCTGATATGTTTGGTAGTGTGGGAAGTGCAAAGTATGATTGTGGATTTACCTTTGTATCAAAAGTAGCATTTGATTCTAATATTAAAGAAAAATATGGGATAGAAAGAAATATTCTGCCTGTAAAAAATTGTAGAAATATCACAAAAAAAGATATGAAATATAATGATGTAGTAGAAAAAATAGAGGTGGATTCTGAAACCTATGAAGTAAAGATAAATGGAGTAAAAATCACTTCAAAACCCGTTAGTAAAGTGTCCTTAGGGCAGCTTTACACTCTCTTTTAGTAAAAGGTGTGTAAATGCTAGAGATTGTATTGCTTTATGTAGCCATTGTGCTTATTAATAATGGAATCTGTCGTATCAGTAAAATTGATGGCAAGAGTGCTTCTATTATGAATATCTTTGTAGGCTTACTCTCTGTTGTGATTAATGTTATAGCCATTATACATGGTGATTTTAATAATGATAAAAGCGATTTTTATGCGGCAGCGACAGGCTTATTATTTGGCTTTACTTATTTATTTGTCGCTGCTAATAATCTTTTTAACCTTGATGTAAGACCATTTGGCTGGTATAGTCTTTTTGTTGCGATAAACTCCATTCCAGCAGCATATTTGAGTTATAAAAATGATGTCGTGCATATCTCATTTACTGCCATTTGGCTTGCATGGGGAGTATTATGGCTTACTGGCTTTATTGAGTGTGTTTTAAAGATTGAGTTAAAGTTTGTGCCTTATCTTGCTATTTTTGAGGGCATTGTTACAGCATGGATACCTGCTTGGTTATTTTTCATGGGTGTTTGGAGTATGTAGTTGCTTATTACAGAAATTTTGGGGAATCTTAGAGACATTAAAGATACTGATATACAAACAGATTCTATCCCCATTGAGTGGTTTAATACAAGGAAAAGAATAGCGCGTTATACTTCCATGCAAGGAAAAGATATTGCCTTAAAGTTTGAGAAGCCCCTAAGTATCGGGCTAAATCATGGCGATATTGTATTTAGAGATGAAAAAAGCATAATCGCAATATCCATTCTGCCAACGCATATCCTAAATATATACGCAAAAACAGAGCTAGACATAGCTAGGCTTTGCTATGAGATAGGTAACTATCATTTGCCTTTATTCCTTGGAGAGAATGCGTTTCATTTTCGCACACCTTTTGAGTTACCCTTGCAAAGAGTGCTTGATAGATATAACATATTCTACAAGGAAGAAGAGGGTATATTAGATTCTAAAGATAGACTACAAGCAAGTCTCATAGCCCCAGAGCCAATTCTTAAAATTGCAAATGATTTTAAAGTGATAGTGAATAATAAATAAGGGCTATTGTTTAGAATCTTTTAAGCAAAATTAAGCATAAGATTTTATAAAAGATTCTATACAGAATCTAAAAGGCAGAAGGATATTAAAACATGGATTTTTTACTTTTACAGATTAATGACTCAGCATTTCCTATCGGTAGTTATACGCAGTCTTTTGGACTAGAAACCTATGTGCAAAAGGGCTTAATCACAAATAAAGATGAAGCCTATAATTATTTACATACTCTGCTTCACACACAAATGCTTTATACAGATTTACTCGCTATAAGACTGATCTATGAAAGCAAAACTTTAGAATCTATTCTTAATATAGAATCTTTAATGAATGCTTCAATTCCAGCAAGGGAAACAAGGGAAGGTATGCAAAAAATCGGCTTAATTTTCATTAAAACTTTAGAATCTATGAAGCTAGATTTACCCCCATTTTTTAAAGCATATATAAAAGATTCCATATATCCTACACATCAAAGTGCTTATGCGGTATTTTGTAAAGCAATGGCTATTAGTTGCAAGAAGTCAATACAGCATTACGCTTACGCACAAATCTCAAATGCCCTTACAAATTGTGTGAAGCTTATCCCCTTATCTCAATATGATGGACAGGCGATACTTGCAAGACTTCACGCAGATTTTAACACTATTTATGAAAAGATTCTAGAATTAAGTGAAGATGAGTTTTGCAATGCTTTCGTGCATAATGATATGCAGGGCATGCTACATGAGAGTTTACACTCAAGACTTTACATGTCGTAATTTATAAAAAGGATAAATATGGTAAAGATTGGAATCTGTGGTCCGGTAGGCAGTGGTAAAACCGCGTTAATCGAAAGTCTTACAAGGCTTATGAGTAAGGATTATTCACTTGCAGTTATAACAAATGATATTTACACAAAAGAAGACGCAAACTTTATGTGTAAAAACTCTGTCCTGCCAGAAGAAAGGATAATCGGCGTAGAAACAGGTGGTTGTCCGCATACTGCTATACGAGAAGATGCGTCTATGAATCTTTGTGCGGTAGATGAGATGGAATCTAGATTTAAGGATTTAGAGATTCTATTTATTGAGAGTGGTGGGGATAATCTCTCTGCGACTTTTAGCCCAGAACTTGCTGATTTTACTATCTTTGTGATTGATGTATCTGGTGGGGATAAGATACCAAGAAAGGGTGGTCCGGGCATTACGCGGTCTGATTTACTCATTATAAATAAGATTGATTTAGCAGAATATGTTGGGGCAAGTCTCTCTATAATGGACAGAGATTCTAAAAAAATGCGAGGGGATAAGCCCTTTATCTTTACAAATATTAAAGCTAAAGTTGGATTAGATGGGGTGATAAAGTGGATTAAAAAATACGCACTTTTAGAGGATTTAGCGTGAGTAGCTACGCACAGACAAGCAAACTTTGCTGCCATGTAAAAAAGGGGGCAAGTGGAAAAACAATTATAGAATCTATGTTTTTCACACCGCCCTTAAAGATTATCGCCCCATTCTATGAAAATGATATGGCAAATATCATGCTGTTAAATGTATCCGCAGGGCTTATGGCAGGAGACATGCAGACTATAAATTTTGACATTGACACACAAGCAAGAGTGAAAATCACCTCACAAAGCTATGAGAAAATCCACAACACGCAAGATAGGCTTGCTATGCGTAATACGACACTAAACCTTGCAAATGATGCCTTGCTGATATATACGCCACTTCCTTGCACTCCCTTTGCAAACTCAAGCTTTAAAAACACGACGACAATACATTTGCAAGAAGATTCTAAACTATATTATGGAGAAATCTTTTGTGCGGGACGCATAGCAAGAGATGAAATATTTGCCTTCAAGCACTTTCATCAAAGGCTTTTTATCTATCAAAATAACGCATTAATATTTTATGATAATATGAACTTAAAGCCAGATTCTATAAATCTTAGAAGCATTTGTGCATTTCATAAATTCACACATTATCTTCATTTTGTAATCTATGATAAGAATGCAAATATAGAGAAACTACAAAGCATTATAAAAGATTCTAAAACTTACACTGCCCTAAGCTTACATAATGATATGATTGTCATAAAAGCCCTTGCAAATGAGAGTGAAGAGTTACTAGATCTGCAAAAGAAACTTTATGAATGAATGCCTAAACCTATTCCCAAATTGCACACATATTGCCAATATTTTAACCCTTTCAATTATATTCAAGTAACAATTTAAAACATAATTTTTTTGTGTGGTTTTTGTATTTTAACTTTGGAAAGTATTATTAATCAAGTAGGGCAAAATTAATACAACATGCGTGATAAAAACACCATCATAATTCACCATTTGCAACCAACACTTTCGTTTTTAGTTTGGGTTTGATAGGCTGAACTCTGCCCTTTATAACCCAAAAAATGCTTGATGTCTTTCGCCCTTAGACTTCACTCGCCATTGAATGGTATTAAAAATTATATAAACTTTAATGCGTAATCAAATTTTTTCAATGTATCTTGCGATAAGATATCCTTAAAATCATAATGCTATTGTAATAACCAAAATTATAAGAACTAAGTGCAATGATTTCCTAATAGCATGTTTAACAAAATGCAAAACCTTATCGTTTAGAGAAGCATGAAAAAATTATTAGATTCTAAATTTAGAGATCTTTTTACATTTAGCATGGCAATCATTGAAAGTTAGAATGTGTAAGCAACTATATTAACTTAAATCTTTATGAAAACCCAGAATCTAAAATCTACAACACACCAAAAACAAGAGAGAATTTTTAAAATGCCATTCTCAACAAAAAAAATGCTATAATCTTAAAATCATTTTCTTTCAAATCATTTTTTCTTAAGGAATTTAATGCGAACACATTATAACACAGCGTTAAGCACAGATGATATTGGTAAAGAGGTTACGCTATGTGGTTGGTGTAATAGTTATCGTGATCATGGTGGTGTTGTCTTTATTGATTTGCGTGATAAAAGCGGTATTATACAGCTTGTGGCAGATCCAAGTAGCAAGGCTCATGCAATAGCTTCAAGTGTGCGCGATGAATATGTATTATTGGCAAAAGGTAAGGTGAGGGCTAGAGGCGAGGGCTTAGTCAATCCAAAGTTAAAAACAGGTGCAATAGAAGTCGTGCTAGACACTCTCACTATTGAAAACAAAGCACAAACAACACCTATTATCATAGGTGATGAAAGCGTAAATGAGGAGTTGCGACTAAAATATCGCTATCTTGATTTGCGTAGTCAAAAAAGCCTTGATATTTTTAAATTGCGTGCAAAAATCGCAAGTGTTACGCGTAATTTTTTAGAATCTCACGGCTTTTTAGAGGTTGAAACACCCATACTCACAAAGGCAACACCAGAGGGTGCGAGGGACTATCTTGTGCCAAGTCGTGTGCATGATGGCTCTTTTTATGCGCTTCCACAAAGCCCGCAGTTATTTAAACAATTACTTATGATGAGTGGTTTTGAGAGATATTATCAAATAGCAAAATGCTTTAGAGATGAAGATTTGCGTGCTGATAGACAACCAGAGTTTAGCCAAATCGATGTTGAGATGAGTTTCTGTGAAGAAAAAGATGTCATGCAAATCGCAGAAGATTTAATCCTTGAGATTTTTAAAGCATGTGGCAAGAGTATTTCCTATAAGATTCCGCATTTAGACTATATCGACGCGATGGAGTGCTATGGTAGTGACAAGCCTGATTTGCGTTTTGATATGCCTTTAGTTGAAGTGGCTGATTTGTTTGTTAGCTCAAATAATGATATATTTAAAGAGATAGCCCTTGATACAAAGGCTAATCGCATAAAAGCCTTATGTGTGCGTGATGGGGATTCTAAATTTAGTCGTAAAAGTCTCGCTGATTTAGAAAAATTTGTGCGTAATTTTGGTGCAAAAGGATTAGCCTATATCCAAGTGAAAGAAGAGTGCAAAAGCTTTGATAGAGAAAGTATTGATGAGAGTTTAAAAGGACCTCTTACTAAATTTCTCACAGAAGATTCCATACAAGCGTTGATACAAAGAGTTGGTGCGAAAAAGGGCGATATTATCTTCTTTGGGGCAGGAGAGAAGCATGTCGTTTGGGATTATATGGGACGATTAAGACTTGAAGTCGCAAATCAGCTTAATCTTATTTGTGCTGACAAATTAAGCTTTGTATGGGTTGTAAATTTCCCTATGTTTGAGAAAACCGATGAAGGTATTAAAGCACTTCATCACCCATTTACAATGCCAAAAAATATCGATGAAAATGATATAGAATCTATACAATCAATCGCCTATGACATAGTCCTAAATGGCGTGGAATTAGGCGGTGGTAGCATAAGAATCCATAAAAGCGACATACAAAGCAAAATCTTTGACTTACTACAAATAAGCAAGGAAGAAGCGACTGAAAAGTTTGGATTCTTACTTGAAGCATTGCAGTATGGCACACCGCCACATGGCGGTTTTGCAATCGGCTTTGATAGACTTGTAATGCTTTTAAGTGGTGCGACAAGCATTAGAGAAGTCATTGCCTTTCCAAAAACACAAAAGGCAGGCTGTCTTCTAATGGAAGCACCAAGCAGTGTTACAACATCGCAATTAAACGAATTGCATATTAAACTTCAACATTAATTAAGGAGAAATTCATGAAGAAATTGTTTTTAATCATCGGTGCACCGGGCAGCGGTAAGACAACTGACGCACAAAAAATCGCAGAATCTAACTCTAAAATCGCACATTATTCCACAGGTGATTTATTGCGCGCAGAAGTGGCAAGTGGCAGTGAGCAGGGCAAACTCATTGAGAGTTTCACATCAGCAGGGAATCTTGTCCCGCTTGACATTGTGGTGCAAACTATTGTTGGTGCGATAAATAATTCGCCAAAAGATATTATTTTGATTGATGGTTATCCGCGTAGTGTAGAACAAATGCTTGAGCTTGATAAGGTGCTAAAACAAGATTCTAAAGTGCAGCTTGTCAATGTGATTGAAGTGCAAGTAAGCGAAGAAGTGGCAAAAGATAGGGTGCTTGGTCGTGCAAGGGGTGCTGATGATAATGCTGAGGTATTTAAAAATCGTATGCGTGTGTATCTAGAGCCTTTGAAAGAAATTCAAGACTTTTATACAAAAAATGGAATCTTGCATGTGATAGATGGCGAACGAAGCATTGAAGTTATTGTTGCTGATATGCGTGAGTTTATAGAATCTAGGATATAGATTTATGAAATTTTATCACGCCCTTTTTGGGTCCGTATTTTTTAGATTCTAGCTTTATGTTTAAAATTGAGACTCTATAAAACTTCATGCAAAATAGTATAGTGCAGCAAAAATATGAAATCTGGATTGTGTTGTTTTTACAGAGACTTTATTTTAGATGTTAAGCAAGGAATCTTTTTAGAATCTAAACTGAAATTTAAGTTATTATCAAGTTGAAATTTTGTTAGATATTTTGCTACGCTTAGTAGGTAGTTTGGGGTGAAATCATATTTAGGTCAGGGGCTTTACTTTATTTGGGATGATACATAGAATTTATGGGCATCAATTAATTTTGTTTATACTTGTTGAAATCCACAAACCCTAATGCCTTTTTGCAGAGTGATGAAAGTGGTTTAGATTCTAACTCTTTTTGTGAAAAGAAACATAGCTTTGTGTGTGGCAGGGATTGCGTTAATAGATTTAAGTGTTTAGAATCTAGCTTATACACATTGGCGGTGATAGCGTATTTTGTGTAGTGGTGCTTGAAACTGCCGCATTTATAGAATCCCTTTTTGTAGAATCTGTGCTGATTTGCAAGCGCTTCTAGCTTAAGTTGTGGGAGATTGTATAAGCCTTGATACAAGCCACCTTTATCCCCTTTTTCATATACAAAAGCAATTTTGCCTTGAGAATCTTTATATAACAAAAGATGAAGTGTAAGTGGGGTTAAAGAAGAGGTTTTTGGAGTGGGATAGAGCGTAGGATTTACCTTGCCATTGCAGAGATTTTGCATAGGGCAGATAAGGCAATTAGGCGATTTTGGCGTGCAAATCATCGCACCTAAATCAAGCAAGGCTTGATTATAATCAAAGCTGTGTTTTGTGTCTAAAAGCAAAAATGCAAGCTCGTCTAAAAGCTTTTGGTTAGGTTCGCGTAATGCAAAGATTCTACACAAAACCCGTCTAATATTCCCATCTACAAAACTCACACTTTGATGAAAACCAAAGCATAAAATCGCCCCTGAAGTATATGCACCAATTCCGGGCAGCTTAAGCAAATCTTGGCGTGTATTAGGCAAAGTAGCATTATATTTTTCACAGCAAAGAATCGCACTCTTTTGCATATTTCTCGCACGAGTGTAATAGCCTAAGCCCTCCCATTGCTTGAGTATAGAATCTAGCGGGGCTTTAGCTAGGGCTTCAAGTGTAGGAAAGGCGTTTAAAAATGGGGTAAAATAGGATTCTGCCACTCTTTTTACTTGCGTTTGTTGCAACATTATCTCGCTTACATACACGCCATAAGGGGCATTTTCACCTTTTAGGGTTCGCCAAGGAAGAGAAGTTCTGCCCTGTATCGCATACCATTCTAAGAGTTGAATCTGGTATTGTTTAGTAATGCCTTTTGCTTTGTGTATGGAATCTTGCGTGATTTGTGTGGGAAAAATATTTGCATTCATAAAGAGAAGTATAGCAAAAATATTATTCTCTTAAAATAGCAGATTGTGCGTAAAACTACTAGTTATTTTATTTTTTATTGCTACAATTATGATTTTATTTTGCGTATTGAAAGGTTTATTATGAAGATTTTAGAAGGTAAAATCGCATTGCAAGGCAATGAGAGAATTGCTGTTTTATGTAGTCGCTTTAATAGTATGGTAACGGAGCGATTGATTGAGGGGGCAAAGGACTGCTATTTGCGACATGGTGGGAGTGAAGATAACTTTACTTTGATACGAGTGCCCGGAGCCTTTGAGTTACCTTTTGTGCTTGAAAAAGTGCTTGAAAATGGTGATTATGATGGGGTGTGTGTGCTTGGGGCGATTATCCGTGGTGGCACGCCGCATTTTGACTATGTCGCAGCAGAATCTACAAAGGGCATTGCAAATGTAACGCTAAAGTATGGTGGGGCGGTTAGCTTTGGCATTTTAACAACAGATAGCATAGAGCAAGCCCTAGATCGTGCGGGCTTAAAGGTCGGTAATAAGGGCTTTGAAGCGATGGCAAGTCTTATTGAACTCATCGATATATATAGGCAGCTTGACTAATGGCAACAAGAAAACAAGCAAGAGAAGCTATCATTCAGATTCTATATGCAAAAGAATTGGGCAATGATAAGGCAATAGAACAAGCAGAAGCCTTTCTCAACGCACAAAAAATACGCAATAAACAGCAAGAATTTGCCCTTAATCTACTGCATGGAATCTGTAATGAAGAGAGAAAAATCGCAGATATTATTAATGTATTCTTAAAAAGTTGGGATTTAGGTCGTTTGGGCGTGATTGAGAAAAATATCATAAAGCTTGGTGTGTATGAGCTGCTACAAACAAATACGCAAAAAGCAGTGATTATCAATGAAGCCATTGAGCTTACAAAGTCTTTTAATGTGCAAGATGCGTTTCGACTAGTCAATGGCATACTTGATTCTGTTGCAAAGACAGACCCTAAAACACTAGATGAATTGATACAAAAACAAGAGCAAATAAATGCTGAAAAATTAACACAAGATTCCATAAAACAAACTCATATAGAATCTAAAAAGCCCATAAAGCACAACATAGATTCCACACATTCTACAAAAAGACAAAGGGTTAAACAAGCTATACAAAAAGAAATAAAGCAAGATTCCACGCAAATACCAGCAAAAAAGACAGATATGACTCATGTAAAATCAATCCAAATAAGTGCGAGTAAAAAAGATAAAGAAGCACAAGATTTAAATATAGAATCTAAGCACGAGAGAATGTCTAAAAAAGCTAGTCATGTTAGTCAATCTAAAGATTCTAAGCGAGTAAAAGATTCTAAAAGTAAATTAGAATCTAGAGGTCATAAAGATACTAAACCATTAAAAGATGCTAGGCTTAAGTTAGAATCTAAACACGATAAAACAAACGATTCTAAAAACAATTTAGAATCTAAAACTACACAGGCTATAAAATCAGCAAAACAAACTTCACAAAAAAAAGATTCTAAACAAGCTAAAGATTCTAAAAACATTTTAGAATCTACAATGAAATTAGAATCTAAAATCCACAAAGATTCTAAAACAAAACAAGAAGCTATTCAAACTAAAGATTTTCAAAAAAAATCAGATTCTAAGCAAATTAAAGATTCTAAAAAAGCAAAGGTTTCTAAAACTAATTTAGATTCTAAAAACAATAAAGAAAAAGATTCCAAAACAACAAAAACTAGCAAAAAGAAAAACACAAAAAAGGATTAATATGAAGTTATGTATTGCCCTTGATATGCCAAGTATGCAAGAAAATCTTGCTCTAGCAAAAGAAGTTAAAAAGCATTTTAGTAACGAAGAAATATGGCTAAAAGTTGGATTGCGTAGCTTTGTGCGTGATGGCAGGGATTTTGTGCGTATGTTGCAGGATTTAGGTTTTAGAATTTTTTTAGATTTAAAGATTTATGATATACCTAATACCATGCTTGATTGTGTCTATGAGTGTCATAAACTCAGCGTAGATATGATGACTATCCATGCAAGTTGTGGTAAAGAAGCGATGAAGTCTATTGCTAAATTTTTACGCACAGAATCTTCAAATATGCGTGTTGTAGCTGTGAGTGCTTTAACAAGTTTTGATGAATCTGGCTTTAGAGAGATATATAATACTTCTATTAAAGAGGGTGTAAAATCCCTTGCAAATATCGTGTATGAAAGCGGCATTGATGGGCTTGTATGCTCGATTGATGAAGTCTCACTCATAAAAAGCATATCAAATACGCTATGTTGTGTAACGCCGGGCATACGATTAGAAGATTCTAATAATGACGATCAAAAAAGAGTGGCAAGTGTGAGTGTAGCAAAAAAAATGGGGAGTGATTTTATAGTTGTTGGGCGACCTATTTATAATGCAAATGATAAATTCAGCGTGATTAAGCGGATTTTAAGTGATATGTAGCTATAAGTATTCTACTTTAAAATAAGGAATGGCAATGATTACGCAAGTGCAAATATTTACCGCGAAAACAACAGAAGAGTTACAAAAAAAGATGAATGAATTTTGCGTGGATTTTTTCCCTGAAGAGATTGTAAAATTTAAGGTAGCAAAGATTTATACACAAGCACAAGAAGAAGAACAATGGCTAGGCTATATTGTGTATAAAAAGAATGAATACTAATGTTTTGCATTAATGCAAAATTTTTGTTTGCTTGAGTATAGATTAGGCAAATAAGAGATTCCGTCCTGCAAAGCAAAGTCTATTGTGTGCTAGAATATCAATGAACCTGTGAGTGAATCTATCAATCAATAAAGGCATATAATGAAAGCTAAAAAAAGCACACTTTATGAATGTCAGCATTGCGGTTGGCAAAGTAGCAAATGGCTTGGTAAATGTCCAAATTGTAGTGCATGGGAAAGTCTTATCGAGTTAAAGGGTGAAGCGTTAAGCTACGCATATTCTAGCAATAACACACAAACTACACACTCTAGCACAAAAGCCCTGCCTATCACACAAGTGCAAGAAGAGGTGCTAGATAGATTTAGCTCCACACAAAGTGAGCTTGACATTGTGCTTGGTGGTGGGATAGTGCGGGGTGGGCTTTATCTCATCGGTGGGAGTCCGGGTGTTGGTAAATCTACTTTGCTTTTAAAGGTGGCAGGTGGGTTGGCAAATGGCGAGTCCTATAATATAGATTCTAATCCTTACACAAATAATCTAGCTTTAAATACAGAATCTAGTGCTACCTTTCATACAAATAATACAAATTTAGATAATCAAGCAAATTCTTATAATAGCTTTTCAAATACAATTCAAAGTGAGAAGCAACGGAATCTAGATTCTAATCCTTGTCATGTTGAGCGTAGCGAAATATCTAGCATAGAATCCAACAAAGATATTTCGCCTTTTTCAAAGGCTCAATATGACAATATGCAAAATTTAGATTCTAAAAATTACACCCTAAACCCTGCAACCCACCCAGATTTGACACAGAATCTAGAATCTAATCAAATGACACAAAAGGTCTTACACCAGCCCATAAAGACGGAGTATCTAAACTCCAAAACCACACAAAAAACTGGCAGAAAAGTGCTTTATGTAAGCGGTGAAGAAAGCCTTAGTCAAATACATAATCGTGCGAAAAGATGTCATTGCTTGAGTGATAATCTCTATCTATTAAGCGAGATTAATATCTTAGAGATTAAGGAAAATCTATTAAATGGTGGCTTTGAAGTTTGCATTATAGATTCTATACAAACGATTTATTCGCCTAATCTCACAGCAGCACCCGGCTCTGTCTCACAAGTGCGAGAGATTACATTCGAGCTTATGCGACTTGCAAAAAGCTTTAATATCGCCATGTTTATCATCGGGCATATTACAAAAGATGGGCAGATTGCAGGTCCTAGAGTGCTAGAACATATGGTTGATTGTGTGCTATATTTTGAGGGAGAGAGAAGCAATGAGCTAAAGATTTTGCGAGGGTTTAAAAATCGTTTCGGCACGACAAGCGAGATTGGAATCTTTGAGATGAAAGCACATGGTTTAGTGAGTGCAAATGAAGCAACAAAGAAGTTTTTTAACGCAAAAAAGGATATGTCTGGTAGTGCAGCAGTAGCGATTATGGAGGGAAGCAGATGTATAGTCGTAGAGATTCAAGCCCTAACTTGTGAGAATGAGTATGGCGTCCCAAAACGCCTTACAAATGGCTTTGATAGCAATCGGCTTAATATGATTCTAGCCCTACTTGAGAAAAAGCTAGGTATCCATTTGCATAAACATGATGTTTTTGTAAATGTTGCTGGTGGGATTAAGATTAGTGAAACAAGTGCGGATTTAGCCCTTATTGCAAGCATTTTATCAAGCTATAAAAATCGTCCATTAAGATCAAGCACAGCTTTCATTGGCGAAGTAAGTTTGATTGGTGATATTAGAGAGGTGGGTGGGCTTGAGTTGCGATTAAAAGAGTTGGCAAACTTTGGCTTTAAAAATGCCATAGTCCCAAATATCCCAAAAGGCTACAAGGGGCAGGTAAAATGCACTCAAGCATTAGAGGTGGCACAGATTATTGAGTGGATGTGATTTTTCTTGGGTATTGGTATATTTTATTCGGGCGTAACAAAATATTTTAATGCTACAATTACACGCAAAAATGAAGGAATGCTATGGATAATGTTACGCAATTACAGAATCTTTTTACTACAAAACAACCCTTATTTATATTAAGTAGCACACGATCTAAAAAGGAATTTTACCTGCATTTTAAAGCTAAAAGCAGTTTAGATTTTAACCTGCATTTAAATACAGAATCTAATGAAATACTCAATAATTGCTTTATGCTATTTGATACAAAATCTCATCAGACATTTAATAATAGAGATTCTATAATTCTGCCTTATGCCCTAAGTATAGATGAGTTTTTCACAAAAATAACCTTTAGTGATTACGCTATGATACCAAATAATGTGCGTGATTTTTTCATGTTTCAAGCCTTGCAAAATGTAAAGCAAAAAACAAAAAACACACAGAAAAAAACACAGGACTTTTTAAACTTTGAAACAAGCTTTATGCTATTTTTACAAACTTCTTCTGTGTTGTTGCAATTTTATGATGAGTTAAGAGAACACAAGATTGCAATAACAAAAGAGAGTTTAGAAGAGTTTGTAAAGATTGATAGCTATGAGGAATATAGTGAGCAATTAAGCCTTTTAGCAGAGATTTATGATGAATATAACTCGCTATTAAAGACAAATGAACTCACAGATTCCATATACAGCAATACAACACAAAGCTATAATATCTTTAGTGAATATATACAAAGCTTCTCAAGCATACACATAGAGCTAGAGGGCTTTATATCGCCACTGCAATATGAGATTCTAGAGCGTGTGAGTGGCATTACCCCAACCTTTCTTTACTTTAGGACAGATAGCTACAATATGGGGCATTTTCAGTTTTTAAAGCAAGAATTAGAATCTTTTAAAAGCTATATTTATAATTTGCAGACTAAAGATTTATTTACACAAGATACAAAAAGATTAAAAAGGCAAAATATTAAACTCTACAAAACTACAAAAAGACTAAGTCAAGCAAACCTAGCCCTAGCCCTAGCGTATAAATGGCAAGAAGAGATATTACAAAACAAGGCAAGTGAAAACGACTTTGCAATAATTTTACCTAGCGAGAGTTTCTGTAATCATCTATTAACACTAGATTCTAATCATATCTTTAACTTTGCGATGGGGATACATATCGCCTATTTAGAATCTTATAATCTATTATTATCCTTATATGATTCTTATATACAAACAAAAGTGTTTGATATAGCCCCACTTTTAGAATGTAAAGAGAGCTACGATACACAAAAGATGAATGAGTTAAAGAAGCAATGCTTACAAGATTCTACAATATTGCTGAATCCAAATATATTGCATTTAGAAAAGATTCTAATGCTATTATTTGAAAATGAAGAGGTGCTACTAGCCCAAATGATGCAAATACTCTCAACCTTTAATCATATCGCAAATAGAAACTTTTTTAATGTTAATACATTGCATTTTGAGAATCTTTTTACTTTATTTATGCGTGAAATTGCAGGGTTAAAAATCAATCATGTAGCAGGTGGTAAGATAAAGGTGATTGGCACATTAGAAGCAAGAAATCTGCATTTCAAAGAAGTGCTAATACTTGATTTTAGCGATGATTTTGTCCCAAATGTTACGCATGATGATATGTTTTTAAACTCTAAGATTAGATCTCATTATGGTATGCCGACAAGAAAAGATAAAGAAAATCTCTATAAGCACCACTACTACAATATTATGAAAAACACAGAAATAACGCATATTAGCTTTGTAAATAATGAAGAACAAATTCCATCAAATATGCTATTTGAAATCGGCTGCAATACAGAATCAGCCCAATCTATTGACACACTTTATAGCTACTATGATATGACTAAACAAGCTAATATAACATTTTATGAAGATGAATACAAACCATTTGGGAAAGTAGAAAATTTAAGTGCTACCGCACTGAATGTATATAATGAATGTGAGCGTAAATTCTACTACCGCTATGTTGAGGGTTTGAAAGAAGAGAGAACGCAAAGTCAGTATTTTGGCAGCATTATACATGAGTGGCTTTTTAAATCTTATAAGCCTTATATTGAAGAGACATTAACATTAGATTCTATAAATGCAATAGAATCTAGCTTTTTTTCTAAATTTTATGCTTTAAAGACTTTACTTACACAAAATAATCAAGAAGAAAGCGTAGAAATAGATATGAAAACTTTCGCAAAACTTGATAGCTTTACCCCATATATGAAAGCCTTTTTTGAATATGAAAGAGAGAGAGTAAAAAAGCATTCTATAAAGATTCTAGGACTTGAATATACTTTTCGTATAGAAAATTTCCGCATAAATGCCACTCAAGATACAGACTATACACTCAATGGGGTAATAGATAGGATAGATATGGTGGATAATGAAATTGTGCTGTATGATTATAAAAGTGGCGTTAGTACCCCAAAAAGCTCTGATTTGCAAATGCCCTTTTATGCGATGTGTGTGCGTGAAATGCCACTATTACAACCATATAATGGCTTACATACAAAATTAGCATACTATCATCTTGGAGCAAAGGATATAAATAAGATTCTAGTATTTAATGATGAAAAGAAATTGAATGAGAATATACAAAAGATTTACAATATACTTGAAACTTTTGGTGAAACAAATGAAATGACAGAGAAATTATCTACATGCAAAGATTGTCAATATGCTCTTTTGTGTAATAGGGCATAGGGGTTTTGGAATCTAAATTTTGCTAGATTGAGTATATTTTTATCAGCAATGTTTTCCATAAGTGTAAAAATGCAAAAATAAGCAATTCTGGCAAATAAAAAATAATTGAC
>NZ_FZMS01000012.1 GCF_900198365.1 Helicobacter bilis | reverse complement strand
CATTTACCTTTGTATGTAAAGTGGTTGGCACATTTTCTTACCGCTTACAACTACTTTGTGCTAAAATTTGTTACATATATTCCAAAATTTTGATCGCTATATCCACTAAAACTTACGCCGTTTGGAGTCTTCCACAGAATCTAATGCCATTTTGGAAACTTCACTTGCGACTTCATTGTTTTGGATAGTGATATTTGTATTTTCTTGCGTAATGCTTTCAAGCTGTGTAACTGCAGAATTGATTTGATTTATACTTTCTACTTGCTCTTTTATAGATTCAGACATTTCATTAATGCCTTGCACTAGCATATTTGTATTTGCTTCAATCTCGCCTAAACTTTTTGATGTGCGTTCTGCAAGTTTTCTTACCTCATCGGCTACGACTGCAAAGCCCCTACCATGCTCTCCAGCTCTTGCCGCTTCAATAGCAGCATTAAGTGCGAGTAGATTTGTCTGATCAGCAATATCCTTGATAATGTCAATAACATTTTTAATATCTGCACTTTGGGCTGTTACCTCACTTGTTTTGTCTTCTATATTTTGCATAGAATTTGTGATTTCTTCAATAGAAGTTGCAGTTTGTTGCAAACTTGCAGTTTGTGTATTCATAGAATCTGCTAAAGCATTCATAGAATCTCTTAGATTTTGAGATTTGTTTTGTAAATTCTCACCCAAGTCAAGCTGCACTTTTAGAATCTTACTAATCTCATCACCCATGTGATTCACACCATTAAAAAGCTCTTGCATAATGCCGTTTAGCTGTGTGCTATCAACTCTCTTTGTAAAATCATTATTTGTGTAAGTATATAGCACTTCTCTTACCTGTGCTATGTTGTCATAAAATGCCTGTAATAGGTCGTTGAGTATCTTTTGTAATTCAACAAGGTTTGGACTATGCGGGGTAGATTCAATACGCAGTTTTAGAAATCCGCTACTAGCCTTTTTTGCAATGTTTGCAGTTTCTTGTATCATGGCATTATCTTTTTGCAAACCAGCCTGAACTTTTTGTATATTTTGGTCTAAAACCCGAGACATTTCACCAAACTCATCTCTATTCTTAATGACAATGGGCTTAATCTCATTAGTCTCATTATTAATATACGCACAAAAGGAAATAATGCCCTCACGGATTGTTTTAAGCGGTCCAACAATACCCCAAATAACAGCAAAAGATAAAAACGCAAAGACAACAACAGCACCAAGCAGCATAGCAATCATCACCGTATCAACGAACGCAAGTGAATGGGCGGTTTGAGTGGTTAGCCAATGTGAAAGTGTATTTAGTCTGTCTGAAGCCTCTTTGCGTATAGAAGAGTTTCTTTGTACATACTCGCCCATACCTTTAATGCCATCACTTTGATCTGTCTTTATGCGTGTTTGCATAGTCTCTTGCAAGGCTTTAATATAGCTTTCAAGGCTACTAATTACATCATTTGACATTGAGATGCTTTCTTCTGTAAAAAATGTCGTTTGAAGCTTGCGTAAATCGCCTACAACCTCATTAAGCGTATCGATAAACTCTTTATATGCCTCTGTTGAGCGACCATTTTGATAAAAAAGCTGACCGGCATTTAAAAATTTTGTTTGAATCTTAGTTAATGTCTCATTTTGATCTAGTCTTGCCAAAGCCTTATTGTTTTCATTGCTAAAAATACTATAAATGATAATAAAAATAATCGCCAAAAATAGTGGAAATAATCTTAGCCGCCATCGCACATTCATATTGTTTAACATTGCTTAATCCTTTTGATAAAAATTTGACAAACAATCACATAAAAGATTGTATTATAGGAAAATATTCCTGAATCTAAGTTTGTATTGTTGCTAATCTTTTGTGCTTTTGTGATTTGAGATAACATACATTGATATTACCCAAATGATTTTTGCAACAATAGATATACATAAAATATTATCTAAATTACTCTAGTTAGCGATATATTTAGACCAACGCCTCAAAAAATACCCTATTTGCTTCTCCATTAAATTCTCGTATTTTAAGCATTGCTAGGCTCAATTCTATGGCATTTATCACAAAGGAAATCTCATGCAATGGAATGTATCCCATGTGATTTATCCTAAAGATTTTGTCTTTTAGCCTATCTTGTCCGCCTGCTACATTGATATTGAAATGTGATTTTAGAATCTTTATAATATCTTTTGCATGTGTAGAATCTACAACACTCATACTATTTGCTGGTGTTTTTGGATAAATGTGCAAGTCTAGGGCTTGCAAGGCTTTACGCGAAGCATTTGCTATTTTTGCACTATATTCATATATGTCTGTAATCGTTAGATTCTTACTTGCAAGCATGTCAAAATACGCTTTAACCCCTATTATGATAGAAGTTGTCGCTGTATATGCAGTGGTATTTTTACGCTGATTTTTTAGCTCTTTTGAGAGATTGAAGTAATAACCCTTTGGATTATTTTCTATAAAATCAATCGCCATTTTACTTAAACCGATAAAGGCTAATCCCGGTGGCAACATAAAAGCTTTTTGACTGCCGCCGATTAGAGCGTCAATATGTGTAGTATCAATGTGTTCTACACCCATAGCCGTTATGCCATCAGCGATGACAAAAATGTCTTTATTGTGCTGTTTTACTAGCCTTGCAACTTCTTTATAAGGATGTGAAAGACCACCTGCTGATTCACAAATCTGTAAGCATATACATTCAATATCTTTGTGTTGCGCTAAGGCTTCTTGTATAGATTCTACACTTACTGGCGTATCCCATTCATTTACAATCTCAACTACTTCTCTACCTAATGCCCTGCCTATGCCCCCAAAGCGTTCGCCAAACTTACCGCTATTTACACTTAGAATCTTGCGTGAAGAAAAAGTGGCAATACAAGCTTCCATAGCCCCTGTGCCGCTACTTGCAAACATGAGTGTCTCTAGCATACCAAGCATTTTAGCTAAATGTGTTCTAGTCTCTGCAAATATAGATTCAAACTCACTTGTTCTATGATGCAGTGTAGGCTGTGCCATAGCCTGACGGATAAACTCTGGGGTAGGCGTTGGACCGGGTGTAAATAAAAGCGATTGTGTTATAATCTTTGAGATATTTGTTTCCATTTTTTCCCTTTTTGCAAAAAAAATATGTGTAAGTATAGCAGAAATATGAATGCAGTTAAGTAAAATGTAGTATCCTTGCATTCAAACAAATCAAAATCATGGTTTGTAATTTTACATTATAAAGGAAACACAATGAGTATTGGAATATTTTTTGGAAGTGATAATGACACTACAACTGATGTATGCGAAAGATTGGTAAAAAAATTGGGCGGTGCAGAGCTTATCAATGTAGCTGATGCTGATGCTGATGCAATCAATAAGTTTGACAAAATTATACTTGCAAGCTCAACATGGGGCGATGGTGAATTACAAAGTGATTGGGAAAGCTATGCAGAAACTCTTTCTGGAGCAAATTTTGGCGGTAAAGTCGTAGGATTACTAGCTTTAGGTGATGCTGATAGCTATGGCAGCACTTTCTGTGATGCACTCTATCATCTTAAAAATGTGGCAAAAGGTGCAAAACTTGTTGGTGCAACTTCAACTGATGGCTATGAGTTTGATGAGTCTAAAGGTGTAGAAGGCGGAAAATTTGTAGGTTTAGCTATCGATGAAGTGAATCAAGATGATAAAACTGATGAAAGACTTGATGCATGGGTAGCACAAATTAAAGGCGAGGGATTCTAGAGTCTAACTAAAATTAAATCTACTTTTTAACTCTCAAGCATTGGTTTTCAGTCATGTTGTAACTATTCATGAAGTGTTACAGCGTGTTGGAATCTTGATGTGTATTGTTTCTTATTCTTACGATTTTTCGGCTTTCGCACAATAGGTAGCGATTTTTTTCAAATAGACTTTATTTGACATCGAAAATTGAATGCTCGTCTAAGTTTTAAGGGCTTTGATGTGATAACACTTTAAGAACCCCGGTGGTTAATTATGTTAAGTATAACAAAATATCTCAATATTTATGCCTATGGTAAGACAAATAACCAAAATACCCCTGTGTATATCGTAATGCCCCCCCTTGCGTTTTGTTTATATGTAGGCAACAAATGAT
This sequence comes from Helicobacter bilis, assembly GCF_900198365.1. GTDB lineage: Bacteria > Campylobacterota > Campylobacteria > Campylobacterales > Helicobacteraceae > Helicobacter_A > Helicobacter_A bilis_B. The sequence goes on along the minus strand of NZ_FZMS01000012.1, from coordinate 24,361 downwards.
ATTACTAACACTCACCTCTTACAAACTTATTAATACGCACAAAGCCCTCTTTAATCTGTGCTAAATCACAAGCAAAGCTCATGCGCACAAAGCCATCCATGCCAAATGCACTTCCCGGGAGTAATGCAACGCCGACTTTTTCAAGCAATGCTTTGCAAAACTCCATACTATTACCATTATATCCCTTTACATTGTTTATATTAATAAAAAGATAGAATGCACCATCAGGCTTTACAACGCTAATGCCGGGTATCTCATCAATTAGCCCACATGCAATATCCCTGCGTTCTTTAAACGCCTCTCGCATAGATTCAATATCAGCGTCCGCACTGCCATCAAGGGCTACAATCGCGGCTTTTTGCGTGATGGAGTTAATATTTGAAGTGCATTGACTTTGCAAGTTATCCATAAGCTTGATTAACTTTTGATCCTTGCATGCTGCATAGCCCATACGCCAACCAGTCATTGCCACAGATTTACTTAAGCCATTAATTGTAATCGTCTTTTGCATAATGGAATCATTAAGCGAAGCGATGCTTACAAAAGTGCCATCATAGACTAATTTTTCATACATTTCATCACTGATAATCCACAGATTATGTTTCAAAGCAACTTCAATAACTGACTCTAACTCTTCTTTTGTGTAGATCATGCCAGTGGGATTCGATGGGCTCGTAAGCACAATAGCCTTAGTCTTTGGCGTAATAGCCCTTTCAAAATCAATACCTCTTGCCTTAAAACCATATTCTTCTTTTGTTTCTACAAATACAGGCTTTCCGCCACTATATGTAACTAATTCAGGGTAAGTTACCCAATACGGAGTAGGTATAAGCACTTCATCACCCTCATCAATGATCGCTTGAAATGCGTTAAATAGCGATTGCTTTGCACCATTGCTTACAATGATTTCTTTTGGATCATATTCTAGATTATTGTCTCTTTTTAGCTTTTGTGAAATCGCTTTTAAAAGCTCGGGGATACCAGCAACTGCAGTGTATTTTGTAAAACCGCAGTTTAACGCCCTTATCGCTTCTTCCTTAATCACTTTAGGTGTGTCAAAGTCAGGCTCTCCGGCACTAAAACTCAATACATCTTTGCCTTCTGCTTGCAGCTTTCGTGCTAGACTTGCTACTGCGATTGTGGCAGATTCACTAAGGCTTAAGATCCTCTTAGAATATTGTTGCATTACAACTCCTTCTCACATTAAAAGATACAAAATGGTAGCAAAATATTTTCAATTATAAATATAAACGCACATTTAATTTCTCATCTAAAAATAATGAGATGAAAAAACTTAACATTTTGTTTTCATTTGTCATTAAACTAACGGCTATTTTATCTCTCTCTGAAAGCTTTAAGAAAAAACCTACAAGACAATCAGGCAACGGGTGAGAGTCAGCAAACTTTACCTCTAGCTCATCAAAAGCCTTTTCTTTCAAATGCTCTATTTCGCTCACACCTACAATATCAAATAAATCTGCCTTAAATGCTTTAAAAGATTCATAGTCTCTAATAACACCAGTGCAAGTAAGACTAAGCTTTCTCCCCTCTAATTCACCCTCGAGTGTAAATCCCATATTCATAGCAACATTTCCTTAAGTTTAATATTTGTTTTTTCATAATGTTATAGTCCAAAACCTGAATTCATCGCAAAAATAAAGATTCTAAAACTTATATCATTAAATTTAAACGCCGCTAAGACATACGCGAAAAATGCTCTATTGCCTTTGCTAGCTCATCAAGACTTGTATCAGAATCTCCATGCTTTATAGCATCTTTCATGCAATGTGTTACATGCCCCTCTAAGACGATTTGCCCAACTTTATGTAATGCACTTTTAGCAGCATTGATTTGTATTAAAATATCCACACATGCCACTTCGTCATCTACCATTTTATCAATCGCATTCAATTGCCCTATGATTTTTTTCAATCTTCTATGTATGTTTTTTGCGTTTTCTTGCTCCATTAAAATCCTTATAATCAATCTTAAATCTTTGACTTAATGCACTTTATTTTATGCTATTATAATATTTTATTTGCATAATCGCAATTTTTCTATTAAATATTAGAATCTTCTTTAATAGATTCGGGGAATGGCATGAAAAAGACTAGCATTATCTTGTTTTTATTGTTTCAAATAGCACTTGGCATAGATATATCTAATATTACTAAGCATTGCAATAAAGGCAATATGACAGCTTGCTCCATGCTTGGCGATATGTATTATGTAGCTGATAATGTGCCACAAGATTATGCAAAAGCACAAAAATTTTGGCGTAAAGCATGTCATGCAAGAGAAATGAATGCGTGTTATAACTTAGGTGTATTATATCAAGAGGGGCAAGGCGTATCACAGGATTATAAACAAGCACTTGATTTATACACACAGGCTTGTAATGTGGATCATGCTGCTGCTTGTCTTAATCTTGGTTATTTGTATATGGGTGGCTTGGGTGTAGAAAAAGATGAAAAGAAAGCGCGTGATTTATATATAAAGTCATGTGATGGTAAAAAGGCAGAGGGCTGTTATAGCTTAGGGAATCTCTACTTTTATGGTAAAGGCGGAGATAGAGATTACGAGAGGGCGGCGGATCTTTATGCAAAAGCATGTGAATATGGGCATGATGATGCATGTGATAATCTTGGCGTAATGTATGCAAAGGGCGAGGGCATTGCAAAAGATTATGATAAAGCAAGGGAATTTTTTACCAAAGTGTGTGCGGATAATAGGGCTGGGGCGTGCTATAATCTTGGAATCTTGTTTGATTATGGCTATGGTGTGGAACAAAGCTATCCGGAAGCAATCAGGCTTTATACTAAAGCATGTGATATGCACCATATCAAGGCTTGTTATAGCTTAGGGATTATGTATAATAAGGGCGATGGTGTGAATATTGACTATCCAAAAGCATTGGGACTTTATCTAAAGTCATGCAATATGGGGCATTCTAATGCGTGTTATAATATTGGGGCTATGTATTATGATGGCATGGGTGTGCGGCGTGATACTCAAGTAGCAGGTGGCTATTTTAGTAAAGCGTGTAAATTCGGCGATAAGAAGTCGTGTGATATGCGGTAGGTTTGTGAGTCTGAGGCTGAAATTCTGTAAAGCCCCACATACTCTAGGCTAGCGCAAGTTCTAGATTTCATACCTGCTATTATGAATGATGCTATTTTAGATGAGATTAAGAAATGTGCAGATTAGTAGTATCTGACATTCGACTAATCTAAATTTATCAAAGAAGATAAGATATAGAAAAATTTTCGTCGTTAGGGAAGCATAGATAATGCATAAATGATATTTCCGATCATTTTTAGCATATAGCTTTTATCTTAAATTGTCTTATTCTTACTATTTGCTTGTTAGTGCTTTTTAATCTTGATTCTTATATTGACTTCGTTGTTATGCCTTTCCCTTTGTCATGTTCTACCGCAAGCCAAAACACTTTATTATTATTTGTAGATTGCCGTTATATTGCTTTGCAATCTTGCAATAACAAGAAAAAACAAAAATCTTTTAAATCCCACTACGCATGTACTAATAGCAAGGACTTGTGCTTTTGCTTTTTAAAATTATAAGCGAAATATGTTTATTATATTGACTTTTTTAGCTAGACTATAGGGGCTTGTTTTGTTGGTAGGTTTGTGGTACGAACTTAAGGTTTAGCGCGTTATCTAAATTTCCAATGTTAATCGTGTATGTCGGAGATACCATTTTCTAAATGGTTAGCGTTTTTTAAAGTCGTTTGATTTAGTCACATCTTTTTTTCAAAATACATACTTTTAAAACTTAATTCATTATTCATTGTCCTTTTGTCGCTTCTCTTTCGCGACTACACATGCATCTATTTATCTGCTGTCGCTAAGCAAAACTTTTTTGCCTTTATGGTCGTTTATTAAAGTTTGTAAATCCGCAATGTCTACATAGTTTTGATAATTAGCGACTTCATCAAATGCAATAGTCTTTTGATTACCATTTTTTACCATAGGTGAGTTTTCTCTATGCCTTTTTAGTATATGAATTACTCTGCTTGGCGTGATCTTCTGTAGTTTTTTTGCGGGATTCTAAATCCTAGTTACTTTACTTTTGTTTCATAATGTTTTTTAGCAAAATTCATGTTCTTTTTGTGTTTTTTGGATTCTGATTAATTGCCATATTGAACAAAGCGAAATATCTAATAATTTAGATTTTATAACATTGCAACCCTTCTCTTTTAAAATCGTCAAATTCATAAGTTTGTGGAAAATCTACCATTAAGGTACGGCTGACAACGAGATTGTTGTGTAAAAAAATACATTGTATTTGTTGCCCTTATGCTATTGTATTATTTTTTGGAGTTATATTTTGTGTTGTGCTTTTACACTCTTTCGTAGGGGATAATCCTATACTCCATACTATTTTCTTCTAAAAATTTTTTCACGCCATAATCTAGGTTTTCACAACTTGTTACAAATACGCGGCTGACATTCTTTTTTGCAAAAATCTTTTGGTTCTGCTCTAAATACGCAGTGCAATCCCCTAAAAAGATTCTTAAATGTTCCTGTTTTACCTGTGTGTTTTCCCAATTTTTACATTGAATCAAAATTGCTTCCCTGCCTTTATAGGCGATCAAGTCAATTCCCTGATCTCTCCGCCCTTCTTTGATTCCCTTAAAATACACCTTATAGCCTTGCTGTTGGTAGAATCTGCCAATCTGTCGTTCATAATCATCGCCTTTTTGCTTATTTATGGCAGCATAATTCACCGCATAATCTTCGGTTTTTACGAACTTTTTTCGCTTTGGTTTATATAGTAACAAAAAAGCAATACTAACAACAAAAGCGATAAATAAAAACTCCATTGTTTATCCTTGTTTACTGAATTTTTCACACATAAAGCCTAAAACACTCTTGTAAAAAGATCTCTAAATTTCTCATATATGTGCCTATTTCTTTTTTCAATATCAGTCTTAGCCCAATCTTTTTGCTCATTTTGTGCTAAGAGCTGTGCTTCTTTGAAGTGAGAGTTTTTATAGCTCTCTTTTTTGCGGTGGAAATAACCATTTCCTGCTTCTATATTGACTTTCTTTTCTAGCAACATTTTATTACCAATATGTTCTAAAAATTCTTGTGCATCCTTTTTGTCCCAGCCGTTATAGTTAGCTTCCATCCATTTTCTAGGCAAAATATGCTCAATCTCTGCACTCATTAGCGTGTAGTTTTTGCCATTTAGATTCCATTCTAGCTCTTGTTTGGAATCTAGCATAAGTGCGTAGAGGGCTAAGATGTAGCGTATATGTCTAGGTAAAGCCTTTTTGGAAAAATGGATAAAACTCTCCAAACTTGGCATAACTAAATTGGGAATATTTTTAGATGTTTCAAAAATCTTTTGTATATTGTTATTGTGGATATGGATATTTGCCTTCATAAAGCCCCAAAGCAAGCCTGAAGCTCCACCTTTACCATACAATAATCCAATCGCACAATACGCTGCAACCTGTGGCAAGATAATGTCTAGCACTTCCTGTAATGCTTCTTTGTTTTGATGGTGTTTATAAAAGCACATACTCACAACCATTTGCCACAATTTATTTTGATATATGCCTAAAAGTGCAAAATATTTTTTAGAATCTTGGCTTAAATATTCATAAGGATTACACCAAAAATCACCTAATTTTTGGATAAAAATAAAAGTAGATTCCTTGCTCAACATATCATCATTTGCCGCGTAATTGACATCACGACCTTTTGTGTTTTTCTTATGCTTTTGTGTCCAAAAATCTAGCGTGCTTGGTATCGCGGTATCTACATCATTATATTCCGCACGGATAATATGCTCATACTGTGTGAAAAGAAAGCTAATATCCTCCTTTTTTAGATGGGGAGAGCTTTGTATCTTGCTCTCTAATTCCTTCCACTCTCTAGCAAAAATCTTTTTCTCTTCCTCATTCTTTTTCTCAAAAATAAGACCCTTAAAAATATCCGCAGGGCTTAAAGTTACACCGCGATTATTGAGTGTATTAAAAATGCGCAAGGCTTTATCTCTGTTATCACATTCAATGGGTAAAAGCACGCAAGAGCGTAAAAGGCATAAGCAAAAATCAAACCACTCTACAGGCTTTTCTCTTGCTAATTCGTCAATTTTTCCTTGAAAAAACAAAAAGTTTTTCTCATATAAAGAAAGCTTTATGTTGCTCTTAATATCTAAAGTATCTTTAAAAAGATTTTCTAAAGATTGGTTATCAAAATCTGTTGCCACCTCACTTTTTAAATGCACTTTATCAAAATCAATCTGCCCTGTAAGTGCATTGCTATCCCATAAGCACGCCGCTAAATCACTTTTAAGCTTATCTATACCATTTTGCCCCCTTGCTTTCTCATACAATGCGCGGATTAAGAGATTGAGCGTTGTGGTTCTTTGCTGTCCATCGATGATGTTTTGTCTATAATTTTCCTTATATACCACTACACAACCTAAGAAATACTCCTCGTCCTCTTTTTTATTTTCAAAAAAGTTACATACATCTTCCCAAAGCTGCAAACATTCATCTTCACTCCAGACATAATTTCTTTGATACATTGGAATCAAAAATTTATTTTTTGAAAGATAATCAAATATTGTTTTGCGCTCCGCTCTCATTTCTGCCATTTCCACTCCTTTTTATCGTGGTTTGTTGGTTTCATAATGTTTTTATTTGTATTTTGGGATTCTACCCTCTCCCATCTTCTAGCACTTTTAGATTGCCATTAGATTCTATTTCGCACACAACATAAGGGAGTCCTTGTTTGTTGAGTTCGCACACAAAAGGGTCAGGGTCGTTTTGCTCCATATTCCACACGCCACTACCACTACTAGAATCTACGCCTTGATACTCTCCACCCTTTGGCATATCGCTGTTATCCGCTCCGCTCACAATTTTTGCACAATTTAGCCCCCATTTATCTTCACAGATGAGCTTCGCTCCAATCATCGCTGGCACACCTGTGGTATAGCTCACACCTTGCGCATTGACTTCTTTATAACACGCCTCGTGATCGCAAATATTATAGATATAAATCGTGCGTTCTTTGCCGTCTTTCACGCCCTTCATATAGCAGCCAATATGCGTTTGCCCCTTTGTGCGAGAGGCTAGACTTGCAGGATCTGGCAAAAGTGTTTTTAGCACTTCAATAGGCACGATTTTGCCACCCTTGTGTGCCACTTCATCAATGCGTAAAAAGCCGATGTTTTCTAAGCATTTCATATGCGTAAGATAGCTCTCACCAAAAGTCATAAAAAAGCGGATTTGTCGCAAACCTTTGATATTGCGGATAAGCGACTCTAGCTCTTCGTGGTAGAGCAAATAGCTATTTTTCACGCCAACTTCTGGGTAGTCCCACTCTTTCATCAAAGCTAGGGGCGCAATATCTCGCCACTGCCCCCCTGCGTATGGAAATTCAGCTTTTTGCGATAAAGGTGCAATTGTTCGCTCACAAGCGGCGTCATTACCGCTTAGGTAACTCCTTGCTTGTTCGCTCCAAAACACACCTTTCTCATCAAAAATCTTAGAATTTCCTTCTTTTTGTTGCTCTCTTTGTGCTTCTTTTGTCTCCACTTCTGCTTGCCAATGCTTCTCCTCTCTCTCAAACTTGCGATAAATGGTGTCTTGCTTTAAATCCGGATTTAAGGCTAAGTCAGCTTGTGAAACAAGGCTGTTAGATTCTGTATTAGAACCCACTTTTTTAGAATCCGCGATTCTAGTATCTTGCGTAAGATTTGAATGCTGTGCAAAATGAGACAAGGGAGCTACCTTATCGGTAGTGACCGCAGTCTCATTGCCGCACTCATTCAAAGATTGCGTAAGAGACGAATCGCCCTTAACCCAATAACGCGCTTTAGAACTCACCTCTCTTAAGTTAATTTCAGGGTTAAAGTTTGTCGCAAACGCATAGCCGTGATCCCCTGCATTACAATCCAAAATATCAATGCTATGTATCTCATCAAAATAATGCTTTTGCGCATAGGCACAAAATACATTTGTAACGCCCGGATCAAACCCACTGCCAAGCAAAGCAAAAATCCCTGCTTGTTTATAGCGTGTATCATACGCCCACTGCTCTTTATACTCAAAATGCGCGGAGTCTGGATGCTCATAATTTGCCGTGTCTAAATAATGCGTTTTTGTGCGAAGACAGGCTTCCATAATGCTTAAATCTTGGTAGGGCAATGCGACATTTACCACAAGTTTTGGGCGGTATTTTTCAATCAAAGCCACCACAGATTCTACACTATCAGCATCGACAGAATCTATCTCAATCTCACCTAAGCCTTTTTCTCTAATAGAATCTGCTATCGCTTGGCATTTGCTAAGGGTGCGAGAAGCTAAGATAATGCGAGTAAAACTCTCCCTATTCATCGCCATTTTATGCGCTACCACACCGCCAACTCCACCAGCCCCAATCTGTAAAACACAAGCCATAATTGCTCCTTGGATAAAATGAAAACATGTTCTTTGCTTGGTTGCTATTAGTCTAAACTACACTACAATAAAACAACTTGACATTTTGTAATGATATGGTAGAGTAAATAACGCTAACTTTTTTTGTGAAGCAAGAAACATATTTTGTAAGGATTATAACTTAAAAATATAAAGCTTATTACTTGCCCTTGGATACATTTAAAAGCACGATGAGTTTTATAATCATAAAATGACAATATTTGATCCAATGTGTAAAAATAGAAATGCGTGGCAATATTTTCTCATTAGTTTTTATTTTAAAGCGATTTTTAAGAGAGTTTATTATAGAGTCTCGGCTTTAATGGGAATGGGAGAGTGATTGAATGGCTATTATTTCAAAACTTGATAATTGTGGGTGGCTTTTTTGTCAGCATGAAGCACTAAAGCAGCTTTATAGGTTTTTTGAGACTTGTTTGCAGGGCAAGTATAAAAAAAGAGACTATGAAAATGAGATTCGCATTGATTTGGATTCTGGCATTTTTGCTATGTTGCAAACCTACAAGCTAAAACCATATAAACGTGCATTTTTTGAGACACATAAAGAATATGTTGATTTTCAGCTTACAATCCATGGTAGTGAATGCTTTATGATAGGCGATTCTAAAGATTTTAAGATTCTAGAGTCATATAATGCAGAAAAGGACTTGATTGTATATAAATCAAAAGAATCTACTCATAGAATCATTTCAAGCAATGCGTGTCTTTGTGTATTTTTCCCAAATGATGTGCATGCTGGTGGTCTAAAACACAAGAACATTACGGATAATAAAGTTTATAAAATAGTAGCAAAAGTCCCAAAAACATTATTAGAATCTTATATTGTAAAATCTTGTAATTAGGAGGAAATATGCGTTTATTACGCTATGGAGTGTGCTTATTATGGGGACTTTTTGGTACTGTGTATGCGGGGGATATTTCTGGTATCTATTTAACGCATAAAGGCACTGAAGGGGGTCAAGCTGTCGTTGAGATTTTTAAACATAATGGCAAATATTATGTCTATGGACTAAAGAATCTTGAGGCAGAACCAGTAAGTGATTCATGCAATAAAAATGTCGAGCTACGCGAAAGAAAGAGTGTGGGCGTTGTATTTGGATATGGCTACACAGAAAATAAGAAAGGGCAATTTGTAGATGGGGCAATTTATAATTTTTATAATTGTAAAACATATCATGGCAAAATCGTGCCAAAAGGAAATGATAAAATCGATTTTGTAGGCGCTCTAGATTCCTATTATGTATTAAGTAAAGCATTTGAATGGCAAAAATTAAACACAGAGCAAAGCAAACAATATCAACAATACAGACTACCACTGGAAAAAATCGCGCCAACGATTGATGATACTATTCGTAGCAGGAAGTAGCGATGCAAAACATGGTAAGTGTCCATCACCTTTAGTGTATGAATATTTGATAAAGAAGATGTTTCTTATTTCAATACTTGCTATTACTGGATTAAATTTTTCTCAATAGATTTCAATATCAATCTTGTAAAAATGGGGGGGGGGGGGACACAAACAGGGTAAGTCTCTGAGCGTATTTTATCCTGCATATTGTTTGTAGCAAGGTAAATTTTAAGATAGTCATAATGGATTCATGAATATGTTTCATGCAATAAGGTGTAAAGTTGCTTACATGAGCTAAACTCTACTGGTTTCATATTTACCATTAGAGTACCAATTAGTCTTCACAATTCACATTCTTTTAGCATGTTTGTATCCATACTATGAAATGAAAGAAAAGCTATAAACACACTTTAGCAATATAATTTCCCTTTTAATTGAGATAATAGACTCTATTTTACAAAAAAGTATTAGAAACAAAGTGAGATTTAGCCAAATATAAAATCTAGCCATAGCGTTTTAATGTAGTTTCAAAATCACATGCTATAATGCAAACTGCTTATTTGTATTCAAGGACATGTTATGACAAAACAGCTTGTTAATCTTGTAAAAATCGCAAAGCAACAACTTGATATGCAGGAAAAAAACCTACTACGCAATCAAACATTAATCACGCGTAAATATGCTGATATAGATTCTATCAATACGCAGATTGCTAGTATTCCTATGCCCTCATCTGGTAGCTTCAGTGCTTATCAAAGTCAAAAAGATTCTATTCAAGCCTATCTCTATGAAATACACGAGATTCAAAGGCAAATAGGCATTTTGAAAGAAGAGCAAGAATACATTAAACAACAAATCCGCATAGCACACCTAGAGCATGAAAAAACGCTATATCTCTACAACAAAGCCAAAGATGCACAAACGCTAGAAAACAACAAACAAGAGACAAAACAGTTAGATGAAGTTACAATCATGCTGCATACAAGACAAAAAAACAGCACAAATATTCAGTAGCCACATGATTATGGTAAGATTACGCATTTAGTACGGAGAAAGTTATGTTTAGCGGACTTGTGAGACAATTTGCAAAAGTGCGTTTTTATCGCGATCAAATCCTGTGTTTAGAATCTGATTTAAACCCAAAAATAGGCGATAGCATAGCGGTTAATGGAGCATGTCTTACTGCCATAGAAAGCACAAAAACGCATTTTAGCGTAGAGCTTAGTAAAGAGAGTGCCTCATTAATCGCCACAGAAAACTTGCAAGGGCTAGTGCATATAGAGCCAGCCTTGCGTTTAGGCGATGGATTGCATGGACATATCGTGCAAGGACATATTGATTCTATCGGTGTGATAAAGTCTAGAGAAATGCAGGCAAATCAGCATGTTTTTTGCATAGAAACAACGCAAAAAGCCCTATCTTACATGGTAGATAAGGGCAGTGTATGTATTGATGGCATTAGCCTTACGATACATGAAGTGCGAGATTCTAGCTTTAGCCTTGTGATAATCCCACATACAATGCAGAATACACTTTTTATGGATTACAAAATAGGTCGCAGAGTAAATATTGAGACAGACATTATCACACGAAGCATTGCAAATATGTTTCATAAATATATGCTAACTCACAATAATCCTAGCAAAAAACAAGCCATGCAGGATATGTATGATTCTATAACGCTTTTGTATTGATTTAGGGGTGTTGTTTAAGGTTTTAATATCAGCGATCAATAATAAGCTATTGCATATAGCAATAAATCCACATTTTTTCTTCTCTTAAAACTACAAATATGAGAATCTAAACTATAATTCTATATTCTAAACAAAGGAAAACTATGAAAAAATCACAATTAAAAAAAGAGCTCACATTAAGGCAACTTGTAGCAGACGATGTAGAAGAGTTTAATGAGCTTTTGCGTTATGCCTTTCAAGTAACAGAAAAGGATCTTTTGACATTTGGCTGGAATAATGCCGCTATTAAGCAGTCAAAATACCCCGTGCTAAAAAATGCCTATGTGCTTGGCTGGTTTAATAAAGATAAATTAGTCTCTCAAATCGCACTCTATCCCATGCAAATAAATATCTATAATAGCATTTTTGAGATGGGTGGTATAACAGGCGTTGCGACTTATCCAGAGTATTCTGGCATTGGTCTTATGGCAGATTTAATGAAAGAGATTCTATCAACTATGCGAAAAAATAAGCAAAGTATATCTTGCCTATATCCCTATTCAATCCCCTATTATCGCTCTCGTGGTTGGGAGATTGTAAGTGATAAAATGACTTTTAGCATGAAAGATTACCAAACGCCAAAAGTCCCAAAAGTCGATGGAATCATACAAAGGGTAGATTGTGATAATAAGGATTTAATCGCCCTGCACGATGAGTTTGCTAAACAAACGCATGGCTGCCTTATCCGCAATAAACTCGCATGGGATGAGTATTGGCGGTGGGATGTCGATGATGAGGTGATTGCAATCTATTATGATAGCAATGACAAGCCCACAGGCTATATTGTGTATCTGCTAGAAAATGATGTGTTTAAAATCAAAGAGTTGGTCTATCTCAATGAAGAAGCCCATTATGGAATCTGGGGTTATATAAACGCACATCAATCTATGTTTGATAAGGTAAAGGGGGCAAATTATAGCAATCATAACCTTGCATTCCTGCTAGAAGATGGACATATAAAAGAGACCACACAGCCCTATATCATGGCAAGAATCGTTGATGTTATGCAGTTTTTATCACAATATCCTTTTGATTCTATCAATATGAATGTTATGCTTTGCTTTATTGTGAATGATCCTTTGCTTGAGTGGAATAATAAGCAATTTATCGTGCAGTTTAGCCCAAATGTAAAGCAGGTAAAGGTTATAGAAAGAGAGACTAACTCTAGCCTTGAAGACTTGGGAGATTCTATTTATACACTACATATTAATATCCAAACACTCACAACCATGCTTATGGGATATAAGCGACCGCTATACTTACGACAGATTAACAGGCTTGATGCAGATGACATAACAATTGATATTTTAGAAGAGATTATCCCCGAGGGGAAAGCGTATTTTAGTGATTATTTCTAATTGTTTGAATGCAATATGTAGATTATTTGAGACTAGATTCTATGTTTTTATATACTTGCTTTAACATACAATGTTTTCTAAAATAATAATATATTTTGAAATTAACGATTATTTTGTATTATTACAAGATTATTTGGTAAGAATATTTCAAATGATTTGCAAGGATAGGGCATGTTAGATCCAAAGTTTGAGAAATTACTCCATTCATTAAAACAAGCACGAGATATTGATGATTTAGCAAAGATATCTATGAAAAATATAGATTCAGAAGATTATAGTGAGCCACAATTTGCTAATAACGCACAAGCCCAAAGTGCTTTCATGCAAGTCGCCCCAAGTCTTTTATCCGCAAACTTTTTATACTTAGCACAAGAGATAGAATCTGTTGTGAAAGGGGGGTGCGATCTCTTACATATTGATGTAATGGATGGGCATTTTGTGCCAAATATGACGCTTGGACCTTGCGTATTAGAGGGGATTAAGGACATAAGTGAAGTTCCGCTAGATATACATTTTATGGTTGAAAATGCAGACTTTTTTGTTGATTTATACGCGTCTTTAGCGCCAAGATATATGAGTGTGCATATTGAGAGTGAAAAGCATTTGCACAGACTTATACAAAAGATTAGATCTTATGGAATCTCACCTGCTATCGCTCTCAATCCGCACACACCACTCGAAGGATTAAAATACATTCTTACTGATATTGATATGGTGCTTATTATGAGTGTGAATCCGGGCTTTGGCGGACAGCAGTTTATCCCAAATATGATAGAAAAAATCGCAGATCTAAAAGATATGATTTTAATGCGTAATCCACAATGCCTCATAGAAGTTGATGGCGGTATCAATGATACAAATATCCACGCCCTAAAAAATGTCGGTGTTGATATAGCTGTCGCTGGTAATTATATCTTTAAGCAAAAGGACAGAAAGCTGGCTATACAGAAACTAAAGGTGTAAATTTATAGGCAAGGCATATAAGCCATGTGGTCTTTATTTGGTTTTAGAGCCTAATCTCCTAAAGGGAATTTATCTATAAAGCACGGACAAATACATTCATTTAACATTAAAAGAATATGTCGAGTAGAATTTGTAATAAAACTTTAAAGTTGTTATGGGTGTGAAGTGAATATTGTGCTATAATGCACTCTGACAATTAACAATAAAATAAGAGAGGAATGACTGTGTTGCATTATACACATTCAAATGCCAATAGATGTGCCATCATAGCTGGTAATGGACCAAGTCTAAAAGAAATAGATTACACAAGACTACCCCCCCCCCCCATATGTAGTTGTAATACTAGTTTTGATATAAATAATTACGATGTATTTCGCTGCAATCAATTCTATTTCGAAGATAAATATTTTTTAGGCAAAAAAGTAAAATTTGCTTTTGCTATTTCACCTTTCTTTTTGAGCAGTCCTATACATACAAAACATTATTGTATGCAAGAGAATATGAGATAGAAAATATTGTCGTTTCAGATTTTAACCTTAAGCATATGGATTCATTTTATTTAAGATATTCGCATGTATTTGATGATGTGGTATGTGGCTCAAAACAGCTTTTCAATCTAAGGGATTTTTACGCCTTTATACGCTATAATGAGTTATATCATGAAAGAAGAATAACTTCTGGAATCTACATGTGTGCATTTGCCGTTGCATTGGGATATAAGGAAATCTATATAGCAGGTATTGATTTATATGGTGCAAAAGATGCTTATGCATTTGATACCATGCAGAAAAATTTGTTAGCAATATTTCCATATTTTAGCACTACGCCAGGCAACTTTCACTCAAAAGAAATAGATATTGAAGCCTTACATTTTTTGGAAAAACATTATGGAGTAAAATTTTATAGCATATGTCCAAATAGCCCAATAAATAGATATATCCCCTTAGCAACCTCGCAAAACATCGTCACTTTTCAAGTTGAAGAAAGAAGAGAAGATTCTATAAGAGACGTACTGATACCTTCCGTTAATGCATATGAAAGGTTAAATTATGGGGTAGAGCCTAATCTTTGGCGTATTCATCCATTAGAGAAACAACGAGAGTTAGACATATTTCGTTATAAACAAGCACTAAAAAATAATATCATTTATAGATTGTGTAAAGACTTTATAGCATTGCCAAATGCTATACGCCGACATATAAAGGGATGTTGGTTGAATAAAAAAATGCAAAAATTTATTAAAACAAATGGGGGGGGGGGGTAACACCCACGATTGATGAAAAAACAAATAGTATTTATAAAAACAATGCCACATTTCTATATATCACACATGTATTATATGTCATATCTCTATGGAGGGCAATAATGCAAAATAATGAAATGATAAATAATAAATATGCTATTGTCGCAGGAAATGCTCCGAGTCTTGCAGAGATAGATTATAAAAGGTTGCTTCTAAAATATGATGTATTTCGCTGTAATCAATTCTATTTTGAAGACAAATATTACTTAGGAAAAAGTATTAAGGCAGTAACTTTTGCAACCCAGATGCTTGCAGAACAGATATATACAACACTTCACTTGAATGGCAATAATGAATATAATATAGAATCTGTTTTTATTGTACAGCATCATGTACTACCAACAACACCAAGGGAACTTGAGTTGGAAAGATTGGTGCAAATATTCCACCACAATGTTTTCATACAAACATTATATGAAGGTAAATATTCATGCAACATTGAAGCATTTTTAGGGTATATAAAATTACAAAAATTATATTACTATAAAAATCCAACTTCAGCTATTTTTCTTTGTGCGATCGCAGTATCTATGGGGTATAAAGAAATCTATTTAACAGGAATTGATTTTTATGAGAGTGGAGCCTATGCATTTAATGTTTTACAAGAAAATATTCTGCACCTTATGCCTCATTTTAGAATGGATATAGACAGCAAACAATTTAGTAATAAAAATGAGTTCAGTTATCACTCAAAAGAAGTAGATTTAGAGGCACTCACTTTTCTAAGCAGACATTATGGGATAAAGTTTTATAACTTATGTCCAAATAGTCCATTAACACAATATTTCCCACTAGCACCCATTACAAATAATACTTTTATACCAGAAGAAAAGCCGCAAAATTACACAAAGGATATAATGATACCAAGTGCTTATGGTACAGAACGCATAGAAATTGCCATGCCAAAAAATAACAAATGGAATAGAATGCACAACAATATCTATTTTAAAATATTTAGCGATTTAATACGACTGCCACGAGATATGAGACATTATTTTAAGAATTTAAAGAAAGGATAAAACATGACAACATTTAATATAGAGCATTTAGAGATTGGAGAATCTGTCCCACCGCTTGTTATCCCAGAGATTGGTATAAATCATAATGGCAGTTTAGAGATAGCAAAGCTTATGGTAGATTCTGCTTACAGGGCTGGGGCTAAGTTAATCAAGCATCAAACACATGTCATAGACGATGAAATGTGTAGTGCAGCACAAAAAGTAACCCCGGGTAATGCAGATATAAGCATTTATGAGATTATGAAAAATTGTGCTTTAAGCTTTAATGATGAACTCGCATTAAAAGAATATACAGAAAAGAAAGGCTTGGTCTATCTTAGCACTCCATTCTCAAGGGCGGCGGCAAATAGATTGCAAGACATGGGTGTGAGTGCGTTTAAAGCCAATTATCCTAAGCACAGGTATGAATAATATAGAATCTATTGCTAAAAGTGTAAAGATTCTAAAAGATTTTGAAGTCCCATTTGTGTTATTACACACGACAAATCTCTATCCCACACCACCACATCTTGTGCGATTAAACGCAATGCTAAGACTTAAAGAAGAGTTTAACTGCCTTGTTGGTTTAAGCGATCACAGCATCAATAATCTTGCATGTCTTGGTGCAGTAGCACTTGGGGCGTGTGTATTGGAGAGACATTTTACAGATTCTATGGATAGAGATGGACCTGATATAATCTGTTCCATGGATGAAAACGCATTAAAAAAGCTAATCACACAAAGCAAAGAATTATTCATTATGAAAGGCACAAGCAAAGAATCTAAAGAAGCAGCAAAAGAAGAGCAAGTAACAATTGATTTTGCTTTTGCAAGTGTTGTAAGTATAAAGCCTATTAAAAAGGGTGAAATACTAGATATGTCTAATATTTGGGTAAAAAGACCGGGAAAGGGTGGAATCC
This sequence comes from Helicobacter bilis, assembly GCF_900198365.1. GTDB lineage: Bacteria > Campylobacterota > Campylobacteria > Campylobacterales > Helicobacteraceae > Helicobacter_A > Helicobacter_A bilis_B. The sequence continues at coordinate 7,262 of NZ_FZMS01000012.1, read as the reverse complement.
ATGCAGAAGAGTTTGAATCTATATTGGGTAAAAAAGCGGTGAGAGATATAGCAGAAAATGTGCAGATTCAATATGATGATTTTAGATAAAGATTCTAATAAAGGGAGTTGGAGTTGAAAAAATAGTTTTTGTAAGCGGGACTCGAGCGGATTTCTCAAAGATAAAATCACTTATGTTAAAGATTGAGGAATCAAGTGATTTTGAGTTACATATATTTGCGACAGGCATGCACTTAAGTAAGCAGTTTGGCTCAACTGTGAGAGAGATAGAAAAGTCTAATTTTAAGAATATCTATAAATTCATTAATCATGATAGGTATTATCAAATGGATTTAGCCCTATCTCACACTATCGATGGATTCTCAAAGTTTATCGCTGAATATGAGCCAGATTTAATAGTCGTGCATGGCGATAGGGTAGAACCACTAGCAGCTAGCATTGTGGGGGCTTTAAATAATATTTTAGTAGCACATATTGAGGGCGGTGAGGTATCTGGCACGATAGATGATAGCATTCGTCATGCTATTTCAAAACTTGCACATATCCATTTAGTAAATGATGCTAAGGCTAAAAAGAGATTATTACAGCTTGGAGAAAATAAAGATTCTATATTTATCATCGGTTCGCCTGATTTAGACATTTTAGATAGTAATTCTATAAGTTTAGAAGAGGCAAAAAGATATTATGAGTTAGATTTTAGTGAATATGGCATTGTTATGTTTCACCCCGTAACAACGGAGTTAGATTCCATAAAAGCACAAAGCGATGAAATGATACGGGCACTGCAAGAAAGCAAGGAAAACTACATTATCATTTATCCCAATAATGATTTAGGTTTTAATCTCATTTTAGAATCTTATAAGAGTTTGAGAAATAATCCACATTTTAGATTCTATCCATCCATTCGGTTTGAGTATTTTATCGCTTTGCTCAAAGGTGCAAAGTTTTTAATTGGCAATTCAAGTTGCCTATTAAAAGAAGTCCCATATCTAGGCATACCAAGCGTTAATATCGGTTCAAGGCAGAATGGTAGAATGGGAAGTAAGTATCCTAGTGTATTTCATGCAAATGCAATAAAAGAAGAAATTCTACTTGCTATACAAAAAGCAAAAGATTTTAAACATCAGCATAAAAATCATGCAAAAAGAACAAAAAGTAATGAATTATTCTTTGATTTATTGCAAAAAGGCGTATTTTTTGATATACCAAAGCAAAAGAAGTTTTTAGATATAAATAGCATGGAATAGACTCTTATATAAGGAGATACAATGCAACTATCACAATACATTAAATCATTGTTTAAGAAAAGCCCAGCACAACGGATGTCACAGGGCATACATTTACAAACACTAGATTCACTCACACCTACAAATGTTTTGACACAAATAAATAATGTCTGGACTTATAAAGCAACTATGGGGGGGGGGGGGGATTCCACCCCTATATCAGTTTGATGACAATGCAAAGGATGCAAAATCACCGCTTAATCCATGGGCTTTCATTCGAGTAAAAAATGAAGCGGCTACATTGCGTGCTAGTTTAGATTCTATCCTACCCGCAATTCAAAGGGGAGTGATTGGCTATAATGACTGCACAGATGGAAGTGAGGCTATAATTTTGGATTTTTGCAAACAAAACACAGGTTTTATTCCAGTAAAATATCCCTATGAAGTGATGCTAGAAAATCCCCAACATGAATACAATAAGCTACATTGTTACTATAGGTTTGTATTGGAGCATATCCCTAAAGATGAATGGCTTATTAAAATAGATGTTGATCATATCTATAATGCGAAAATACTTTTTCAAACATTCTATTTGGCACAAACACAAAAACATGCGATTATCTATCCGCGAATAAATTTTCTTGTAAGAAAAGAGCAAGTCGTATATAAAATTTATGTGCAAAATAATGGTGTCAGTGGTTTTATTGATGGTTACGATCAATTGCTAGTGTGTAATAGAGGTATTGATTTTATTGAGAGAAAAACTTCTAAAGCCGCTCAATGGATTGATAAAGATAATTATGAAAATATATTATATTCTGAACAACAAGTTGTGCCAAAAGATATAATCTATATTCATGCACCGCTTATGCAATGGCACTTTCCTGCCATAAAACAGAGAAGACAAGACTTTAGCAAACATTTAGATACAATGACTTTGCAAACTTTTAAAAAACATAATAAACACCTTATTAGTTTAAAAATCCCTAGCTTTATGCTTGAAGAAGAACTTATAGAATCAATATATAAGCAATTTAATCTAGAACTTGAGTAAATAATGATAATATGGTTACCCACATTTATTCTCTATTTTCTCAATCATATCTCTTCCAATATGTCCTATCAAAAAAGTCGGCTTCATTTAGCAAGGCTTCAAAAGGTTTATATCTCTCTTTATAGCCCATAGATTTATGATTTTTTATCCAATACCCCGGATAGAAATATTTGAGATTTAGCTTTTTAGCAAGATTTAATAGCAATATAATATTAAGTGTGCCTAGACTTAGCTTTTCATAATCATGATCGTAAAAAAAGTAATTTGCACTCATAGAACTCAGCACAATGTCAAAATAACTCACGCCAATAAGCCTACCATCGCGATACAGACACATTTCATAGCCAAAGTATTCACTCCCGGCAACAAATGAGTTTGTATAACGAGACATATCGATATTATTCATACTCCAGTTTTTTTTACGCATCATTTTTGTGTGATATTTCACATATAAGCACACTCTTGCATCATTTGTTAAAGGTCGTCTTATCTGTATGATAGTATCGCTATTTTTTTTTAGAATCCGCTTCATGTTGGGGCTTATTTGAAACTCATCTACAAGTTGTCGTATCGTAATACATTCCTTACAATTAGGGCATTGTGGCACGAAGAAATACTCACCAAAGCGGCGATACCCACGCTCAAGTAAGCCTTGATAAAAGTATGGTGTGCAATCCTTGATACCTAAATATCGAAATTGACTTTCTTTATTTTCAAAGTAAGAACAAGGATGAAGCTCTGAAAAAAAATCAAAATATTCCATATACTACTACTTCCCAATATAACGCACTTTTTTATAAGTTTTAATCGCAATAAGATAAAAGATAGGAATATCAAGTAGATTCACAAGTGATTTAATCCCATAATCAAATAAAAATAGCATAAACACATCATAATAAGGCAGAATCCCCAAAAATGCGATATGAAAAAACACAAAGGTATCAATACATTGTGCCATACACGCACTCACACCATTGCGAAACCACCAAAGACTAGGGAATCTCTGCTTTAATCTATAAAATATCACAACATCTAAAAATTGTGCTACAAAAAAGGCGCTCACACTAGCTATCGCGATACGCAAAGCAAGGTGTGGCTCATTTGAGATAAAGGCAATCGCACAAGATGGTAAAAATGCGATTAAAAGTCCATAGCGCAATGCCTTTAAAACATCTTTTCTGCCATGCTTTTCACTCAATATATCCATAATCAAAAATGAAAGCGGATAGGTTAATGCCCCATAGGTAACATGGCTTAGATTAAGCGTTATATCAATTAAGGGAATATGCACACTACCGATTGTAAAGCTTACAAAATAGTTAGAAGCAACTATTACGCATATAAAAAGACTAACAGCAGTTATAAATGTGTTTTTATTCATCGCCTTTTCTTTTGGTGGCATATAACTCATGCTATCTCTCCCTTATGTAGCTCCGATAGTTTTAATACAAACTCCACTTCACTTTTTGTAATACGCAATTCCTTAGAAATCGCATCGATTGTATAGCCATTTTTAAAAAGATCTAGAATCTGCTTTTCATTTCTTTGTTGCGATGGGGCATTAAAATGCCCTAAACTTCGCAATCTCTCTTCTAGCACTAGAATCTTATCTTCAAAATATTCCCTATCACTTTGTAAGCCGTGTTGTAATGATAAAATATCTGCTTTTAAATCTGCCATTGCCTTAAAGGCTTCTGTGTTTGGTTTTGCCTCAAGTGTGCGTTTTTCATTTTCCATAATCCATTTTTGAATCTTATAAATCTCTTTATACACATCTTCGATAGAAGCCTCTAGTCGCACAAACTTTTTTGCACTCTCTTTTTCTTTCAGTGAGATATAAAGTAGCACAATAATAATCATAAGAATAAATAATCCCGCCATAACGACACTCATCATTTCATAGCTAAGATTCATTGCATTTGTAATATTCATATAGCCCCTTTCATATATTATAGATTCTGTGTTTTTCGTGCTTTAAGCATTTCTCGTTCAATACTTACAATATAGCTATCATAATCTTTCAGGTCTCTATCTGCCATCTTTTTTATCTGTAAAATCTGCGTATCTTTTGCGATAGCAAATAAAGGCACACAACGCACTGGAAACACAGGTAAAAAAAGTCGCACATAATACTGCTTATCTATCTCAAGTAGTGTAGAATCTAGCATTGTAGAATCTAGAATAATAGCTCCATGTCCTAACTGCTTGGTATGAATGCTATGCTTTAATGGAATGTATTTCTCGTGAGAATCTGTTATAAGATTCTCAAGATGCTCCAACTTCTTATAAATATGCACTAGCATTTCACCAAGTATAGCCGTGCCACCACCGCATTTACAATCACCGCTTTTTGCTTTGAGTGAAGATAGCCATTTATCAATAGAGTTTGCATGTAACTGCGTAATCACTTCATATTCCTTGATAGCCGCCAACTCTATAGAATCATCAAGGACTTGTAACTCTATCTGCAAACTCGCATCAACCAAGCGTGTTTCTAAATCCATACTAAAACCTCACTATGCTATCTAAAATAATGAAAAACAAAAAGACAAAGCCCAAATATCCATTCGTTGTAAAAAATGCACGGGGGATATTACAGAAATCTTTTCTCACAATCAAATGCTCAAAAAAAAGCATACAAGCCGATAAAATAAGCCCCACAATAGCAAGATGATAAGTCGTGCTAAAACGCAAGAATAAAGCCCAGAAAAACACAGAAAAGATATGAAAAATACGCGCTATTTGCAACGCATTCTCCGCACCAAATCGTGCAGGTATAGAGTAGAGATTATGTCTTTTATCATGCTCTATATCTTGCAAGGAATATAAAATATCAAATCCAGCCACCCAAAATAGCACCCCAAAACTAAGAAAAATAGTCCATAAATGCACCGCACCACTTACTGCAATATCTCCAGCAATAGGGGCTAGTCCAAGTGATAAGCCAAGCACCAAATGTGCAAGACATGAGAATCTTTTCATCACACTATAAACGCCAAGTATAAATAAAAATGGAAAAGATAGCTTAAAAGCTAAATCGTTAATAAGATAGCTTACAAAGACAAATAGCACCGCATTTATCACACAAAAAAGAAGTAAAGCAGGAAGACTCAAGCGACCATCAACACTTGGGCGATTTTTTGTCCGCTCATTTGTAGAATCTATATTTCTATCACAAAGTCGATTAAAAGCCATCGCAAAATTACGCGCAGTAATCAGGGCAAAAGCACATAAAAAAAGCGTTTTAAAACCAAAAAATCCGCTATCATAAAATGCGTTTGATGATACAATCATAGCAATCACAATAAAACTTGCACTAAAAATGGTATGCTCAAACATTACCAATTCACTTAAGGTTTGTAATTGCTTTTTTAATCTTTCCATGAGAAACTGCACTTTCAATATAATCTAATAAGCTTTATTTTTTGTATTTATTAAGTCATTTATTTAAATCTTTAACTATAACTTAAAATTGCTGAAAAATCAATAATACGATATGCTTTTATTTGCTATATATCTTGTAAGAAATACTTAGCGAGATTCTAGAGACTAGAATATTATATGTTGGACTATATAGAATCTAGTTTAAGATTCACAAAAGTTTTATTTTGCTTGACATACATGTAGCAAATTAGGTCGTATTCTAGAAATTTTGCCTTGCCTACATAACGCATGAATATGAGTTTGTTGGTATTTTTTGCTAGAATTCTAGCTTAATATTTATTTTAAGGGGTTATTTTGGAAACAACACTCTCACCACATATCCATATATTGGAGCAGAAGCTAAACTACACATTTAAGAATAAAAAAAAATTAGCAGAAGCATTAGCGCATAAATCTTTCAAAAAGCCTTATAATAACGAGCGTTTGGAGTTTTTAGGTGATGCTGTGCTTGATTTAGTTGTAGGGGAGTATCTTTTTGAGACATTTACGCAAAAAAATGAAGGTTCATTATCAAAAATGCGTGCATCTTTGGTGAATGAAGCTTCATTTTGCAAACTTGCTCAATCCATTAATTTAGGTGAATATCTTAATCTATCCACTTCGGAAGTCAATAATGGAGGGAGATTAAAGGCAAGCATTTTGAGTAATGCCTTTGAGGCAATTATGGCGGTAATCTATCTTGAATCTGGGCTAGATTCTGTAAAACGCGTGTTTTATCCTATTCTGCATAATGAATTTCGTATTAATGAAGAGTTACTAACAAGTGATTATAAGTCAAGCTTGCAGGAATACACACAAGAGCGATTTGGCTGTATCCCAAGCTATGAGATGCTCTCACAAGAAGGTCCAGATCATAAAAAGATTTTTACCATGCAAGTAAAGATTCAAAATAAAATATATGCGAGTGCAAATGGTGTAAGCAAGAAAGCAGCTCAACAAGCCGCCGCAAAACTCACATTACAGATACTGCAACAAATGTGATGGGCCACATAATGCTTTTGTGTGCGTAAGGAATAGGCTGAATATTGTAAGTAACAATAATCTGTTTTAGCCATCAACTTTCACAATCCAATCGATACATAATTGCACATTCTTAACCTTACATTATATGAGCCTTCTTTATTGAATGATTTTAATATATTATCCTTTTGACTACTTACTTCACCATCTCCAAAATCCCATTCAACCTCTACTAACTCAATAGAAGTAACAATATGAAAGCCTATCACTTCATCAATAGCTATCACACTTTTAGTAGCATATATCTCTAGTATAGTTGTATCAAAATCTGTATTGTAGTCAGGTATTTGCACCTTTTTCCACTCATCTGTATAATCACTGATTGGAGCTTCGCCTATTGCTTTGAGTGCATTCACAGTAGTTTGCTGCATATCATAGCTTTTGAGTAAGTCTGGTTTATTTGCATTTGATAGGACATTTTGATAGCTATTACTGATTGATGTTTTTTGGCAATTTGCTTTATTTATCTGTGCGTTATCATTGGCACTTTTATGTAATACTTCTGCTTTGATCTTATCT
>NZ_FZMS01000083.1 GCF_900198365.1 Helicobacter bilis | reverse complement strand
TTTAGAGTGAGATTTTTTGTGTCTAACATGTTAAATCCTTTTTTGTCATCTTTTTATAAACTTTTACCTTTTTGTATGGTATAATCCCAGCAACTAGGAGTATTCGTGTTCTGATTCCCCGCTTAGAGTTCGGTCTAAGTTGAGTTTTTAGCTCTTGCAGACACACCTGTTTGTCGTAGGTAATGGGGTAGCCCTAGTTTTTTAATCATCTTATCATTTAAGCTTCCATTGATATTCCACGCAGTTACAAATTTTATTTTATTTCTACCTGTCAATACTTCTTCTATTGCGATAAAATGTCCATTGATTTGTTTAGCATAAAAAATATTTCCATTATCTTGCACTATGCGTAAATCGTGATTATTTGGCTTTGTAATGGCAGGATAATATGTTAAGATTTCATCAACATTAATCGCATTTTGCCCTTTTTGTTTTTCAACAATCTCATCACCATGCCTAATCACTACTTAGGGCTATTTCTTCATTAAAAGTCTTTGCTTGTGTAGGCGTAGTGTTTGTATTTGTTTGTAGTGTTGTATTGTTAGCTTGTGATAGTGTATTTTGGTTTGTTTGCATAGATAAGACATTATTGCCCACACTGATAGCATTGCCGATATTTTGTTATGTTTGTTTATTTTGTGAATTCTGTGCGTTTAGATTAGCAGTATTTGCTTTATCTTGCGCTTGTTTTAATAGATTTGTAGTCATCTCTCAGAACGGCGAAACAACTTCCCTGTCATTTCGAGGCGAAGCCAAATCTTTCCATACCAATAAAGATTTTTCGCCTATGGCTCAAAATGACAATACGAAAGAAAAAGATCTAAGAAATGAAATAAATTCTAATTTTACATACACAACGCAAGAGTCAAAAGGAATAAGAGAATTAAGAAATGATTTAAAAGAAGTATTAAGCTCATAAATAAAGAGATAGTTAATAAAGAAACAGGGCTAAAAGGCGTAATAACAGAAACAGAACGCAACAAAATATCAAGCAAAAAGGCAGTGGATAAAAGCGTTGCAAATGGCTTTACCATAGATGAGCATTACAGGGTGGGACAAGACCTAAAAAACCTTTATGAAAATGCTACAAAAAGAGAATCGCATAATGATTACAAAAATAGAGATAATATTATTCAAGTGCATAGGTTTACAAAAGATATAAATGTCAATGGTAAGGAAGCGATAGCAAAAATTACATTATTTGAAAAAAGGAAGGCAATAATAAAATTTATACTTTAGAGTTAGAAAACTTAGAGAATCCTACTTCCTTAAGTTCGCCGCACATGCAAACAGAAGTAGCGGTAAAAGCTCAAGTAACCCGTGATGGTGTGCGTCCAAACGCTAATATTGCTAAAACCGATAGCGACATTATACCGCAAAACATAAAAGATGCTATACAAGATAATCCACAACCTACAGCGTTGCAAACAAAAATCTAAGAAGTGAAGCAACAAATAGCAAATAGTTAAGAAACCAGATAAAGAGTATTGACATCATGTATTGAAGCCAGATGGAGTAATTCAGCTAGAAAAGCAATATTTTGATCAAGCAATCCCTAAAAAATACAATGAAATGATACAAGATTTTCCACACCCTTATGATATGAGCAAAATCCGATAAGCTAAAAACCCACGCAAAAGATATAGATACAATACAAGAAGTTACAACACAGCTTTAAAAAACAACTTTAAAGACAAGTCTTTTAAAAATACAGCTAAACATGCAGAAAATCTATCATTCAACACATTGAGAGGCAAAGCTAATGAAACTGGATTTTAAAGAGCTAGATGTAAATAAGTCCAGTTTTAAGTGGCATTTGGCAAGTTGCAAGCAAAGCTTAAAAAAGGGGGATATACAAGACTTAAGCGAACATATTGCTATAAACTACTCATTGCGTAGAAATAGCTAAAGAAGTTGGAAATCTAGAATCAGAAACGCCATATTTAAACAATGAAATAGAAGGCGTGCAGAAAATTTATTATAAAATGGGGGGGGGGCTTTATCTGGAAATACCATACACAAATGATAGGCAAAAGGTATCACAAAATATATTATGAAAATGGGAACTTGCAAGCAGAATTACCATATTTAAACGATGAAATACACGGAGTTTTAAAATACTACACAGAAGACAAAAAGCTACTTGCCACAATAAACGCACAAAATAATAATTATATAAGCGGCAAATGTCATAATGGCAAAACGCTAACAGGTGAAGAAGTATCTACTCTAAAGACAAGTGAAACTTCAGTTGCTTTCTCTGTCTTTTTGCATGAAATATGTTTGCCTAATCTTTAGATTGTAGCTTGACTTTGAGTTTAGATACTTTCAAATTTTAAGCGATAGAAGTCGTAGCAATATATATAATTAAGTTAAATAAATATAACGCTAGGCAACATGAAAAAGCCACATTCTATGCTTAAATTCCTATAAATACGAAAGCTTATAGATTCTAAAACGACTTGACAACAACAAGATATACAATAATAACCATAAATAAAGTTGGAATCTCATTAAAAATACGGAAAAATCTACCGCTTTTACAACGAGAAACTAAAAGCTTCTTACGATAGAATCCACATAGAAAATGATACACTAAAAGCAATAAAACAAGTGTAAATTTCGCATGTATCCAACCACCACTCTGCATAATGCCGGGCAAGGCTAGTGTAATCAAAGAGCCGCTCACTAAAACAGCGATCATAGCAGGATAACCGATAGCATAATACAGCCTTTTCTCTTGCAGCTCGACTACACTTCTAAACCCAGCATTCTCATACCGCTCTGCATGATACACAAACAAACGCGGCAGATAAAACAGCATAGCCATCCATGTAATAATAGAAACTATGTGAAACACTTTGAGATACAAATAATACTCAGCCAGCGTGTATCTAAAAGATTCTAGTAGCATAACATTCCTTTATAAAACTTAGATTGCAAGATAAATATGTAAAATCTATGTGTGTTAAAATCTTTCTCTAAGTTTCTAAACTTAGATTCTAGTGATTTAAAAATCTAGTTATCCCAAGATTCTGTATTATTTAAAATTCCATTCCACATATAACCATAGATTTTCACATGTTATTACAAAACAAAGTGAAGCTTTTATCGTATAAAGGCAAATATATAATAAATTACACAGCCAAACACTTAGAATCTTTAATGGCATACAAACAAGATTTTATGCAACTTAGGGCATACTACAAAGCTAATCAAGCATGATGATTTCTATCTTATTATTCATTGTATTCAAAGATTCTTTAATCTCATTATTATACGCACCCGCATTTAAGATTACAAGAGCATTGTCTGTACTTGCTAGAATCTGCGGGGAATATACATGAAGTTTTGTGCCATAGAGTCGTTTGTTTTGCTTGTTTGGATTATTATCTAAAATCGCTTCTATTTTAAGTGAATGTAATCCATGATAAAGAAGATATTGTGAAAAAAGATGTGCCCCAAAGAGATACACTTTCTTATTGGTTGATTCTAATCTTGCATTAAGCTTTGCAATCTGTGCGTGATAAAAATCATACATGTTTAAAAATAGAGATTTGTTTTGCTGATACTCATTTGGCAATATGGGTTTATCTGTCAGTGTTTTGTCATATTGTGTCCAGTAAAAAATGCTATGGTCGCCAAAATAATGTTTTTTGTGAATCTTAAATTTATGTGTTGTAAGTAGAAAGTCAATCACTGCTTCAGTGAGTAAAATCGTATGTTCAAAGTTTAGGGTATTTGTCCATTTATTTTCTAGCCATTTTTGCATGTTTGGGACAGAAAAGAGCATCTTGCCCCCCCCCCCGTAGTGTCAATGCAAGTGGCATCAATGCTAGTAGCAGCAATGTCTGCTAGAAAACTATGTGGGTCATAAATATGCTCAAAAGTGTGTGAATGGATGATTGTATCATAATCGCCTTGTTCTAGAATCTCTTTTGTGAAAAAAGATTCTATATACACAATGCGATTATCTTTGGTTGTCGGGTTTGGCTCTATGATATTCCATTCTAGTTTTTCTTCATATTGCAAACAATGCAAGGCTAGTTTAGAATGTCCACCGCCTATTTCTAAGACTTTTTTGGGTTGTGCCTGCATGATGAATTCCCCAAATTCTTTATGATGAGAATCCCAAAGACTTCCAACAGACCCAGCGTCATGTCCGTATTGATATAGCATATCAAGCGGGATTAACCTTTTTAGCTGAATGACACCAGATTTTGATATTGCAAAGGTTTGTGTAGCAATAATATCAGATTCCAAATCATCATGTGGTAAGCAACCACAAAATATAGGATAAGATTCACTATTTAGAATCTCCAAATCGCAATCTTTTGTTATCACGCATTCTTCTCTGTCTATGTAAGGTATCGTATCCATAATATCTCCTATGATAAAATTAAAATGTGTTATTATATCAAAATACAACAAGTAGATTCTTTAGCATCAGAAAACACGCTCAAAGCTTACAAAAACTAAAAACTTTTGATAAAATTGCATTGAACTTTAGCACAGATACAAGGCATGGTTATGAATGAAGCACAACAAAATCAAAACAATATAGCCCTTAATGATTCCTTATTTGAGACTTTTATACAAGAATGCTTACAAGCAAAAATGCAAGATTCACAAAGTAGTAATCCACTCTATCCACTCATTATACAAACACGATATGCACTCACGCAAAGCACTCCCTTGCATTCACAAAATAAAGCTATTATAAATCGCCTTTTACAAGACATTGATAAACCGATGAAAGTAGCAATTATTGGGCAGTTTAGTAGCGGAAAAAGCACTTTTTTAAACGCACTTTTAGGTAAAGAGATACTGCCTAGCGGCATTACGCCTGTTACGGCAAAAGTGTGTGAGATTACTTATGGTGATGAAGTAGGACTTGAGATTCACTACAAAAACAATGCGGTTGTAAATAAGCCTATTAGCTATCTAGGTGAGGTCGATGAGATAGAGAATCTAAAGATTTCATATTATAAATTATTCGTGCCACTTGAGCTTTTAAAAGTGGTTAGCTTCCTTGATACGCCCGGCTTTAACTCACAGAATGAAAGCGACACAGAAACGACAAATACGATTCTAGAATCTGTTGATGGTATCATTTGGCTTACACTCATTGATAATGTCGGCAAAAATAGTGAAAAAGAGATTCTGCAAACCCATGTCAAACGATATGCACACAAAAGCCTATGCGTGCTAAATCAAAAAGATAGATTAAAAAGTGAAGAAGAGATTAATACAAGTATTGAGTATGCAAAAAGGGCGTTTGAGGGCTTTTTTGAAGAAGTGATTGCCATATCGGCAAAACAAGCCCTAGATTCTATAAACTTAGCACAAAAAAATAGTGAAAGTTTCTTTCACACGGGCATTTTGTCGAGCTATAATACAGAATCTAATGGTGAAAATGCGACACATAATCTACATTCTAACAATAAAGAGGCACAAGAACTTTTTAAAGATTCTAATATCGGTGCGGTGTTAGACTTTATCTACAATGCGATCCGTCCAAAAGCCATGCAAGCAAAAGATTATAGAATCTTGCGGGATTTACGCACACTTATTGTGAGAGAAAAATGGAAATTGCATAAAATCAATCTGGCATATAAAGAGCTTTACTCGCTACTTAATGTATTCACGCAAAAGCTACATTTTAATGCCTTGCAAAGCGATTTAGAAAAGAGCTTTCAAAAACTTTTTGGGAATCTTGAGATACAATTTGATTCCATAGCACAAAAAATCTTTAATAGCTTTGAGCTAAAGCCTTTTGAAATCATGCGAGAGACAAAGAACTTTATTGGTATGAAATCTCAAATTACACAAACAAAAGAGGTCAATGTCCTGCCAAAAGAAAGGCTTATGAGTGAGCTATGCAATAATGACAACATGTATGCTAGAGAGATGAGAAAGCTAGGCTTTATGTTAAGTGAATTTGGGAGTGAGTTTAGCACCTTTATTGATACGCAAAAAACGGAGCTTTGTGATAGCTTGGAGCTATGGCGAGAGAATGCCCTGCAGTCTTTAAGCCTTGCTTATTCTAGCGATATGGCGGTAAGTGATGGCATAATCGAGCGACATTTTAGAATCGAAGTGCTAGATAGCGAGATAACAAACGACTATAAAGCTACACTTTCACAATGTGTGCAAAACTTACAAAATGAGTTAGCAAATCTAGCACAATTCTTAAATCTAAACTTTCAAAATACAATTATGCTTTGCTTACAAAAGCTTCACTTTGAAGTAGAAAATGCACTCACAAAACATAAAACAAACCCAGATACCCTGCCACTTTATAACCCAACACTAGAGAATGTGCGAGATTTAATCAATCTAGGCTTACACTATCCACTTTATCAAGAAAAGCTAAGTCTAAATTTCCCCTTATACAAAAAGACATTTTGGCAAATCCAACAAAACCTAACAAAAGTCTATGAAGAAAAATACAAAGTCATACAATCATGGATAGATACAAATAAGCAAAAATACGCAATACTAGAAAAATGTGAGCTAGAGCTAAAAAATCATAACAATAAAAACTAATACTTATAAAACCTAACAAAAAACTACGAAATCTTGTGAAAAACGAGTATAAGATGGTATAACCCACCTTATTCTTTAAAGGAAGATAATGTGAAAGAATGTTCTTAATTTAACCCAAAACTATCAAAGGAAAACCTTTTTTGTAAGAACACATAATCATGTAATATGATTACGCTTGAAAGTATAACAAAAGAAAACTTAAAAATAAATTAAAATAAGAATTATTACTATTTTTTTATTTAAATTAATATTTGATATTACTTATAGAATCTTATTGTTCTGCATATTACAAAGAGTTTGTATTGATAAATAGTCGTTTAGAATATTGTAAATTTTGCATGGATATAAAACATTGAATGCAAGATTCAGAAATCTTAAAAACACAAATTATTTTCGTGCGAGAAAAAGTGTGAAATTCACCCACTTAAATAGAATCTCAACATGTTTAAATCCACAAGACTTAAGCATAGTGCAATTTTCACTCACGCTATAAGGCACAAGCACATTTTCTAGGGCTTCACGCTTTTTATAGATTTCTTTATGTGTGTAGCCTTGCTTTGCCTTATAGTTATAATAACACTCAATCATTTGTGCTTCTAGTTTAGAATCATCGCTAATCACCTTTTCAGCAAACAAAAAGATTCCATTTTCATTCAAACAATTATAAATCTTTTGTATCATGTCTTTTCTTTGCAATGGACGCACAAACTGCATAGTATAAAAGGCAAGGAAAACATGCGTAGGCTTGAAGTCAAATGTAAGAAAATCTGCTTGTAAGAAGTGAATATTAAAGCCCATAGCAGCACTCTTTAGTTGTGCCCTTTCAACCATAGCTAGGGCGTTATCTATGCCATATAAATGCGCCTTAATTTTGCATTCTTCTAGGTTTGTTGCGAGTCTTAATAATAGATTGCCTGTTGAGCTGCCAAGATCATAAATTACTGGGATTTCACTTGATTTTTGTATGGTTTGTAAATACTCTCTTATAAAGAAAATGGCAAGATTCATCACCTCATCATAAAAGGGGATCGATCTCTCTAGCATATCATCAAACACACTTGCTACCATTTCGTTAAATTCAAACTTTGGCATGGGCTGTGTGGAGTCTTGCAAAAAGATTCTATCTTTTTGTGCTATGTTTTCTATGGAATCTAAACCCTTGTGGGTTGTGTGAGATATTTCGCTACGCTCAATATGACAAGTGCTTGTTTTAGAATCTAGATCCCATGTCCTTTGAGTCTTAGTAGAGATTTCACTATATTTTTTAGAATCTTTTTCATTCGTTGCTTGAGATTTGGTGTTTTTAGATTCCATATTTACCTTTTATTTTTTAATAATATGCCTATTGAAACATAAAAAAGAGTAACCTACATTCAATATCACATGCAATTCTTAGCTTTTATACAAAAATGCGATAAGCATTAGCTAAACTTGATACATTTTAAGAAACGACAAGCACATAAGCATAGCAATACTGCCAAATAAAATCGCATCCATTCTATCAAGGATACCACCATGTCCGGGTAGAATAGAACCAGAATCTTTTAAATCCGCTTTTCGTTTTAACGCACTCTCAAAAAGATCGCCAATGATAGAGATAACAACGACAATAGCACTTGCAAGTAAGGACAGATAAAAGCCGCCAAAGATTCCAATACCCGCCACAGAGCCAATCATAATGCTACCTACAAGTCCGCATAAAGCCCCCTCAATAGTCTTTTTTGGAGAAGCCGCACAAAGCTTTGTTTTGCCAAACTGCCTACCACCATAATAGGCAAAAATATCAGCCAAAGCCACAACCGCAATAAGCCAAATAAGATAGCCCACACCATGCTCTGCATATAATACAAAAAGGGCTACAAAAGGCAGCGTAGGATAGATGAAAGGCAGGGCATACTTTGGATTACTCTCACTTGCAACAATGCTTAATGAAGCGATACAAAGCCCAAAAAGTGCCACAATAAGTGCCTCATGGCTATAATAGATTCCAACCCAAATTAAGATAGCAAGCAATAATCCTAATACATGAAAGCTAATTTGATACAGCCTTGTGCTTTCAAAAAATGCGATAAGATATAGCACACCTAAAAGCCCCCATGTAAGCGTTATATCATTGATAAAAAACACAATGGCAAGACAGATAATCATCGCAACACCACTCCAAAAACGCTTGAAATCCTGCATAATAACAGCCTTAAACTTCTTAACCATAACGACACTCCATATTGATAACTTGGTGTTATAATTCTACTAGAAAAAACATATATTAGGACAAAAAAATGAGAAATAATTACGACATAATTGTAGTTGGCGGCGGACATGCTGGTGTAGAAGCGAGTCATATTTGTGCGAAAATGGGCTTACAAACTCTACTCATTACTCATTTAATCGATAATATCGCCCTTGCAAGTTGCAATCCAGCAATAGGCGGCTTAGGTAAAGGACATCTCACAAAAGAAGTAGATAGCCTTGGTGGGCTTATGGGGGCAATCACTGATATTAGCGGACTTCAATATAGAATCTTAAATGCCTCAAAAGGTCCGGCAGTGCGTGGCACAAGAGCACAAATTGATATGGATTTATATCGCAAACATGCAAGAGATATTTTGCTGAATACAAAAAATTTACATGTAACACAAGGCAATGTCATAGAGATTCTATCTCAAACGAAAGAAGAAAAGACAGAAGCCATAGGTGTGAAACTTAGCATACAAAAAGAGTTTTTTGCTAAAAAGATAATCATTACAGCAGGCACTTTTCTTAAAGGTTTAATCCATATTGGTGAAAATAAAAGTGAAAATGGTCGTGCTGGTGAGATAAGTAGCAATGAATTAAGCGAGAGTTTAAAAAAACTAAATATTCCGCTTTCAAGGTTAAAAACAGGCACTTGTCCCCGCATACTTGGGTCTAGTATCAATCATACAACACTTGAGAAACATTATGGAGACGCGCATTATGATGAGTTGCATAATCTTAGCGATTTACAAACAGCAAGTCTTTTAACCGATGAATATCAAAGCATAAATAAGCACAATACAGAATCTAGTCAAAAGGTAACACACGATAGCACACAAACTAAACAAGATTCACTCTTTAGAAACGCATTAGAGCATACAAGCTTACAAGAATGGAGTAAGTTTCAGCATTTCGTGCAAAAAAATCTTAGCTTTCAGGCAAATGAAGATTCTAACACGATCTTACAACAAGAATTTACACAAGATTCACAAGAGAGTAGCAATAAAACAGATAGTTTTGAGTTTAAACAGCTTTTTATCACAAGCCATACTGAAGCACCATATTTTAGCCTTTTAACGCATGATTATTTGCTTTATAATCGTGAGAATATCATCTCAAAATATCTTAAAAGGCGTATGAAGCATGGCTATTTCCGCCCAAAAGAGTTGCCTTGCTTTGTTACATATACAAATGAGAAAACACATAAAATTATAGAAGAGAACTTCTATCGTGCTCCACTTTTTACAGGGCAGATACAAGGCGTTGGACCACGTTATTGCCCTAGCATTGAAGATAAGATTAATCGCTTTAGAGATAAGTTGCGTCATCAGCTTTTCTTAGA
This sequence comes from Helicobacter bilis, assembly GCF_900198365.1. Classification (GTDB taxonomy): domain Bacteria; phylum Campylobacterota; class Campylobacteria; order Campylobacterales; family Helicobacteraceae; genus Helicobacter_A; species Helicobacter_A bilis_B. Next base: position 4,134 of record NZ_FZMS01000083.1, on the reverse strand, counting down.
GCCACAGACTTATAGTGCTGGGGAATATTATGTAAATGGACTTTCAACGAGTTTGCCCTATGAAGTGCAAGAGCAAGTTATCCATTCAATTGAAGGCTTAGAAAATGCTATTATTACTCGTTATGGCTATGCTATCGAGTATGATTATAGTCAGCCTACAAATCTTTTTCACACTTTAGAATCTAGGATTGTAAAAAGCCTATATCTAGCAGGACAGATTAATGGCACAACAGGCTATGAAGAGGCGGCGGCACAGGGGATTCTAGCAGGGATTAATGCAGCCCTAAGTTTGCTTTATACACAAGGAAAAAGCAAGAGAGAATCTTTAGTGCTATCAAGGGAAGAAAGCTATATCGGCGTTATGGTTGATGACCTAGTTACAAAAGGGACAAATGAGCCTTATAGAGTCTTTACAAGCAGGGCGGAATATCGCTTGCTTTTGCGTGAAGATAATGCGTGTTTTCGTATGCTGCCTTATTCGCGTGAGCTAGGTTTGCTTGATGAAGAGATATTAAATCAGCTTGAAGTCGATTTAGAAAATATAGAAAAGCATTTGCCAATACTTAGTGAATCTTATACGCCAAATAAGCAAAACCTTGAGCGATTAACCCGCATAGGTGAAGAAGGATTCCAAAATAAATGCCATTTTGGTTTAATACTCGGTAGAGACAGCATGAAACCTACAAAAATGCGTAAGCTAGACCCGCGATTTAGTGGCTTATCCGCTAGAGCGTTAAAGCAACTCCAAATCCATGCGAAATATCAAAACTATATTGAAAAGCAAAGTGAGCAAATAAAACGAAGTGAAAGAAATCTTCATGTAGAGATTCCGCTAGATTTTAGCTATGAAGGGATTTCAGGCTTAAGCCTTGAAGTGATAGAGAAACTAACTCTAGCAAAGCCAAAGACATTAAAGGAAGCAAAGCTAATCAGCGGTATCACACCCGCAAGCCTTGAGGTGCTAGAACTTCACATTGCTTTGTATCATAAACGACAAAAAGAGAAATAGTGGGGAAGTGTGTTTGTGATATTTTCACATAATTCTCTTTTTGGTTGTTTTGTAAAACATCTTTTAAAACAAAAACTTCCAAATCATAACACCAAACCTTAAAACCTATATCCCCCTTGGATATAGAATTGTCGTCCTACTTCATAAACAGGCACGGCGGTAGTCCCAGCAGTAGTAGAGAAACTAGCACTTGCGATAGCAATATTTTTTGAATCTAACACATTTAAAATATCGAGATTCACATAGGCTATATTACCTTTTCCCATGTTAAACTCCACACCTAAACGCATATCCCAAGTAAATGCACCCGGTATCATAAAGGCTTTAAAAGTATCTACTTTTGTTAAAACTCCATCGATTACAAAGCTATCTTTATCCGTTTCTTTAGCACTTGCCATTGTATTATATCCCGCACGATAGCGGAAAAAATTATTCCATAAACACTTATAGCGTGAGAAAGCATAAGTATGTGTAAGATTCAGTCGCAAAGTATAAGGACGCACAAAGTTTTCTGCAGGTCTATCGGCATAACGCACGAGTTTGCCATCATAGCTTATCCATTGATTTGCTAATTCCCCATTGGTTAAAATGTCTGTATAGTCCGTATAATTACGATAAACTCCAGTCCAATCAAATGCAAATAAATATTGATGCTTTATGCCAAATGTATCAATTATTCGATTATTTTGTAAGCTTATACTCACCACATCTGTTTCGCTTCGTCCATCATTTGTATATACATATCGCAAATCCTTTGTGAGACCTGCCACATTACTACTACAATTGCGTGTGCTTATATTGCCTTGTGGGTCTTTACAAGCCCTTCTTATCTCATCTCGTCCAAATCTATGGATATATTTCGCACTCAAATTAAACATATAGATTTGCTGTGAGATTCCAGCCATAAGCTCATCAGCATAAGGGACTTTTAGCTGTGAAAAGTTTGTATCATTTTTATTTTGCGTTTTTTTTGCATCATTCCAACTTTGTGTATAGCTACTACGCTCAAGGGTATATTCTAAGCTTGATCGTCCATCCATTAGGACATAGGTGAAAAGATTTCTTCCATAATAGCGATTTGCTCCAAAATTAAATGTTGTTGCAAAATCTTTTAAGTCGTGATTCCATGGGGCGATATAGGCTAGACTTAGTCGTGGGGCTATCGGAGCTTTATTCATATAAGTATCATAATCAAGCCTTATACCAAAACGCACAAGCAAATCACCATAAGATTTAAAATCAAACTTCATAGAATCTTCCACAAACATTGCTGTATTGACATTGGAAAGATTAATATTTCCAGCTTTATAGAGTGTAGCCTTATACATATATTGTCCTTTGTTATTTGTCCATGTATTTTTTTGATTTGTTGAAATCTTATTTATATCCACAACACCATTAGAACACCAAAAAGTTTCATTACATATTTCATTGTCTTTTAATGGTTTTGTAAAAGCAGAACCGCTAAATAGCGTATCTTCTGCTCTCTCATACAATGCATAAGTATAGCCTAAATCCATACCGACATTAAAGACATTCTCCCAAAAGCTTAGACTAAGCGGCTCAAACTGCTGTGTAACTCTTAAGTCAAGCTTTGTCTGTGAAGTCTTAACATTACCATAACCGCCCTCGCTTTGATTGCCATTTGGATTCCAATTTTTATCACTGCTATATCTCCAGCCTCTCATGTGCTGCTCACTGCCACTGCGAGAGTTTTCCATATAGTTAAAGCTACTTTGTGCGTTTAATACGCCTAATTCATTTTGATAAGTTGTCTTTACTCCTAATTGATGTCCGCCACTTTGCAAGTAAAAGTCAGAATCTCTCGTATTTACAATAAAATATTCATTATATTGCGGTGCATACGCATAGCTACTCTCTATTTGTATATTTTCTCCAATGTCATAATAGCCTTTGATAAAAAAGTTGTAGCTTTGTCGCTTTTGCGTTTTTATCGAGCTATCTGTGGTCGTGCCATTTTGACTTGATGTATAAGCATTCAATGGGATAAAACTTTGCATAGTTGTAAAACTTGCAATCACTCCAGCATTATCGTTAAACTTAGATTCTATACTTGAGCGGATTGCATGTTTTATGAAATTAGGCTGCGCGCTTGCTGAAGTTGAGTTAAGAAAATTTTCATAACTTTGCGAGTTACTCTCATAAATATGATAATTTGTAAGTGAAAATTTATCGTTAGCGGCATTTCCCTGTGAGATTTGATAGCTGACATTTGCACCAAATTTCTTTATAGGTTTTTTTGTATTTGCCTCCACAACACCGCCTGTAAAGCCACCATAAGCAGCCGAGATATTAGAATCTTGCACTTGAATAGATTCTAAAAGACTTGTATCAATGTTTAAACCTTGACTTCTACCCGGAAGCGCATTAGCTGCAACTGGATTGCTACCTTGTGAGCCTGCAGGATCTAAGTCGTTATTCATATTAAAGCCATCTAGCTGAAAGTTATTTTGATAGAAAAGTCCGCCACTAATGCTGATATTTGCAGGGTCAATCTCACCGGGTGTGGTAGATTTTAGTTGTGCGTTATCAAATTGCACATTAGGAAGTATTTTTAATATCGAGGTTATATCACCATTGCCACTAGGATTAGAATCTAGAACGCTTTTATTAATCCTTGAGCCACTTTGATAAGTTTTTAATCTGCTATTAGTCGTAACAACCGCATTGAGCCTATGTGTAACTTCTTGTGTATTATTTGAGTTTTTATCTTGTGGTATTGTCTCGCCACTCTCTTTTGCATGTGTGAGATACATTAAAGCTAAAACTATGATATAACACTTATTTATAGAATCTTTCATAATAATCCCTTTATTGTTAATTCAAAAAAGGAATTATTCCTATTATTATATTAATGTATACTTAAAATTATGCAAATTGTTATTATTTTAAGCATGATAAGACAACTGCATAGCATGTTGAAGCGCAATAAAAAAAAAGAAGTTCTAAGTGTTATAATTTTGGAGAGAACCTATGTGAAAGTGCGACATACAATGACAAGTATCTAAACTTCCAAAAAAACACAAACAGCACTGCTCACCCCCCCCCCCCCTCTAAGCAACAAAGTTTCTTGCAGACTATAGGTTATATCGAAACGACAAATA
>NZ_FZMS01000080.1 GCF_900198365.1 Helicobacter bilis | reverse complement strand
ACCCTTTGTGTTTGTGCTATGAGTGTGCTGTTAGTTTTTAATATGCTTTCCTCATCAAGGGCTTTAAGGCTTTGCAAGTCTTGTTCTAGCAGTTCTCTTTTTTGTAATAATGGTAGAGATTATAAAGGCGTTGGAAAAGTTAGTGGGCTAGGCGATATTAGTCTTGTATTTTTGATTGTAATATACATTTATATTTGTAGCGATTAATCTTTACTACATTAAATTTAAAGAAAGGGTAAAAGTGTGAAATATAGAGAATTTTTTGAACGCGTAAAGGGCTTTTTGGAACAAGCAGAGATTCACAAAAGGCGTGGGAATAATGACTTTAATCCCTATCTTGAAATGTGGAGTGGAAGTAATGAAGTAAAACTTCATAGTGCGTTAATAAGTGGATTTTTAAACCCGCTAGGCAATCACTATCAAGGCGATGTATTTTTAGAAACATTTTTAGAATCTGTTGGGCTTAAAGCGTGGTTTGGCAATACACGCAATGCTAGGGTGCATAAAGAGTATGAAAACATTGATGTGTATATCACTAATGGAGAGAGACATATCATTATAGAAAATAAGATTTGGGCAGGAGATCAAGATAGGCAGATTGAGCGGTATATTGACAAAATCGTTAAAGAGCAAAGCAGAGATTTTAATGATGATATGGAATCTAATGAGCTAGAATCTAGCGAAAGTGAAACACCACAAGAGCAAGGTGCGTCTTATGACAATATCGCTGTGCTGTATCTAGCCCCTGATGAACGAAATCCTTCAGGGTATAGTTTAGGCAAATGGGAAATACAAGGGGATTATCTTGTAAATGGAGATAATAAAGTGAGATTTAAGGCTATCACTTACAAGGAAGAGATTTTAGCTTGGATAGAAAACTCACAAGCAAAAGTTGGCTGTATCACAAATCTAAATGCCGCACTACTCTTTTATAAAGATGTCGTGCAAATCATTACAAATACAAAGGAGAACACAATGAGTATAGAGAATTTTTTGACAGACAATAAAGAAAATATGCAGGAGAATATGGAGATAGCCTTTGAGATTCTAAAAAATAGGGAAAATATTATAGAATCTTATTGTGAAGCAATTATAGAAAAACATAAAGAACAAATTGAAAGCAAAAACTTTGAGATTGTTAAGACGAGCAAGGATAAAAAAATGGATAAGTGGAATAGAAATGATTTAAGCTATCCTTTTATGATTAAACCTAAAAATTGCGGTAAATATTATTTTGCCTTTTGTGTAGAACATTACATTCAAAAAGGGAAATATAATTGCTATGGTGTGCGGATTTTTGAGCAAGATTCAGATTCTAGTATGGATAATAATATATCTAGCAAAATCATAGAATATTTAAATGTCGAAGAGATTTGGTGGCTTAACTACAATCAAAAAGATTGGTGGTATGAGCTTGATACATCAATAACAGAGTTAGAATCTAAATTGCAAGCATTTTTAGATTCCAGCAATATTAAAGCCTTAAATGAAAAGCTTAAAGAATATCAAGCATAGCAACATAACCCACACAAAATAAGTTTCTAATCTTATTTTGTGAGCTAAAAATCCACAAATATTCTAAAAAACTTCAATCCTTTGTCATAACGCTGTCAAGAGATCATGTTAATATTACAACGCTTATAAGATTCTACAAACAACTCCAACCTTTGAAAACCTCAAAGAGCTCAAAGAAGAGGGCAAATACCACGAATTTGCCAAAATCTTACGCAAGCACAATATTTCAGGCAAAGAAAATGCCTTTGATAAGCTAGTCAATATTTTTCTTTGCAAAATTTATGATGAGAGTTTTTATAAAGACAATCTAAAATTTGGCTATCGTGGCGTAATGGCAGATACTTATGCGAGTATGCAAGATAGGTTAATGTGGCTTTACAAAGAAGCAATGAGAGAATTTTTGGGTGAAAAAATCACTTTTGTCTCTAATGAAGACATAGAAAAAGACTTCAAAAAACTCAAAGTCAAAGCCCTCAAAGCAACAATGCAAAACTACATCAAAGAACTAAAATTCTACTCTAACAACGACTTTGCATTCCTTGAAGTGCATAACAAAGAATTATTTTTAAAAAATGCCCTTGTTTTAAAAGAAATCGTTGAGCTTTTTGCACCCTACAAACTCACACAAAATTCTACCAATCAATTTTTAGGCAATCTCTTTGAGCTGTTTTTACAAAAGGGTATGAAGCAAGATGAGGGGCAGTTTTTCACCCCTATGCAAATTTGCGAATTTATCGTGTATTCTCTCCCCTTAGATTCTATGCAATGATTATATTGTGCGTAAGCATTCTCTAGTGTCTTTTG
>NZ_FZMS01000079.1 GCF_900198365.1 Helicobacter bilis | reverse complement strand
AGTGAAGAGGATAAAAAAGCAGGGTGTATTGAAAAAGTGTATGACGATAATGGGAATCTTACAATGGAGCGACCATATAAAAATGGGGTATTGCATGGTATAGGAAAAATGTATTATGGAAGCGGGATACTTGAGGCTGAAATGCCAGTTAAGAATGGAAAAGTAGAGGATATTTATAAGCGATATTATGAGAGCGGGAGTCTTTCTGCCGAAAAAGCATTTAAGAATGGCAAAGCTGAGGGCATAGGAAAACAATACTACGAAGATGGGAATCTTGGGTATGAAATACCATTTAAAAACGATAAACGAGAAGGTGTGGCAAAAGTGTATTATCCAAATGGAGATATATTTGCAGAAATCCCATATACAAACGACAAGATAAATGGCATTGTAAAATTTTATGATAAAGGAAAAAAGCTTGTCTGGTAAGCAAACGCACAAAATGGAAAGATTATTAGTGGAAAATGTGTGAGCGGTAAGGTTATGACAAACGCACATCTTACAAGATTAACTAATGAGATAAAAGAGATTGATATAGACTATGACTACTGGTATGATATATGCAAACAATAAATAAAATATAGAATCTCTATCAAAAGAAAGCATTTGAAAGGATAGCATTTGACAAATATTAATGAATGGATGTTGCATACATTGAGAAAAGATGCGGATAAGCTTAATCGTATGCCATTGCAATGGCTTGAGATTGATCGTAATGGCTGGACGCCGCTTGTAGCAAGAGCGATTAGTTTCTTACTTAATGGTGGCACATTTTTACTTTGCACGGATAAAAAGAGCGCATGGCTACAACACTATATTTTAAATCGATTAAATACGATTGATACAAAACGCCCTTTTGTCCCTATTTATGCGCTTGATTCTTCCCTTATTAGGTTGATTGAAGCAAAGCAGGGCGAAAGTGTCAAAGATTTGCTTGATATGTCTTATCAAAGCTATGCTTTATGGTATATCGGGCAAACTGAAAATGCGGTAGCGCAATTTAGCTTAGAGTTTAGAGAATCTTTTCTTTGGATATTAGATGAGTCTTTAGAACATTCCTTTACCTTGCATTCTAATGATTATAATCTTGATTTTAAGCTATTACAAGCATATAGAATCTTTGAAAAAGCCCTTTTTGCAGGAATTTGTGGCGAATTTAGTCTTGAGAATATATAAGGACCACTCATGCAAGAGCTAGATTCTATACATAATACAGAATCCACATTACTACAAGATTCTAATCCGTTTAAAGAAGCAAGAAATACAGAATCTAGAATCTTGCAATTTTGCACCCCTACGCCCTGCACCCACCCATTTGGATAAGAATCTAGATTCTCTACCAAATCTGGGTGGGTGCAAAATTTACAGAATCTAGATTCGCTTTTATTCATCATGCTAGACCAGCATTTCAGGGTGTTTAAACATATAAATCTTATCTATTTGATACACTAAAATGTCTATATTTTTACATATTTTAACTTTGGAATCCTTTTTGCTTTAAAGCCTATAAATCTATTTTGAAAGGATTTCAAATGCAAGTTTCACAGAATGTTTTACAAAAAAGATATACAGACAGCGTGCATAATCAACAAGGAATCGACATTCATCATGGCTCAAGGAATCGCTACATTCCAATAAGTGCCGATGAAAACTATTTGCCACAAGATGTGTTTGTAAAATCGGAATATTTGCAAAAGATTGAAGGACTAGGGGATTCTATACAAGGGGGATTTAAGGACGCTTCAAGCTTTATGGCAATGGCAAATGTATTGCGTGGTGAAAATATCCTAAATAGTCAGGATCTAATCGCAGCAGGTTATATCGCTAAAACAAGCGAAGACATTAACTTTGAAGCGTTTAATAAATTATTGCGTAACGAGCAGTTAAGCATGGAAATGAAAGGGCTTATCAGTCAGCTTGTAAATAAGCTCTACAATATCAACTATGTGCATGCTGGAATCATGATGGCTTCATAGAGTAATAGGCTGTCTCTAGCAAGGTTTTCAATGAAATTTTGTTTTGTGTTTTTGTTTTGCATAATGTTTTATCCACTTTATGCAGATACACAGGACATACCACTACCAAATCTTAAAAATCCCAAAATACGAATAATCTACATAAAAGTATCACATTGCAATTCAGTAAGAATCCAAAGCGCTCTATCTTAAAAAAGCAAGGTATTATCGCAAATAAAATGGCTTCTCATGTATTTAAAGATTCTAAAGAAGTTTGTTCTATGCTCTTTTTCTCCGCATTAAAGGATTTACAAACTCAAGTTTTACTGCTTGGTGGCACAAAAGTGGGAAACATAGAAAGCTATTTGGATAATAGCCCAAAACGCATTACCAAGTATTTTCAATGCAAAAGTGGTGCAATGTTTAGCATAGTAACGCTTCGGGCTGATGTGCGTTAAGCAGTTATTGACATGCTTTGTGAAATGTGCTAGAATGACTTAGCCATACAAAAAGGATTAGCATGGGATCAAAAGACACGCAAAAAACACCTAATGCAATAAATACACAAGATTCACTATGCCAAGATTCATTACACGGAGAATACAAAGAGAAACAGCAAAAAGATATTGTGTTATCTCTTTTTCAGTTTTGCTTTAAATGGTATAAAGATTCTGAAAGATTTTTTCATCTCTTAGTTGGATTGCCAAGCTATGAAAAATATTTAGACTATCATAAAAAATATCATCCACACTGCACACCAAAAACACGCAAAGAATTTTTCATGGATTCTCAAAACAAGAGATATAGTAGAGATGGTGCTAAAAAATGTTGCTAGAGAAAAATGTCTGCATAAGCATTTGTTGCCCGAAAGTTTATTTATATGAGACAACAAGTGATATAGATTAATGTAACCAAGCAAAATACATTACCCACTTTTTACCTAAACTTACAATGTGTCTATATTGAATACTTTTTATAATCCTATGAATAAACATGCAATTCAAATGTTTCACATTAAGCTAATATTGCGACATAAGATTCTATTAATGAATCACCTAACACAAAAACTTATTCTCTCTCCACGCAATATGAATGCAAAGATTGCATACATGCATAATCTGTCATATCAAGCTGCATAGGTGTAATAGAAATATAGTTATTTGCTACTGCGGAAAAATCGCTTATTATTTTCATATCTTTACGAGTGTAAAAATTATCTTTTAAGTATGGATTATCCGCATTATCTCTCTCATGCCATTGCAATGGATTTAAGCCTATCCAGTGGTATTTCTGTCCGCGTGGGTTTTGCATGACTTGTGCTTTTGAACTATAGATTCTATATCCAAGCTGTGTAGCTTTAATACCCTTGCATTCATCTTTTGAGATTGCAGGAATGTTGATATTGAGTAGTTTTCTGTGTCCAATCGTGTAGTTATTGTGTAATATATCAAATGAGAGTTGCTTTATTGTATCAAGGGCTAGTGTGAAATCGCGATTTGCTAGTTTATTGTCTTCGCCATGTTTGTCATTAATGTATTGTGAAATAGCAATGCTTTGTATCCCATGCAATGCCCCCTCCATTGCACCTGCAACCGTGCCAGAATATGTTGTATCCTCGCCCAAATTTGCACCAATGTTAATCCCTGATATAAGCAAATCTGGTTTTGTGTGAGAAAAAAGCTCACACAAGCCAACATACACACAATCAGTTGGACTGCCATCATCAAGCTTGTAGAAATCTTTTTCCAATTCTATAAGTTGCAGAGGCTTACTCACGCACAGACCATGACCGCATGCTGACTTTTCATGTGCTGGGGCTACGACCACAACATGTGCAATATCACTTAAGGCATTACGCAGAGTAATTAAGCCTTGACTAAAATAGCCATCATCATTTGTTAAAAAAATAGTTTTTTTCATAAATTTACCTTAATTTATTGTTTAAAGGGCGTATTATATCTTTTTTTGCCACCAAAGTCATTACTTAAGTGTGTAATAGAATCTTGCAGGGGTTATTTATAAAGCACTTCCAAAATACGATCATACACTGCTATGTGTTCTAATTCTCTGTCAAGCTCATCGCCTATTTGTGATTTTTGGGCTATCATAGTTGATATTGCCTTGCCGTTATTTATAAGCTCTGTAATTGTGCTTGATATATTATGAGATTGCTCTTGAATATCACACATGCCTTGATTTGTATTTTTCACACATTGATCGATAGTTTGCACATTTTCGATTACTGATTTTACTGAAGTGTTTGTATCAACAAGACTTTTTTGTGTCCTTTCAGCTAGACTTCTCACCTCATCGGCTACGACTGCAAAGCCTCTGCCATGCTCCCCAGCCCTTGCTGCTTCAATCGCCGCATTTAATGCTAATAAATTCGTTTGATCTGCAATACCTGCGATAATATCTAAGATTCTATTTAAGTCATCAATGCCGGACAAAAGGCTTTTAATATAATCTTCTAGATTCATATTTTCGCTATTTCTATCCATAGCAGAAGTTAAACCGCTTACAAAGCTATCAAAGCTCAGATTTACATCATCAAGATTATTTTCTACACATTTAAAGTCTTCTGCGACATGGGCTAGAGTATCTGATACGCTTTTGAATGTCGGCACACTTGCTTTTAGCTGACTTAGCATTTTTTGATTGATATTATTAATAAGTTCTAATTTACGCATTTTCTTAGTAATAAAATATGTTTTATATTGTGCGTATTGTCTATGGAAAGAATCTACAAGGGCATCACTGAATACACCATTTTCCTGTTTATAGAAAAATATAGCGCTTAGAGTTTCATTAATATTCACACCAAGCAATTCTCCAAAAGTTGAGAATCCAACTACAGGAAAATCATTAAAAATCTGCAATGAAGAAAGTCTCTGCGTGTTGTTTAGTCGCCTTAAAATACAATCATTAAATATCGCACCAAGCGGTTTTGGCTTATTTCTCGCAAACTCTTCATAATCTTTTTTTGTAGATTCTATAAAATCAGTTCGTTTTAAAAGCAGAATCTCTTCTCCCTTATCAACATCGCAATAAAGACATATTTTGCCATTTTCTATATCAAAATTTGCTACTGAACGCACATAGATTTCATCTTGTATTTTTGCACCAAATGTGTATTCTTGCATATAAGTTGGGACTTTTTCAACAGGGCAGTTAAAATGTGTGGCAAGGGCTTGCAGGGCATTTACTTGCGTATAAGTTTTTGTGTCTAAAAAATCTGTAATAACGCGTGTTTTCATATCAGCATCAAGCACTACAAAATGTGTATTTGTAGGTGTAAAATTTTGCGTTTTAAAGATTCCAAAACGATAACTTTCATGTAATTTGACATAGGTTAGCACGGCTACATTTTGCACAACGCTCGTGTTATTATAAATATAGGTATTTTTGAAATCAAGCTTTCCACCAGCACTTCCACCCACATAAAAACATGGCAATTTACCTGCATTATAAATCGCTTCCATTAAGAAGCTCTCGCTACCACTAAGCCCATCAACAAGCACATATCCTAGCGTATCTGTATGCGTGGCTTTAAAGGGTAAGTTCACCTTTCTTACTTCACTCTCAAGCTGTGAGATTTGTGCATTTATATCGGTAGAATCTTTATGCAGGGGCAGCGTATGCACATGTATATGCTCTATCATACTTGCGGCAAAAAGCATGATAGCAACGCCATCGCCCTCCATACCATTGCCATAGAATTTATCACATGTTTTTAATTCATCTTGACTGCATAAAAGCCCAGATGAACTTGCTAAAATCACAACGCAATCATGTGGTAACGCCCGTTTTATTTTGTTTGCAATACTTGCAAAATCCATATTTGGCATGAGATAGCCAATGGCTAATTTTGGCTGAATAGTAAGATTATTAAGCCTTTCTTCTATCTCATGACTTTTAAGATGTAGGCTTACTATATGTGTTGTAATTTGCTCTTTTTGTTGTTTTTTCCTAAAACCAAACATAGTTTTCCTTTTTACCATAAAAAACTTTAGAATCTTGTATTATTTTCATTCAAATAGATTCTATGAAATTATGCTTATTATAACTTTGTAGAATCTAAATTTCGCACCCCAATTACTAATTCCATAACAAAACAGAATTTTAACAATCTTTTGCATTAATATAGATTACATTGTGTATTTTTTATATAAATGATAAAATAAAGAGTTACTATTTTTTACATTAAAGATAAAATACATAAAACACCACTCAAAGTCTAAGGTTTTAGACTCTTGTTTTTATACTTTTTATAGTCTTGTAAAAACACAGGCATAGCGATCAAAACACCAGATACAATAATGAGTGTAATGCCGCTTAATGTCATCATATTAGGCAGAGAATCTCCAAGCATTACTCCAAAAATCACACCCCATACAATACGCATATAATCAAGCGGCGATATAAGCCCAGCAGGGGCTAGTATGAAAGCCCTTGTTAGAAACATTTGCCCCAAAGTTCCAAGTATCCCCAAGATGAGAATACCTATCCATTCACGCGTATTAGGCATACTAAAGCCAGATAAATGTGGAATCTCAATAAACATAAACACCCCGCCAACAACAGCCATAGTGATAGCAAATCCCATAATCATACTTGATTCATTAAAATATTCTTTCAAGTCCTTTAAACTCATATAGGCTAATGCCATCATGATTCCATTAATAATACCTGCGATAATATTATCAATCCCTAGACTTTCCGTGCGTATATCACAGATACAAATCACCCCGATAAAGCCCACCAAAGTGGCTAATATAATGGGTAATCTCACACGCTCTTTTGTAAAAAGCAGTGTAAATAGCACAATATAAATAGGCATAGTCTGTGCAAAGGCTGAAGCCGTGCCAAGCGATATAGTAGCGATATTATAAAACATAGCAAGCATAGCTAATCCACCTGTAAGAGAACGCGTAAGTAATCTAAAATAGCCACCTTTTTTGCGTGGTTTAGAATCTGTTTTATAAGGTGGGTAAAAACACCACCAAATACCTATACAAATCGCTGTAAAAACATGACGAAAAAATATAAGCTCCATAGAAGACATGGAATCTAAAAGCTTAACACACGCATTCATTAAAGAAAAAGTAAGTGAAGCAGCAAACATGAATAAAATGCCACTCATAGCACTTTGACGCATAATAATCCTTATCTAAACAAAGCCCTAATTATAGCAAATATAGCTAAAGCTTAGATCCTATGTCTCATTAATACTTTTAGCCTGTTTCCTACAAGATAATCTCATGGAATTTACATGTATTGCATAAAGATTGTTAAAATTAGTATGCAAAAAATCTATATGCTGTTAAGAAAGAATACTTATTGCTATAATACAAAAAGATTCTAATGTTTAAAATAATAAGGACAGATATGAAACTCATAGGCACAAGCATAATGCTCCCTTGCGATGAAGTATGGGAGGTTGTAGAACATGGTGGTATTATCATTGATTCTGGTATGATTAAAGAAGTTGGCGATTTTAATTCATTGAGACAAAAATATAGTAATTGCGATTTTGTGTTTTATAAAAATCATGTTATGCTACCAGCCTTTATTAACTCTCATATACATTTTGAATTTAGTAAGAATGACACAAGTTTTTGCTATGGGGATTTTGATATATGGCTTGATAGCGTTATGGCAAATCGTGGTGAGGTGCTAAAGCACAATACACATGCAATGCAGCAGGCTATAAAGACGCAAAAGCGTAGCGGTGTGGGCAGTGTCTGTGCGATCAGTAGCTATGATTTGGATTTAGAGTTATTGCTAGATTCTAAACTCAAAGTGATTTATTGCCATGAAGTGTTAGGGGCAATGGAGAGTGATTTCACACAACAAGCCCTAAATATCTCAAGTCGCCTTGAAAAGACTTTGTCTTTAAAAAATGCTACATTTACCCCCGCATTAGCCTTGCACGCACCATATTCTATAAATCCAAAAATAGCACATTATGTAGTTGAGCTTGCCATGCGTTATAACCTTTTGCTTTCAACGCATTTCTTAGAATCTAGGCAAGAGTTAGAATGGCTAAGTGAGAATGCGGGGTATTTTAAGGAATTTTATGCAAAGAATTTTCAGGTAAAAGATGCAAAAGCACATTTTAGCATAGATAGCTTTTTAGATTTACTAAGTGATATAAATACGCTTTTTGTGCATTGCTTACATGTAGATTCTAATCTTAAAGAAAGGCTATTCAAGCAAGGCTCTATTATCTCTTGCCCTAGGTCTAATCTCTTATTGCAAGGCAAAATGGGATTAAATCATATCATTGCTACTGATGGTAAAAGCTCGAATGCTGATGTTGATATTTTAGAAGAGATTCGTTACGCACTTTTTGCGACACTTAGTCAAGATAAAGCCCAAGATATAGAATCTCTAAGCAAGGATTTAATCTATGCTATCACGCGTAATAGCGCAAAAGCACTAGGTTTAAATAATGGTAGTCTTAAAGCAGGAAAATGTGCTGATATTGTGCTATTTAAATTGCCATTTAGCCGCCTTGATAATATCGCTCAAAGCTTTATCCTGCACGCAAAACAAGCTGCAAGATTGCTTGTAAATGGGAATGATGTTTTATAATAATGCTTTAATAATGTTGCGTGGTTTATATGTTTATCGTATTGTGTCTTTGAAAAGAGTAGAGAATCTTTTTTAGATTCTATACTTTAAAGAAAAGATTTTTCGCTACGCTCAAAACGACAAAAAAGTAGAAACTATTTTAAGTTATGTATATCGATATAGAATCTTATCTTAATAAGTAAGTTTTGCCAATTTATATTGCTTACTACATTCAACGATTTTTCCATGAAACCTTGCCATAATTTGTGCTAATGGCATATCGCCATATATTTCACTTGCCCTATAAAGATTCCGTGTTAAAAAGTCTTGCATTGAGTGATAATCATCAAAAAGCAAACCGCAATGCCCAAGTAAGCGTTGTGTATAGCTATCAACCACCATTTCTTCTCTTTTTAATGCGTAGTTTAAAATACTTGATGCACTCTCAAGCCCAATGCCTTTTTGAGATAAAAGCCACTCTTTTGTAACATGCAATGAGAAGTTATCAAAAGTTTCAAAATCCTTTATGATATTTTTCGCTAGGGCGATTAAACGCGTTGCTTTTTGCTGATAGAATCCAGAGATTCTAATAATGGGCATAATATCTTGTGGCAAAAGATCTGCGAGTTGTTTGAGTATTAAATCTTGATAATGTGGTTGGGCGATTTGTGTGAGTTGTGGATTAGGATAATTGCTATATAGCTGTATATCATCATTTGGGGTTTTTGTAAGATTATTATAAAAAAACATGTAGAGGTTGCTAAGGCTAGTGGCAGCATATTCATACCTTGTGTTTTGTCCCAGAATAGCGGCAAAACACAGGCTTAAATCCATCTCAATCCGTGCTGCTCCATTCATCTCAATGCCATTTTCTACACGCAAAGACAAGAAGCTAGGCCACCACCAACTTTGCTTATCGCCGACATTATAATGTTGGCGTAAAATCACAAGCAAGTCAAATCCATCATTAATCTCTATATTTTGTAGAAAATGTGGTAGCATAGTGTTTCCTTTTTTATTTTCTGTGTTTATTGTATGAGTATTATACTAGGCTTTGTGTGAGAATGTATATACCAGTTTCTGTGCAATGCAATCTCAATGTGAGTTAAAATGGATGGTTGAATAAAATGTTGTAATACAAGGTTATAGAGATTAATTTTATGCTATAATACCCCAC
>NZ_FZMS01000072.1 GCF_900198365.1 Helicobacter bilis | reverse complement strand
TAGGATTCTTAAAAATGCGTCTGGGTTAAGAATACAGAATCTAAGCTAGGATTTCGAACAAACTGCTTAAGATTCTAACCTAAAAGCCATATTGAAAATCTAATCAACCACCACTCATAAATTGCAAAAGCTCTAGCTTATCATGTTCTTTCAAATACACTTGTGTCCATGTGTCTTTTTTAACTACATTTGCATTTAGAGAAATTGCTACGATTTTATCTTCTACTTCTAATTGCTCTAAAAGCTGTGTGATTGTGATGTTATCCGCTATATTTTGATGTTCGCCATTAATAGAAATTTGCATGATATTCTCCTAATAAAAAGATAAAAAACGCTTCATTGTAACATACTTCTGTCAAACTCACCTAAGATTCTATGTATATTTATAGCGATATGCGTTAAGTTACGATACAAAGTTACATTCTTATAGAATCTTAGAAAAATATCACGGGATTTTTGTGCTATCATTTTATAGAAACTAAACACATTAAAAAGCAAAAAAATGACAATTATTAATGATTTTACAATTAGAGAAGATGCCTTTTTTATAGCAGATTCACACTTTAAAGAAAATGATGTGAATCTTTTAGAATATTTTGATAATTTTCCCCCGCAACGACAGATTATTTTAATGGGTGATATATTTCATTTTCTTATCGGTAGCGTTCATAGTAGTTGCGTTGCAAATAGGGGGCTTATAGAAAAGATTGCCAAGCTAACTTTTAGCAATGAGATTATAATAATAGAGGGAAATCATGATTTTGGATTAGATTCTGTATGGAGAGGTTATGATTATAATGCCAAGAATCTAAAGATTTATGCCTATTGTATGCAGCCGCTTATCATAAAAGGCAGTAATGAGACAATATATATATTAGCCCATGGTGATTTATGGATTAATAAAAATTATGATTCTTATCGTAAGTTTATTACTAAACCTTATGTCTTATTTATTTTTCGGTTACTTGATACACTAAGTTGTGGTATAATTTACAAAGCAATTGCAGCTCGTATAAATCAAAAACTGATTGCAGAATTTTCATTTTTTCGCACTGATTTTCTACATTTTATGTCTGAAAGGATTGTAAAATATAAATCTCATGTTATTCAGAAATTAATTAATGATGGATTTGCCACAGGTATTACAAAGTTTTGTATTATAGAGGGACATTATCATTTAGGACAACATGTAAAGGAAGAAAATGTTTTTTATAACGCATTGCAATCGTGTTATTTTCACAAAGATTATCTTAGTTTTAAACAGGGCAGCTTGTTTATAGAGGTGGCGTATGGAACAGAAAAAAGCATATCAGACAAAAATATCCTCCAATGAAATAGAATTGGTAGATTTTAGAATCAATGAGCAAACTAATGGCGAAGTATATGAGGGTATCTATGGTATAAATGTCGCAAAAGTCCAAGAGATTATACAAATGCCAGAAACTTTTGAATTACCAGCTAGTCCAGATTATGTCATCGGTGTATTTGATCTTAGAGGCATTATTATACCGCTTGTAGATTTAGCAACATGGCTTAATATTAAGGACAGAGAGGCAGATTTGCCCCTACACAAAAAGCGAGTGATTATCACTGAATTTAATAATTTAAAGATAGGTTTTTTAGTGCATGAAGCAAAGCTTATTAGACGCATAGGCTGGGATAATGTCCAAGCAGCACAATTTAGCTCAAATAGCCATAATTTAGAACGCGGTAAAATCACAGGGACAACACGCATAGAAGATGGCAAAACGCTTTTAATCCTTGACTTAGAGGGCATTGTTGATGATCTCGATTTTTATAGTGATAAACAAGATAAAAAAGAGTTGCAAGAAGTAACTAAGAAGTTTAGCGGACATGTATTAATTGTAGATGATAGCACTATTGCTCGCTCTTTATTGAAAAAGAATCTCAAAAAAATGGGTTTTACTGTGATTGAAGCACATGATGGCGAAATGGCATTGCAAACGCTAAATGATTTGTATGTGGAAAAAAATGGAAATCTCACTTCATTTATACGCTTTATTATATCTGATATTGAAATGCCTAAAATGGATGGCTTCCATTTCGCAGAAATCATTAAAAGCGATGAAAGATTCCAATCTATACCATTTATATTTAACTCGTCTATCTGTGATAAATTTAGTGAGCAAAAAGGGCGAGATATTGGTGCGGATGCCTATTTAGTAAAGTTTGATGCACAGACTTTTTATGATGAAATTATAAAAATTTTGGAATAAACCAAAAATATTTTTTTTTATGTTATAATTGGCAGTTATGAAAAAGCATGGATAATGCAATACATATTTATAGTTATTTAGAGGTGTTAAATGAATGATGATATGCAAGAGATAATGGAGGACTTTCTGATTGAAGCCTTTGAAATGGTCGAGCAACTTGACCAAGATTTGGTTGAATTAGAAAACAACCCTGAAGATTTAGATTTGTTAAACAGGATTTTTAGGGTAGCACACACTATAAAAGGTTCAAGTTCATTCTTAAATTTTGATGTTTTAACACATTTAACACACAATATGGAAGATGTGCTTAATAAGGCTCGTAGGGGTGAGCTTAAAATCACACCTGATGTAATGGATGTGATTTTAGAATCAATTGATTTAATGAAAGCTCTTTTAAGCGTTATCCGTGATAATGGGACTGATGCAAATAGCGGTATTGATGTAAGCGATTGCGTGAAGCGTTTGCAAGCTATCTCAAAAGGTGAAGCGATCGATGAAGCAACCGCAGAATCTCCAGCTACGGAGGCAGCACCTACACAAGAAGCACAACAGGCTAATACAGAATCTAGTAGCACAGAGAGTGCAGAATCTGCGTCAGCAGATTCTGAAGAAGAGCCAGATTATGCTAATATGTCGCCAGAAGAAGTAGAAGCAGAAATAGCAAGATTGCTTGCAAAAAGACAAGAAGAAGATAAGAAGAGAAGGCAAGAGAAAAAGCAAGAAGAAGCACAAGCAAAAGCCACAGAACAAAGGGTGGCACCTGCTGCAGCCCCAGCCGCAAAGGCAGCACCTAAAGCGGAAGCAGGTGGGCAAAAAGCACCTTCTGTTGCAGTAGAGCCAACCGTGCGTGTAGATGTAAAAAGACTTGATCACCTTATGAATCTTATCGGGGAATTAGTTTTAGGTAAAAACAGACTCATTAGAATCTATGGTGATGTTGAAGAGCGATATGATGGGGAGAAATTCCTTGAAGAGTTGAATCAAGTCGTAAGCTCAATTAGCACTGTAACGACAGATTTACAACTTGCGGTTATGAAAACAAGAATGCTTCCTGTTGGTAAGGTGTTTAGTAAATTCCCAAGAATGGTGCGAGATCTAAGCAGGGAGCTTGGCAAAAACATTGATCTAATCATTAGCGGTGAAGAAACAGAGCTTGATAAATCCATTGTAGAAGAGATTGGCGATCCGCTTATCCACATTATTAGAAACTCATGCGACCATGGTATCGAAGTGCCAGATGTGAGAAAAGCAAATGGTAAAAGTGAAGTTGGTAAAGTCGAGCTTAAGGCTTATAATGAAGGAAATCATATCGTCATTGAGATTAAAGATGATGGTAAGGGGCTTGATGCTGAAATGCTGAAAAAGAAAGCTATTGAAAAAGGGCTTATTAATGAACGAGATGCTGAAAACATGAGTGAAAAGGAAGCATTTGGTATCATTTTTAGACCGGGCTTCTCAACTGCGGCAAGCATTACGAATGTAAGCGGTCGTGGTGTAGGCATGGATGTTGTGAAAACAAATGTTGAAAAGCTTAATGGTATCATAGAAATAGATTCTGAACTTGGCGTAGGCACGACACAGAAGCTAAAGATTCCATTAACACTAGCTATTATGCAAGCCTTGCTTGTTGGAGTGCAAGAAGAATACTATGCTATACCACTTAGCTCGGTATTAGAAACCGTGCGTGTATCACAAGAAGAGATTTACACGGTTGATGGTAAAAGCGTATTGAGACTAAGAGATGAGGTGTTAAGCCTTGTGCGATTAGCAGATATTTTCAAGGTAGATTCTGTTTTAGAAAGTCTTAATGAAGTCTATGTTG
Source organism: Helicobacter bilis (assembly GCF_900198365.1). GTDB lineage: Bacteria > Campylobacterota > Campylobacteria > Campylobacterales > Helicobacteraceae > Helicobacter_A > Helicobacter_A bilis_B. The sequence continues at coordinate 44,324 of NZ_FZMS01000072.1, read as the reverse complement.
TTATCATCGGTTTAGCGGAGCAAAAAATCGGTGTAATTGTAGATTATCTCATCGGGCAAGAAGAAGTTGTTATTAAAAGTTTGGGCTACTATCTCAAAGGCACAGAGGGCATTGCTGGAGCAACTGTTAGGGGAGATGGTAAGATTACCTTAATCGCTGATGTTGCCGCAATGATGGATATGGCAAAAGATGTTAAGGTAAGTGTGAATAATCTTATTTCTCAAAGCACTGCGGCAAAAGCTAAAAACTCACCAAGCGATTACATTGTATTAGCAATCGATGATAGCACAACAGATAGAACAATTATGAAAAAATGCTTGAAACCTTTAGGTGTTACAGTGCTTGAAGCAAGCAATGGACTAGAGGGACTTGAGATTGTAAAAAGTGGCGATCATGACCTTGATGCTGTGCTTGTTGATATTGAAATGCCTAGAATGGACGGCTACACTTTTGCAAGTGAAGTAAGAAAATACAATCGCTTTAAAAACTTGCCACTCATCGCAGTAACAAGCAGGACAAGCAAAACAGATAGAATGCGTGGTGTAGAATCTGGTATGACAGAATATATTACAAAGCCATATACGCCTGAATATTTGTTGAATGTCGTAAAACGAAATATTAACTTGCAAGTAGATGGAGAATAAGAATGGATAATAACGCGTTAAAAGATGTATTTGCAAAACAGCAAAAGCAAAATGTGGGAGAAGAGTTGCATAGTGATTCTGAACATATCGTGCAATTAATTGGTTTTGTGGTAGGAACTGAAGAGTTTGCAGTGCCTATTTTAAATGTTAAAGAGATTATAAAACCTATTGATTTCACTCGTGTGCCGGGTACTCCAAATTATGTAATGGGTGTATTTAACCTTCGTGGGAATGTATATCCGCTCATTAATCTTAGAATGAAGTTTGGTATCCCACAAACAAAACAGGATAAAGATACACGCTATTTAGTTGTGAATCATAATGATGAAATCGCTGGTTTTGTTATTGATAAATTGACAGAAGCTATAAGAATTGATGAGAATCAAATCGATCCTATACCAGATACTTTCAATGAGCAAGAAAACTTATTATATGGCATTGCAAAGCAAGGTGATAGATTGACTACAATATTACGCGTTGATAATCTTTTGAAAAGAAACTTCTAAGATTCAAAAAATATTTGTTTCTTAATGAAATAAAGAATGATATATGCACTCTCGTTCTTTATTTGATCAAAAAGATGACATACCATTCATTTTAAGATATTAATAGATAGATCTAGGGACTTCATTTGGGGTGTTAGCTCAGTTGGGAGAGCACAACGCTGGCAGCGTTGAGGTCAGGGGTTCGAACCCCCTACACTCCACCAAAACCAAAAAAATGGCAATATGTTGTCGTAGTGCTTTTATATATTGGAGAGTGCGTGAATGCAAGTATGCTTGTAAGGTATATCCTGCAAAGAATAATCATATCAAATCCCCACCAATCATTCCCTCTCACTATCCAAATCACTTGAGAGCAATCAAGCAATAATAAAGATTGATAGAGTAATTGCATTTCCTCTTTTACATATTTGAATGAGATTGCAAGAAATCACACTCTTTGATAGCACAAAAGTAGGCAAAAATACACCCTACGCATACCTACACAACAGGAATCTAAGATCCCTACCATTTTCGCAATACGGAAAACACCAAGCCTAGATAAACCATGCTTGGCTTTTATAATACCAACACAGCAACCCTAATATTATAGCCCTACTTTTAAAAAACTAAGCTTCCATTCTTACTGTGTTCATGCTGGCACGGATACCTTTTAAGGTATCACAAAAATTATTAACACTTTATAGTTTAGCGAATTCATGTATTTTTTAAAATTTAAATTTACCTTAATTGGATATAAACATTGTATTTAGTGTCTATTTGACGCATTGTGCAACAAGGCTAAAGGGTATAACTAGAGGTTTTTTAGGCATAAATAATATATGCTGCCAACATATAAACCGCAAAAGAAATGTTAGTCTAACAGAATTATCATTACAAGCAATCAATAAGACAATACCAAAACTTATAGAAATAAAAATATTCTCATTTCGATCTTTGCAAACACAAATTTAGTATTTGCCAGAGCAAAAGCCACAAGATTCTATATTATTTGAAAAAAAAGGGAGGCAAGATAATGTCAAAACTATAATAGATGACATTATCAAGGTTATATTGAGAGAGCTATAAAAATTTTACAACACTATTTTAATAAGTTTCAAAAATCTTTGCAATAGCGTCTGTTTTGTTTGTTTTTGTCAAAGCAAGCATGAGTAAAATTCGTGCTTTTTGTGGATTTAGATCATGTGCGCCGATAAATCCAAGTTTAGAATCATCACTATTTGCAAGCACAATGCCAGAGCCAACTCTTGAGCTTTGCACGACTACTAAGCCCTGCTGCATAAGACTTTTTAGCACTTCTTTTTGATATTTATGGATACTACCAGCACCAGTTCCAGCTACAACAATGCCTTTTGTCCCAGCCTTAAATAAAGCCTTAGCTGCAACACCAGAGCCATCATTTGCATAAGAATACAATATATCAACTTTTGGCAAAGATTCTATTCTATCTATATTAAAGATACTTTTTCTTGTGTGTGGTTGCAATGGAGCGTAGTTAAAAAATACATTTCCATCAAGGATATAGCCCATATCGCCACTATTTGGGGACTTAAAAGTCTCAACATTTAGGGCATGTGTTTTTGTAGCACCTCTTGCACTCTGAATCCTATCATTCATAGCGATCATAACGCCTTTATTTCGTGCCTTTGGACTTGCAGCAAGGGCTACTGCATTATAGAGATTCTTAGGACCATCAGCACTCATTGCAGTGCTTGGTCGCATAGCACCTACTAGCACGACAGGCTTATCACTCTTAATTGTTAAATGCAAGAAAAACGCAGTCTCTTCCATTGTATCTGTGCCATGTGTGATAACGATACCATCTACATCAGGACTTGCTAAAAGGCTATTTACGCGTTTTCCAAGAGTTAGCCATATCTCATCAGTCATATCTGCACTATCGATATTTGCAATTTGCTCTCCTTTAATGTTGGCAAGATTCTTAATCTCTGGCACAGCATTAATCAATACATCAACACCTACAACACCCGCAGTATAACCAGTCGTTTTGATATTAGAATCAATCGATCCTGCAATAGTCCCACCTGTTGCAAGGATTACGACATTTGGCTTTTTTGAGACTTGTGCCGTCTCAATCGAGAACGCTTGTAACATCACTGCACTTCCTATCATCAGCAAAAAAAAGCATAGAAAAACTTCTTCATACAACACCTTTTAAAGTAAATTTGGAGTAAATCCATAAGGTATTATATCAAAATTTATAATTTTTAGTATGATAAAATTTAATACCTTTTTGCAAGTTTCTTCAATAACTCATGCGTATCAAGGACTATTGTAAGCATTTGTGTATTTGCGATCTTTGTATCTGTGAAATGGAATATAAAGCTAAAACGAGTAGAGCTATACGCATTTTTATACTCCCAATACATCTCCACTCTATCATAGAATCTTGCTTGATAAAAGGGTAATCCCCAATATAGCGACTCCCCATACTCGCTAAAATACTTCATTTGCCCCTGCCCATAATACAAGCTATTTTCAACGCCAAAGCCCTTATATTGTGCTTTTAGCATAAAGTCTAATCCAAGAGAGTTAGAAAAAGGAACAAGCCCACTAGAATGTCGTCTCTTACGCTCCACAGACCCAAGCACACCTAAACTAAGATTTATAGAATCCATATAGGGCATAAATCTCTTTTGCAAGTCAAAGCCAACAAAGGCGTTATAATACAATCTATCAAGCAGCCATACATCTTTTATCGTATTTAAAGGATTGAGTAATTCATCATTTTTTGTATGATAAAGCAGGAATGAAGCCCCAAGAAAGATATTATCATGCCACAAATTCTGCTGCAAGAAGCCTTGAGCTAAAAACTCATCGATTCGTTTTTGCAGATTCCCACCATACCAGTCAAATATAAATTCTGCGTTCAAACCTTTATTTTGATATTGCAGACCAAAGCCATTTGTCATAGGATTTTGCAGTAAAAAGTCCTTGCGATAGTAGAGATTAGGATATACGCCAATCCAGTGTTTTTTTGGAAAGATTCCAAAATAGCCACTAAAATTTTTATAATGCGTATCACAATATAAACTCAAACCTACATTTTGTGGAAATTGCGGGATTTTCTCACCCATATTCATAATGTAGTATCCGCCGACACGAAGATTCTGCCCATAAAAATGCAGTCCTATTTCAGGAAATATACTTGCTTGAAGCAGTGTGCGTGTATCCCAATACGGAAAGGAATCTTCTAAATTATCCGCAAAAAATGTAAAGTCAAAACCATATATGAAATGTAAATCATTAGGGATATTATTAGAATCTTTTTGTTGTGTTATGCTTTGTGTATGTGTAGTGTTAGATTCTTTAGTTTCTAATTGTTGTTTTATGGAATCTTTTAGGAATGTTGGGGGAGGGGTTAAAGATTCTGCATTATTTGCAATTTTTGTATTGTTTAGAGTTATGTCATTGGAATCTGTATCGCTAGATTCTATAAAAGCATACTCTTTTATCTGTTTTGCAGACACTAAGTTGATCGTAGTTAATACACATGAAAATATAAATAATAATTTATACATTATGTTGTCCCATTTAAATATTAAAATCTTTTTATCTCTAAGCTTCAAAGATACTAAAAGCTTGAGATTATACCCTACTTTTTATGCTTTATTGCCATTAGATTAAAATCTAAATTTAGTCTTTGTGGAGAAAAATATCTAAAAATCTCAATAAAAGTTTTACAATACACTACTAACAACACTCACACATTTTCATACAAACTAAATAAAGTTTATATACATAAACTCATATTGTATGCTATAATAACACTAAAAGTTTTACGAGGTATATATGGCAAAAAGTTTATATCAAACATTAAATATTAGTGAAAATGCAAGTGCTGACGAGATTAAAAAAGCATACAGAAAGCTTGCAAGACAATATCACCCCGATGTGAATAAATCCGCAGAAGCTGAAGAAAAGTTTAAAGAGATAAATGGTGCGTATGAGATTCTAAGCGATCCGCAAAAAAAGGCTGAATACGATCAATATGGCGATAGCATGTTTAATGGGCAAAATTTCAGTGATTTTAGCCGCTCTTATCAAAGTGCTGATTTAAATGATATTTTAAAAAATATTTTTGGTGCGCGTGGCAGGGGCTTTAATGGTAGTAATTCAGGGTTTAGCTCATTTAACTTTGGTTTTGATAATGGTATGGGTGATGGCATTGACTTAGACATTGAAGCAAGGGCGAGCATATCGCTTAAAAGCGCGTTGTTAGGCGATACTTTGCGTTTGCACTTAAATGGTTCTAGCTTTGAGTTAAAGATACCAGAGGGCATTACAAATGGTTCAAAACTTCGTGCAAAAGGTAAAGGTAAAAAACTTGGCAATATGGTCGGCGATGCGATAATCACCATTGAAATAACACCAGAGGAAGGGTATAGCATTGATGGTTATAATCTCACTCAAGTTGTAGAAGTGCCACTCAAAGCAATGCTTTTTGGAGATAAAGCGAGTATAAAAACACTGCGTGAAGAAATGATTATTAAGATTCCAGCAAATATGCAAAATGGAAAGAAAATGCGTATTAAAAACAAAGGTTTTAAAGATAGAAAGACGGGGCAATATGGAGATTTAATCCTGCAAGTGTATGCAAAATTGCCAGATTCTAATACGCTAAGCAATGAGTTAAAAGAGTTGTTGCAAAAAGAACTATAAGGAAAGGAATAGCATGGATGCAAGTTATGATGAACCGGTTTTTTTGATTAGCGTAGTAGCAAAGATACTTGATATTCACCCGCAAACTTTGCGGCAGTATGAGAAAGAAGGGCTTATTGAGCCTTCACGCACTGATGGGAAAATGCGGCTTTATTCACAGCGAGATATGGATAAGATTAAGACGATTTTAAAGCTTACTAGAGATTTAGGGGTGAATCTTGCGGGTGTGGATATTATCTTGCGATTAAAAGAGAGAATGGATGAGCTTGATAGTTTAAATGATGATTTGCGGAATAATTTGCATAAACAGCAAAGCACAAAGAGTGTATCAGGCGATTTAACGATTATCAAAAGCTCTTATGAGCTTGTTTTGCATTCCAAAAAGTAATGCAAAGAAGTGATGAATAGATTCTAATAAAAAGGATATACATGAAAACTTTATTTGGGAAAATTTTTGGCACTCGTAATGATAAGATTCTAAAAGGCTACAAAAATCGTGTGCGTAAGATAAACGCATTAGAAGCAGAGTTAGAATCTCTAAGCGATGAAGCTTTACAGCAGAGATTTCAAGCGATAAAAGATGAGGTTACACATAAGCTTGGTAGCTTAGATAGTAGTGATTTTTCTATTCAAGTGATAAATTCGCTTTTAGATTCTAAACTTGAAGAAGTCTTTTCTCTCACAAGGGAAGCAAGTAAGAGAATCCTTAATATGCGACATTTTGATGTGCAGCTTATCGGTGGTATGGCTTTGCATGAAGGAAAGATTGCAGAGATGAAAACAGGGGAGGGAAAAACGCTTGTAGCAACACTGCCAGTTATCTTAAATGCCTTGTCTGGTAAAAGCGTGCATGTTGTAACCGTGAATGACTATCTAGCAAATAGAGATGCAGCGACTATGCAGCCACTTTATAACTTTTTTGGCTTTAGTGTAGGCGTTATTACAAATGCGATACAAAGTGATGAAGAGCGTTTAAAGATCTATTCAAGCGATATAGTCTATGGCACAAATAATGAATATGGATTTGATTATTTGCGGGATAATATGAAGTATAACTTAGACCAAAAAGTGCAAAAACACCACTTTTTTGCTATCGTTGATGAAGTAGATTCTATCCTTATTGATGAAGCTAGAACGCCACTTATAATCTCTGGTCCAATTAATCGCAAAATGGAGAATTATCAATTAGCAGATTCTGTTGCAAAGAAAATGCAAAAAGAAACTGATTTTAGCGTTGATGAAAAAAATCGCGTGATTCTAACCACAGAAGATGGAATCAAAAAAGCAGAATCGCTTTTTAATGTAGAAAATCTTTATGCGATTGAAAATGCGTCTTTATCACACCACCTAGACCAAGCCTTAAAGGCGAATTATCTATTTGTAAAAGATAAAGACTATGTAGTCCAAAATGGCGAAGTTGTAATTGTAGATGAATTTACAGGCAGACTAAGTGAAGGCAGAAGATTTAGCGAAGGACTGCATCAAGCCCTAGAAGCAAAAGAGGGCGTAGCAATTAAAGAAGAAAGTCAAACACTAGCAGATATTACATTCCAAAACTACTTTAGACTCTATGATAAATTAGGCGGCATGACAGGGACAGCCCAGACTGAAGCCACAGAGTTTTTAGAAATATATAAACTTGAAGTTGTATCCATACCGACTAACTTACCGATACAGAGAAAAGATTTAAATGATTTAATCTATAAAAGTGAGCAAGAAAAATTCCAAGCAGTGCTAGATAAAATCACAGAACTATATAAAAAAGGGCAGCCAGTGCTTGTTGGCACAGCAAGTATTGAAAAAAGCGAAGTTTTGCATGAATGGCTAAAAAAGGCTAGAATCCCGCATAATGTATTAAACGCAAAGCAGCATGAAAAAGAAGCAGAAATCATCAAAAACGCAGGGCTAAAAGGTGCAGTAACCATTGCTACAAACATGGCAGGTAGAGGCGTGGATATTAAAATCGATGATGAGATACGAGAGTTAGGTGGGCTATATATCATCGGCACAGAGCGACATGAAAGCAGAAGAATTGATAATCAGCTAAGGGGTCGTGCAGGCAGACAGGGCGATCCGGGCGTTAGTCAATTTTATCTAAGCCTTGAAGATTCCCTGCTTAGAATCTTTGGAAGCGATAAGTTGAAAGGCGTTATGGGTAAGCTTGGTATGAAAGATGGTGAGAGTATAGAATCTAGCATGATTACAAAATCTATTGAAAAAGCACAAAAAAAGGTGGAATCTCTTCATTTTGAATCAAGAAAGCACCTACTTGAATATGATGATGTGAGTAACGAACAGCGAAAAGTCATATATAGATTCAGAAATGAGCTATTACAAAAAGATTTTAATATGGCAGAAAGAATCAAAGAAAACCGCGAAACAAGCGCGCATAATCTTTTAGAGAGAAGTCAAATATTACCACATGATGTGCCAGAAAATTACGATATTTCTGGACTTTTAGCCGTATTAAAAGAAGAGTATTTGCTTGAATTGAGTGAATCTTTAGAAGCAAAAAGCTATCATGAAATACAAGAGATTCTTATATCCGCCTTGCAAAATGAATATGACAAAAAGTTTGCAAATACAACACCAGAAATGCGTAACGAGCTTGAAAGAATCATTTATTTACAAGTGGTAGATAATGCGTGGAGAGAGCATTTATACTCAATAGATCATTTAAAAACAGGCATTAGTCTTCGTGGATATAATCAAAAAGACCCGCTTGTAGAGTATAAAAAAGAGAGTTACAATCTCTTTTTAGAGCTTGTAGAAAATATCAAAATTGAAGCCTATCGCACATTGCAAATCATTCAGTTTAATACACAAGATGTGCAGCAAGAAGAAGAAAAGATTCTATCAAACCTAGAGCATGAAAATGAAAATCTTGTGCTAAATCATAGCGGATTAGAAGAAGAGATAAGAGATAAAAAACCAGCAAGAAATGAAATATGCCCTTGTGGTAGTGGTAAAAAATATAAACACTGCCATGGTAAAAGCGGACCAAAACGAGGCGCCCTTGCAAAGCAAAGAGAAGATACCAATGCTTAGTTAAGCATTGGTTATAAGTAATTTTAGATTCTAAAGGTTTATTTTGGAATCTATACATATGCTACATACACCACAAAAATCACAGAATATTTTTTACACTTAACCCATAAAATGAAGTATTATAGCTTTAAATGAGACTATATGATTGTGGTAATGAATGAAAATTTAGAGATTTTAGTTCTGCTAAACATTCTCACTTCACTTTAACAAATCTTAATATAACTATGTCATAATCTAGGATTTATTCTAATTTAGCTTTAATTTTAATTACACATAAGGATACACAATGCAAAATATACGAAATATCGCTGTGATAGCACACGTGGATCACGGCAAAACTACACTAGTAGATGGGCTTTTGAGTCAGTCTGGGACATTTGGCGAGAGAGAGCAGGTTGATGAAAGGGTAATGGATTCTAACGATTTGGAGCGAGAAAGGGGCATTACAATCCTTTCAAAGAATACAGCCATAAACTACAAAGGCACAAAGATAAATATCATTGACACGCCCGGACACGCTGATTTTGGTGGGGAAGTGGAACGGGTGCTAAAAATGGTAGATGGCGTTTTATTGCTTGTAGATGCACAAGAAGGCGTTATGCCTCAAACAAAATTTGTCGTCAAAAAAGCCCTTAGCTTTGGAATCCGCCCCATTGTCGTGGTAAATAAGATTGATAAACCTGCCGCAGAGCCAGATAGGGTTGTTGATGAAGTGTTTGATTTGTTTGTCTCAATGGACGCCACAGATTCTCAGCTTGACTTTCCGGTGATTTATGCGGCTGCGCGTGATGGCTATGCGATTAAGGACTTAAATGATACTAAAAAGAATCTTGAACCATTGTTTGAAGCGATTTTAGAGTATGTGCCACTGCCAAGCGGAAGTGCTGATAATCCACTGCAAATGCAGGTTTTCACGCTTGATTATGATAACTATGTAGGCAAAATTGGCATTGCACGGGTGTTTAATGGACGCGTGAAAAAGGGTGAGAATGTAATGCTTGCAAAAAGCGATGGCGAGAAAGAAACCGGGCGTATCAGCAAACTCATCGGCTTTATGGGACTAGCAAGGACAGAGATAGAATCTGCTGAAGCGGGAGATATTGTAGCCATTGCTGGATTTAACGCCGTTGATGTGGGAGATTCTATTGTATGTCCTAATAATCCTATGCCACTTGATCCTATGCACTTAGAAGAACCCACAATGAGCGTGTATTTTGCGGTAAATGATAGTCCTTTGGCGGGATTAGAGGGCAAACATGTAACGGCAAATAAAATCAAAGATAGACTGTTAAAAGAAATGCAAACAAACATTGCTATGCGATGTGAAGAGATGGGCGAAGGGAAGTTTAAGGTAAGCGGAAGGGGTGAGCTACAAATCACTATTTTAGCGGAGAATCTAAGGCGTGAGGGCTTTGAGTTTAGTATCTCACGCCCCGAAGTGATTGTGAAAGAAGAAAATGGCGTGAAAACTGAACCTTTTGAGCATTTAGTCATTGACACACCGCAGGATTTTAGCGGGGCGATTATTGAGAAGCTTGGCAAGAGAAAGGCGGAAATGAAAGCTATGAATCCTATGAGTGATGGCTACACAAGGCTAGAGTTTGAAATCCCTGCAAGGGGGCTTATTGGCTATCGTAGCGAGTTTTTGACAGATACAAAAGGTGAAGGTGTAATGAATCATAGCTTTTTAGAGTTTAGGGCATTTAGCGGTGGGGTAGAATCGCGTAAAAATGGTGCGTTAATCTCTATGGAAAATGGCGAGGCGACAGGATTTTCACTCTTTAATATACAAGAGCGGGGTGTGCTATTTGTAGCCCCACAAACGAAAGTATATATCGGTATGGTAATCGGCGAACATAGCCGCGATAATGACTTAGATGTTAATCCCATTAAGGCAAAGCATTTGACAAATATGCGTGCAAGTGGGAGTGATGATGCCATTAAGCTTGTGCCACCACGAGAGCTGACACTAGAGAGAGCATTAGAGTGGATAGAAGATGATGAGATTTTAGAGGTAACACCGCAAAATATTAGAATCCGCAAGAAGATTCTAGAGCCAAATATGCGTAAGAGAGCAAAGGCTAAATAATTGCGTTGTTTAAATTTACATAAGGAGTAAGTGATGAATAAGTTTTTAGATTCTATATATTTCCGCCATTCGTGCAAACTTTTTGATGAGAATAAAAAGATTCCAAAAGAAGTGTTTGATGAGATTTTAGAAGTGGGCAGATTATCGCCAAGCTCCTTTGGGCTAGAGCCTACAAGATTACTTGTGTTGCGTAGCGATGAGGCAAAGGCAGCACTTCGTCCATTATGCTGGAATCAGCCTCAAATCACAACAGCAAGTGAAGTTGTAATATTTAAAAGTTTGCAAAATGACTTAGTCCCACCGAGTGAATACACAAAGCAAAATACCTTTAGACGCAAAATGGATTTGGGTGCGTATCAGGCATTTTGTGATCGTTTGGGTGGATACTTGAAAGAGCGGGGACTAGATTCTGGAGAATCTCTAGCACACTGGAGTAGCAAACAGGCTTATATTATGGCAACTTATATGGTAGCCTATGCGAGTTTCTTAGAGATTGATACTTGCTATATTGAGGGCTATGAGAAAAGAGCGGTAGAAAAGCTGTATGGGCTTGATCCATTTAAAGAGCAAGTGAGCATTATTGTGTGTTTTGGCTATCGTGGTAAGGAACAACAGCCTAGATATAGAATCTCGCTTGATGATTTGGTGGAATATAAATAAAGTTGAATCTGACTTATAAAAACATAAAGATTAAAGGCTTGTTATCCACAAGAATAGCACCTTAATATTTTATAATAATATGAACTTAAAGCTAGATTCTATAAATCTTAGTGAGTGGGTAACTACACTGCAAAAACATATTAGCGATACTGACTTGATAGTGCCAGTTATTGGTGTGTTTAGTGCTAGGAAAAGATCACTTTTAAACTCTTTTTAGGAAAAAGATACCTTATAAGTGAGGGCATAACCCCAGAGACAGCCCTAGCTACAGAGTTGCACTATAATACGAGCGAATACATTGAGGCAGTAAGGGAAAATGGCAGTGTAGAGAAATTTAGGCATAAATGATACTGAGATTCTAAAGGATAGGGCAAAGTGAGGGCAGATTCTGTAATTAATGATTTAATACACAGTTCCATTATCTGCGGAATTAAAAGATTCTATGGTGGATATTGCTAATGACATTACAAGCCGAATAGATTCTACTCTCAGCAGCATAAATACTAAGACAGGCAATACGACACAAAAATCAATAATTTATGTCGGTGGGACAGAACTGCCAAGAGGAGCAAAAAAGCGTCCTAAATATCGGTATAAAAATCTTAATAAAACATGGTGATTTGTAGGGGTCTATTGGCGGAGCATTAAGGTTTGCTCTGTCCGTGCTTAATCCTATCGCGGGAATCTTTGTGTTATTACTCCCTAACTTAATTATGGGTATTCTTGGCAGTAGTAAAAACCAGACGAACAAGATGAAATGCGACAAATTAAAAATACAGTCATTTCACAAGTTATACCAGAGAGTAAAAGTGAGTTAGACAAGCAAATATCAGAAATCTTTAATAATTAAGTAGAAGAGATGACAAAAAGAAATAAGTGCTAACCATAAAAACAGAATCGCACAAAAAGCGGTAGAATTAGCACAAAAAGAGATGGAATCTCAAAGCGCAAATATTGAATCTATGGTAGCTACATACAGGGAAGCAATAGATTCTACACAAAAAGAAGTTAAAAGATTATTCTAAGTTAGGGGCTAATATGGAATTTTTACAAAAGATAGCCGATAGACTAGCAACACAGGCAAATAGCTTATTGGCAAATCACGATTTAACAAGTGCTAAGATTCTAAAAAACATTCCACAAAATCCCATAAAGACCGATATTATAGAATCTACTTTTATAATTGCTGTGATTATAGCATAGCAGGGAGTTTGTTTTGAGAGCATTTCTTATCACACGCTGTATTTATTTTTTTAAAAGGTTTTGTTTAGTCTTTTCTGTTGGCTTTATGCTGTGTTGCAATGCAAATGCGTTTGAGAGGCTGACTGAAAAAGAATGGCACTATACATATAATTTTTGTATGCAAAATAATGCGAATGCGTGTGATTATCTCATTGATAATGGCTTAGTTGGTCCGCAAGAATGCCTTGATAAACAATGTGAGATTGTAGGCATGATATACACACTTGCAGGCAGACACGATGAAGCACTAGCCTATTTTGAAAAGCTATGTGAGAGTGGGAATGTAGCAAGTTGTGGTAATGTCGGCGATATTTATTATTTCCATTTACATGATTATTTTCGGGCAAGAGACTTTTATGAGCGTTCATGTAAGCAAAAAAATAGCGCAAGTTGCTATGGTTTAGGCATTATGTATGGTAATGGAGAGGGTGTGAGACAAAGCTTTGATAAGGAAGATAACTTTTATAAACAAGCATGTAATGGTAAGGAGCCGCTTGGCTGTTATAATTTGGGCGTAATGTATCAGCAAAAAACAGATATGAAAAATCATCTAAGCATAGCAAAAGAGTTTTATGGCAAGGCATGTGATTATGGCTATCAAAGCGGCTGTGATAAATACAGAGAGTTTAATGAAATAGGAATTAAATAGTCTTATTATAAGAGAAGCGTTTTGAGACAATATGTAAAAAAATATATCGATAAAAGCACTATTATTTATGGTGTAGTGGGGATTATTAATACCATTGTTGGCTATGGCATTATGTTTGGCTTAACCTTTATGGGTGTTATGCCAGAGGTTGCAAATGCACTAGGTTATGGAATCGCCTTTATAGTCTCATATTTGCTTAATAGGCGATTTACTTTTCAATCGAAGCATACGCATAGAAGAGATTTTACACGCTTTGTGATAGCAAGCACTCTTGCATATATAACGAATTTATTGACACTTATTATATGTTATAGAATCTTATCTTGGAGTGAATATATAGCACTCATAATTGCAAGTATAGTGTATGTCATTGTTGGCTATTTGTTGCATAAATTTTGGACTTTTCGCTAAGATTATAAAGATTAAAATTGCTTTTAGATTCTATATCAAATCTAAAATAAGCTAATAATCTTAGTCCATATAGAGTGAGGGAAAAAATATGCGAGTTGATTTACATAATCACACCATTTACTGCAATCATGCAAATGGCAGTATGGAATCTTACATGCAAAAGGCAAGTAGTCTTGGTATAGATATCTTTGGATTTTCATGCCATGCCCCGATGGGCTTTGATAAAAAATATCGCATGAGTTTTGCGGATTTACCAAACTATCTTGCACAGATTCCAAAATCTTATGAATCTATGGAAGTTTTGCGTGCGTTAGAAGTGGATTATATACTCGGTAGGGAAGATTTACTAGATAAATCTGTGCTAGATTCTAATGTGGATTACTTGATAGGTTCGGTGCATTTCTTAGATGATTGGGGCTTTGATAACCCAGAATTTATAGGTAAATGGCAAAAAATGGGCGTATTTGCCACTTGGGATAAATATCTCTCATCACTGCAAGGCATGGCAAAAACAGGGTATTTTCAAATAGTTGGACATTTTGATTTACCAAAGCTATTTGGCGATATTATGCCGCAGAATCTCTATGCAAAAATGGAAGAAACTCTATATATTATGAAAGATATGGATATAGTGCTAGAGGTAAATGCAGCAGGTTTGAGAAAAGATATAAAAGAGCAGTATCCTTCAAAAAAGATTCTAAAAAAAGCAAAGGAAATAGGACTTGATATAACGATGGGAAGCGATGCACACGATACTTGTCAAGTAGGCTTTGGTTATGAAGAATGTTTAAAGATTCTAAAAGATATTGGCTTTAACAAACTTGCAATTTTTCGTAAAAAACAGAAGTTTTTGGTTGATTTAGATTAATAAAAAATATCACTTGAAGTTTGCTATAATTCACTAAAAACAAGGCTATATAATGGAGAAAATTTCACTATTAAATAACGAACAAACAGAACGCATAATCGCTGGTGATAAAAAGACAATAGATTCTCAAAATGAAAATACCCTGCGACCTATATCATGGGAAAACTATATAGGACAAGACAAGATTAAGAAAAATTTGCAGGTATTTATTGAAGCAAGTAAGAAGCGTAATGAGTGTTTAGACCATATTCTATTCTTTGGACCACCGGGGCTTGGCAAAACTACGATTAGCCACATTATCGCACATGAAATGGGGGCAAATATTAAAGTCAGTGCAGCCCCCATGATAGAAAAAGCGGGAGATTTAGCAGCAATTATGACAAATCTTAGTCATGGCGATATTTTGTTTATCGATGAGATTCATAGGCTAAGTCCTGCTATTGAAGAGATTTTATATCCAGCTATGGAAGATTTTCGCCTTGATATTATCATAGGACAAGGGGCAGCCGCTCAGACTATAAAGATTGATTTAGCCCCATTTACTTTAATCGGTGCGACAACAAGGGCTGGTATGCTCTCAAACCCCTTGCGAGATAGGTTTGGAATCAGTGCGAAACTAGAATTTTACAATGAAGATGAGTTAGCCTTAATCATCACAAAAGCAAGCCTTAAACTAAACACAAAGATTAATGAAATGAGTGCAAAAGAGATTGCAAAACGATCGCGTGGCACGCCGCGTATTGCCCTGCGACTACTAAAAAGGGTAAGGGACTTTGCTGAAGTGCAGGATAAAAAGATAATCGATGAAGTCATCGCAAAACACGCATTAAATGAATTAGGGGTAAATGAGCTAGGCTTTGATGAGATGGATTTAGGCTATTTAAAGATTTTATCACAGGCAAATGGCAGACCTATTGGCTTAAACACAATCGCAGCGGCAATGAGCGAAGATGAGGGGACAATAGAAGATGTGATTGAGCCATACTTACTTGCAAATGGCTATATTGAACGCACCGCAAAAGGCAGAATCGCCACGCCTAAAACCTATACGCTTTTTCCGCATTATGCTAAAAACGATGGTTTAAGTTTATTTTAATAAGTAGGAAAATTGCTTTTATGCACATATTAAAATAAGTATGGTGAATCTTAATTGCAATTTATATTAAAATACAACAAGTTTCACAGCTTTATCTTAATAAAAAAGCGGTGATTTTATAATAAAAGTGTTTCTTAGAATCTGCCGATTTTAAATTTAGCTTATGATAAAGGGCAAAGTATGAAATCAGTTATTCTTTACACAGATGGTTCAAGTTTAGGGAATCCGGGGGCTAGTGGGTATTGTGCCCTGCTTGAGTATAAAGCCCCAAATGGTAGAGTTTTTCACACGCAAGTAAGTGGTGGTGAGGCATATAGCACAAATGGACGCATGGAGCTTAAGGCGGTTGTAGAGGGATTAAAAATGCTTACTGAACCTTGCCGTGTAGTCATTGCAAGCGACTCCAAGTATGTATGTGATTCTATCGAGCAGTATCTTCCAAATTGGCAAAAAAAAGGTTTTAAAGATGTAAAACACACGGATTTATGGGGAGAATATATACATGTAGGAGCAAAGCACACTATAACAACACAATGGGTTAAGGCACATAATGGACATCCACAAAATGAACACTGCGATAAAGTCGCAAGAGAAAATGCAAATCTCTATGCAGAGTAGAATCTTATTTCGTGCTGTAAAATCTCATAGAAAGCTTGAGTATATTAAAAATATCTTCCTTTAACATACATGAATTTTAATATTTTGCTCCCTATGTTATGTTTAAAGTAATTAAGATTTTATATCATTTAAAATCAAAATAAGGCATAAACACACAATGAAAAAAAATCTCACAGCCAAAAAACATACAGAATCCATAGATTCAAAAACAGAATTTCGCACAAAAATAAAAGCAAAAATGCAAAAGAGATTCTGCATTTATGATAAGCTTTGTGCAAAAAAAATATATACACACATAACAAGCTACAAAAAACCAAAAGCCTATAAGATAAAACGCAATAATAAACTTTTCTATATACAATCAAAAGCAAAAGAATGCAATGTCTTGCTCTACATTCCACTATCTACTGAAGTAAATATTACGCATATTTTGGCAAAATTAAAACAGGATAAAAAATATCAGGTATTTGTCCCAAAACTTGAAAAAACAAGCTTTAACATGGTAAAATATCGTTTTCCTTTGGTAAAAACCCATTGGCGACTTTATGAACCAAAAACTTGCAAGATTTATAAAAATATATTAATAGACATTGCTGTTGTGCCAGTGCTTGGCGTTGATAAAAATATGAAAAGAATAGGATTTGGAAAAGGTATGTATGATAGATTTTATGAAACTTTAAAGGTGCGACCTTATAGTATTTTTGTGAGCAGAATGCGGCATATTTCTAGTAAGTCATTGTGTGAATGGCATGATATACAAGCAGATATGTATGTGAGTGCGTATAAATGACTCCTATTGTTTTACTCTCATGCGGGGCGACCGCTATTTGTGTTGCATTTGTCACTTTCTTTGTTGCAAGGAAGCTTTCCTATGCCAAAATGCTTTTGTGTATTGAGCAAAATAATGCAAAAATTAAGGCATTAGAAACCGAAATAGAGCAGTTACTACACAATAAACATGTAAAAATGCAAGAAGAAGAGGAACAATTCAATAAAAAACTTGCAAAGCGTAAGAATGAGCTTGAAAAAATAATACAAGAACATGAGGAAAGCAATAAGATAATAAATCATGCAAAACAGGAAGTATTAAGGCAAAAAGAGGAACAAGCAAAAATATTAGAACGATGTCAGGAAGAAAAAATAAAGCTTTCATCTCTTTTGCAAGATTACACCGCCCTAACAAAAGAGGAAGGAAAAAAGATTCTATTAAAAAATCTAGAAGATGAGCTGATACAAGAGAGGGCTAGTCTTATCCGCCGCTATGAGACAGAGGCAAAGGCTGAAGCAAAACGCAAGGCAAACTATATTATCGCACAAGCGACTACGCGATTTGCCGGAGAGTTTGTCAGCGATAGATTGGTGAATAATGTGCGGTTAGTAAATGATGAGATGAAAGGCAAAATCATTGGCAAAGAGGGGCGAAACATTAAAGCCTTTGAGATGGTTTGCGGTGTGAATCTCATCATTGATGATACGCCTAATGAGATTTCACTTAGCTCATTTAGCCTTTATAGAAGGGCTTTAGCGACAAGGACACTTGAAATTCTCATGCAAGATGGCAGGATACATCCAAGTCGCATTGAAAAAGTGTATGAAAAAGTAAAGGCACAAGCAGAAGAGCAACTCTATCAAGAAGGCGATGAGATTCTATTGGAACTTGGTATAGGCTATGTGGAATCTGAGCTTAAAAAACTCATAGGAAAGCTAAAGTATCGTGCAAGTTTTGGGCAAAATGCTTTGCAGCATTCACTAGAAGTGGCACGACTAGCAGGGATTATAGCAGGTGAGTTAGGTGGCAATGTAAAGCTTGCAAGAAGAGCAGGACTCTTGCATGATATTGGCAAAGCACTCATAGATGAGCAAGGCGGCAGCCATGTGGATTTAGGTGCTGATATATGTTTAAGATATAATGAAGATCCTGTTGTAATTAATGCCATATACGCACATCACGGACACGAAGAGCCTAAAAGCATTGAATGCAGTGCAGTCTGCACGGCAGATGCCTTAAGTGCGGCAAGACCGGGTGCTAGAAATGAAGCAAATGAGAGCTATATCAATCGTGTGAGAGATTTAGAAAAAATTGCTATGGAGAAATTTGGCGTAAAACAAGCCTATGCGGTATATGCAGGTAGAGAAATACGAGTAATTGTAAGGGCTGATTTAGTAAATGATATAGAGAGTGTTGTATTATCTAGAGAAATCGCAAATGAAATCAAACAGCAATTACAATATCCGGGCGAAATAAAGGTTAATGTAATACGAGAAATGCGCGCTGTGGCGTATGCATGATAATATGCCTAGATGATATATAAGATTCTAAAATTTGTTTGGATTGGCAAAGTTATTTATTGCTTTTTATCACATAAAATTCACTTCAATAATATTAAATATTTTATTATTTGCGTCTGTATAATGCAGCATTGTTTTTACATAAAATCACATTTTTGTAAAAATAGCCCTTAAAACAATGCAGTTTTATAGGCTATTTGCCTAGATAATATAGTGTGATAATAGTTTTACACAAAGGATTTAATATGCTAACACTACGCAAGGCAAATGAAAGAGGGCATTTTAATCACGGCTGGCTTGATACTTATCATAGCTTTTCGTTTGCAGGATATTATGATGAGAGGTTTATGGGTTTTAGTGCATTGCGTGTGATTAATGAAGACAGAGTAGAGCCGAGCAAGGGCTTTGGGACACATTCGCACAAGGATATGGAGATCTTAACTTATGTGCTAAGTGGGAGCATCGCACATAAAGATAGTATGGGCAATGAAGAGCGTGTGCCAAGTGGGGAGTTTCAAATAATGAGTGCAGGCAGTGGCGTTACGCATTCAGAGTTTAATCTTTTAGACGAGCCGCTGCATTTTTATCAAATTTGGATTCAGCCAAATGAGCTAGGTATTAAGCCAAGATATGAGCAAAAAGCATTTGACACAAGCAAGGGCAAAACGCTTATTTTGTCCCCAAACGCCGAGCAAGATTCTCTAAAAGTGTATCAAGATATGCGGTTATGGCTGTATAGGGATATTGCGAGTGAGACTTTTAGCTTTGATAGTGGTCGCAAGGCGTATATCCAAGTGGTGCGTGGCAAACTAGAGATAGAATCTAGCCAAACCAAGCCCTTTATCATAGAAACAAGCGATGGTGTGATGTGCTGCTCTGAATCTAGCTTTATTCTCAAAGGTTTAGATTCTAGCAATGAAGTGCTGATATTTGACTTGCCTTAAATACAATTAGTCGTGACATATAATTGCATACCAACACAAACTCGTGATAAAATGCAATATAAACATTTTGTTGCTATGAAATGGCATTAATACAAGATTGGAATCTTTTATGCAAGTATTGTTGGTATGTTTGAATTATATGCAAACAAGGATATATGATCTCAAAGCATGAAATATGGTCTATGATAGATTATTACTTGTTGCATTTTGACTTTAAATGGCAAATAAACTAAACAACATATAATATTAATACCTAATATAAAGCCATTATCACCCAAATCTTCCCGCAATATAATCTTGTGTCTTTTTATCCTTTGGTTTTGAAAAGATCTTTTCAGTATCATCAAACTCTATCACTTCACCAAGCAAAAAGAATGCAGTTTTATCAGATATACGCATAGCTTGCTGCATATTGTGCGTAACGATAATAATCGTATATTCTTTTTTGAGCTTATTGATAAGTTCTTCTATCTTTAGTGTTGATATGGGATCAAGTGCACTTGTAGGTTCGTCCATTAGGATTACTTCAGGATTTACGGCTAATGTCCTTGCGATACATAGTCTTTGTTGCTGTCCGCCACTAAGGCTTAGGGCAGATTGCCTTAATCTGTCTTTAAGATCTCCCCATAAGCCAACATCTTTTAAGCATTCTTCTACGATAGAATCAAGCTTATCCTTATGCTTTATCCCATGTGTTTTTGGACCAAACACCATATTATCATAAATACTCATAGGAAATGGGTTTGGTTTTTGAAAGACCATGCCAACCTTTTTACGCAATATATTTACATCATATTTTTTATAGATATTAACTTCATCTAATAGAATCTTGCCTTTAATTTTACAGCCTTCTACTAAGTCATTCATACGATTAAGACTTTTGAGAAAAGTAGATTTACCACAACCACTAGGACCGATAAAGGCGGTTACTTTACCTTTTAGAATCTGCATATTAATATTTTTTAACGCATGAAAATCATTATAGTAAAGATTCATATCCTTAATACTAAAACATACTTTTTTATCCATTTTATGCCTTTGTGAGAGTTTTTGCTATGTAGTTTGATAAAAGATTGATGATTAGCACAATCACAATGAGAATCATTGCGGTGCTATATGCTTCATTGATATGATGCCCTTCATTTGATATAAGATACATGTGCATACTAAGAGTCCTACCAGAATCAAATAGTCCAGAAACTTGAGCAAATCCACCAAAGGTATAAAGCAATGCAGCACTTTCACCTACAATCTTACCAATGCTAAGAATGATTCCTGCTAAGATTCCGGGTGTAGCAGCAGGTAAAATAATCGCGAAAATAGTTCTAAGCTTTCCTGCCCCAAGTGCAAAACTTGCCTCTCTATACATTAATGGCACAGACTTTAATGCCTCTTGCGCGCTACGCAAAATCACGGGTAAAATCATAATAGTAATGGTAAGGCTGCCTGCTAAAAAGCTAAACTTTAATTGAAAAAATACGACAAATGCAAGGAAGCCAAAAAGCCCATATACGATTGATGGGATACATACAAGCGTTTCAGCTGCGGTTGTAATGACTGCAATGAGTTTATTTTTACTACTACTATATTCTGTGAGAAAAATCGCCCCAAAGATTCCAAAAGGCATAGCAATAGCAAGGGAGAAAAGTATCATATTAATGGTATTTATAATGGCTGGCATCATAGAGACATTTTCGCTATTATATTCCCATTCAAAAAGGCTTGGTGTGAGATAAACAACACCTTTTATAAAAATAAAACCAATTAAAATACAAAATATAGCAAGTGTGCTAAAAATAGATAGTCGCATACACCAAAATAATAGACTAGATAGCCCATCTCTTCTCATCTTTATCCCTTATTAGTCATTTAGAAAATTTGCTTGAAAGTGTAAAAAATGTATGTAAAATCGCAAAACTAGATTGTAAAATATTTGTAAATTATTGCTACAACTAACTCTTAGGGCATTAATTTTCTTGCTTTGATTCTAGGATACTTCATTTATTCTTTGAAATGTATTTTTACACCAAATACACGCTAAAAACATGAAATATTTATAGAATCACATACAAAAATATCTACAAAAACAAACATAAATATCATATAATTTTCATTATTTTTCACAATGTCTTATTAGGACAAAATAGCACAAGGAGTTATCGTGCGATTACATAAGATTCTCATATTTTCTGCACTCAGCCTTTCTATGCTGTATGCAAGACAGAATGAGATTGCAATCATGGAGCAAGAGCATAAAGACACAGAATCTACGATAGAGCAAGAAAATGGCGTATTTTTACATGGTGGTTTAGAAGTGTTTAATAAAACTGCATTTAGCACGAAACAAGCATTGCCAAATAATAGCTATGGCTATGCGTTAGGGCAATTAGGCGTGGGGTATAAATATAATGATTTTCAGGTTATGATTGGAGCGGTTGCCGCTGGGCTTACTTACGATTCTACAAAAGGGTTAGGATATAACTATGTGGGGGCATATCGGGGCTATCTCAATGATAAAGACGCAACAGCGGACAATACCCATAATGCGTTCGTGCATAATGCTTATATACACTATCAAATAGATTCTCTAAATATTAAAGCAGGGAGATTTGAGCAAGAAGATGATGATTGGTTTGATAGCTATGCTGAGGGTATAAATGCAGTGTATAAATTTGCGGATAACTTTCATGTAAAGCTTTTTGGCTCAAGCACAGTGGCACTTGTAGGGAATGGTTGGCTTACAGATTTTAGCACAACATATTCTACTTATGGAATCGTAAATGCTGAAGTCGGCTATAATAACGACTTTTTAGATGCAAAGGCTTATGTGTATTATGGTGCAAAAGAGTATGTTGCACCGGGGCTTAGCATAAATGCTAGTTTTGGCGATAAAGAGAGTATCAGCTATACTACAAAGCTAGTCGCACTTTTCCCTATACATGGTAAAAGCATTAATGATTTAGGTAATCACTTTTTCGCTGACTTTAAAGATCCCACCGGCTTTACTTCAAGCATTCTTGTGAGACAAGATATTGACATTTATGATACTTATAAAATCGCACTTGGAGTCTATAAAAATATAGGTAATGCAAATGCTAGAATGGGTATGTTTGGTAATCCTATCGGCATAGATATTTGGGATAATAGCGTGTATGGCACAGGCAGCTCGCTTAATGCCTCTGTAGCTCCAGATGCCCTTAGCGTATTGCTTTTCACAGAAGCTAGATATGAAAAGTTAGCAAAATTTGTAGAATCTTTGTCCTTTGGACTTGATGGGAGATATACCACTGCCCCGAGTGCGACAGAGTATTCATTGAAGTTTATTATTGATTGGCAGATTATAGATTCTGTAAGTTTGGGCTTAATTGCTAACTATTACACACATATCATGCAAAATGATGCGTGGAATGATTCTGATATTACAATCAGCGGTCGCCATGTCCTTGATAGAAGCTATCTTACGTCATCTGTAACCTATGCGTTTTAGTTTTTTTACTCTTTTTCCAGATTTAATTATGCCTTATTTTGGGCATAGCATTATGCGAAATGCTATACATAATAAAAAGATTGAAGTAGAATGTATAAATATCCGCGATTTTGCTTTCAATAAGCATAAAAAAGTGGATAATGCCCTTATTGGCGGTGGAGCGGGAATGCTACTTGATCCATTTGTGCTTGATTGTGCTTTACAACAGGCAAGAGATTCACGCATTATATTTCTTAGCCCTTGTGGTGCGAAATTTAGTCATAAAGATTCTGTCCGCCTTAGCAAATATAGCCATATTAGTTTTGTGTGTGGGCGATATGAGGGCTTTGATGAGCGAAGTATTGAATTGCATGCAACAGAGATTTTTAGCATAGGCGATTTTATCTTAAGTGGTGGCGAGTTAGGGGCATTATGTATGGCAGATTCTATTGCTAGGCATATACATGGTGTGCTTGGCAACGAGCTGTCTTTACAAGGCGAGAGTTTTGAATCTGGCTTACTTGAAGCACCAAATTTCACAAAATCAAAGCAGTTTGCTAAAAAAAATCAAGAAAATTTACCAACTTCAGCATATTTAAATGGAAATCACGCTATAATCAGCGATTTGAAACTTACCATGTCTAAGATGAAAACGCAATATTTTAGACCGGATTTATTACATCATAAGTGAGGAAATCATGAAAAATCGATATATCGAGCAATTTGAAAAAGCACAACTTGAGAATAAGTCTGTGCCACAATTTAAAGCAGGTGATACTCTGCGTGTTGGGATTAAGATAAAAGAGGGTGATAAAACAAGAGTGCAAAACTTTGAGGGTGTCTGTATAGCTATACGCGGTAATGGCGTGGATAGGACTTTTACTGTGCGTAAAATGGGTGCTAACAATATAGGTGTTGAAAAGATTTTTCCACTTTATAGCGACAGCTTAGAGAAAATAGAAGTGTTGCGTATTGGGCGAGTCCGCCGTGCAAAACTTTATTATTTGCGTAACAGAAGAGGTAAAGCCGCAAGAATTAAGGAATTAAGAAAAGAGTTGAATAAAAAAGAAGCATAATAGCTTTATTGTTTTCACACAATCTTTACTTCAATATGCTGGTTGTATTGTGTGGATCGTGCGGAATTTACCGCAAGATTCTAACACCTGAGATTCTAGAACTTTTTATGGATATTTAGAATCTGCCAACTCTCATCAAACACTTGAATACTTTATGTGGATAGTATTGAGATATTTTTGAAATAATCTTATACAAGTAGTTTTGTTATATGAATAGTAAAGAAACCAAGAATTTTCTCCTTTTGGTAGATACAGGCACATAGGGTGTAAAATGTGAAGTTTAGATTCTATAAGGGTTATTTTTTGTGTGTGTTTTTTTTGATTATTGTTTATAATAATTCCTGAGAAGACCATATGGAATCTAAAAGCCTATCAAACTCGATTTAATCTCGCAAATATTATTTAATATGATAAATAGATTCTACAAAATCTCTACTTTGTATTTTTTAAGCTTATATTTTTATATAGCAAGAAAAGATTCTAAATACACGCCACTAAAAACATAAAGAAATTGACAATCTCATTTCATTAAAGCAAAGTATGCTAAAATTAGCCACGCGATAATTAGCTTACACGATAAAACACATACAAAAGGATTAAATATGAAAACTTATGATTTTAAAGCAATTTTTATGCAGACTTTGCATGATGAAGGTAATGCGCTTTTAGCGTATAGTGGGGATTTGAGCGATTTAGATTCTATTATCAAGCTTATAATAAATATGAAAGGTAAGCTCGTGCTTATGGGAGTAGGCAAAAGCGGGCTAGTCGCACAAAAAATTTCAGCGACACTCTCAAGCACAGGCACACCAAGCATTTTTTTGCATCCCACAGAAGCTATGCATGGTGATTTAGGCGTATTGCAAAAAGATGATTGCGTGTTAGCGATTAGTTATAGTGGTGAGAGCGAGGAGATTGTAGCGATTTTGCCACATATTAGACGCATGGGGTTGCCTATCATTACTATGTCAAAGTCAAAAAAGTCGCGTATGTCTATGCTTGGCGATTATTTTCTGCCCTTAATTATAGAAAGGGAAGCATGCCCGTTGCAAACTGCCCCCACGACTTCCACGACGCTTACACTTGCCTTGGGCGACTCTCTTGCTGTGTGTCTTATGAGGGCTAGGGGCTTTAGTAAGCGTGATTTTGCAAGTTTTCATCCCGGTGGGAGTTTGGGTCGTATGCTTTTTATCAAAGTGAGCGATATTATGCAGACGCAGAATCTCCCCTTGCTTGATACTGCGATGAGTTTGCGTGATGCGATTAATGTTATGACAAATGGGCGTTTAGGAAATGCATTTGTTGTAGATTCTAATCATAAATTGCTTGGTGTGCTGAGTGATGGCGATTTAAGACGAGCTATGTTTGATAAGGATTTTAGCCTAGAATCTAGTGCTTTTTCTTATGCTACAAAAAATCCAAAAGCACTTTATGATAGCGGTATGCTTGCATTTGATGCTTTAAAAATTATTGAAGATTCTAAGATTCAGATATTACCTATTTTAACACAAGAGGGTGTGCTGGAGGGTGTTATTCATATGCATGATTTAATCCAAGCTGGGTTTTGTAAGTAAGTGTTATATGGGTTTAAGATGGTGGCTGTTTGTTAGAATTTTAGAATCCCAAATCTTGAAATAGAACTTTTTTGTTATATGGTATCCCGTAGTTTCTACCGATGAAATCATATCTGTCGAAAACATAGAATTGAAATACCACACAACATATAAAAAATACAATACCAAGGCAAAAGCCAAAGATGATTTTAAGGCTTGAGACTAATACAATAGACACATTAAGCTTAGGCATATTGCGGAAAAAAGCATCACACACAATACTTACTACAACAAAGCTTTCCCATATCACAAACCAAGGAATCATAAAAATTTGATTGCTTAAAGATAGAGTGGCAGGTAGCCCTGTGAGAGAAAAGGCAACAACAAGAGCAAGGCATACACCAAAAACAATCAGGTTTTGTCGCAATATGGGGATAAATACAAGAAAAAATGCAGGAAGATTCACAACAAAAAGATAAAAAACAAGGATAATTCCCCTTGATATAAGCTCAACAAAAGTATGTTCAAAAAGTGGTGCTTGTGTAACGAAATATCGGTAAGCTAAAATGCCAAGAATGCAAAGTATCACATAAAGCACAAAGAGAAAAGGCAAAGAGAGAAAGAAACTCTTTGTTTTTATATTATTATGAGAATCCATACATTATCCCTTAAAAATATCGACACACACAAAACATATATTAATGTTCTATTTCTATGTGATTAAAGATAATAAACAAACCTAAAACTGCTTTTTCTCTGCATCTTCAAGGATTTGTTCCGCTATCTCATGCACTGCTTGGCTAATCTCTTGTGAATGCCTTGCAACATCTGCACTTTGATGCGTGCTATCTTCAAGTTGTGTAACAGCTTCATTAATTTGGGCTACACTCTGTGCTTGTTCGTTTATGGTCTCTGCTACTTCATTTATACCTTGCGATAGAATGTTGGCATTTGCTTCAATTTCACTTAAGCTTTTTTGCGTGCGTTCTGCTAGTTTTCTCACCTCATCAGCAACGACTGCAAAGCCCCTGCCATGCTCTCCAGCTCTTGCTGCTTCAATAGCAGCATTTAATGCGAGTAGATTGGTTTGATTTGCAATATCATTAATGATAGCTACGATATTTTTAATATCTTCACCTTGTTGCAACACTTCATTCATACGCCCACGCATACTCTGCATTGAAGCTGTGATTTGCTCCAGTGAAGCGGCAGTTTGCGTTAGGGCTTGGGCTTGTTGCGTTGTGCCTTCTGTGAGTTTATTAACATTGTCTTCAAGCGAATTTGACCTATCGTTAAGACTTGTCGCAAAAGACTTAGAATCTTTTAGCATTCTTCTTATTTCGGCACCAAGTAGATTTGCAATGCTTTCGATATTGCCTTCTGCTTCAGGGATAGAATTGCGGAAGTCAAGGTTTTTATACTGCTCAAAAAGCTTTTGAATCTCATTCATGTTGCCACCGATTTTTGTTTGTAAAACCTCAAGTAAATTATTTAGAATCTCTTGCAACTTGACTAACTGCGGATTATATGGCTTCTCCGTCAAACGCACTCTTAGGTCGCCACGCTCTACCCTATCTACCACATCAATAGCATCAGTAATAGCGGCTTTATCCTGCAAACTATGATTCTCAATATCTTTTACAACTGCATTAATTTTCTGTGCCATTCGTCCAAATTCATCTTTTTTATGAATTGCAATGCTATCAACTTTATTTGTTTTATAGTCCAAAAATGCAAAGAAATTTTCTAAGCCAACATAGATTTTTTCAATATCGCTTTGTAAATAGAATTTTGCATAACCAATCGTAATTAAGGCGATAAATATTGTAAGGACTAACACGGTAATAATGATCGCATACCTTACCAAATAAAGTTCTTCTAGCACTTCATCATAGGGTGCAAAGCTTACCATCGTCCATACTACATTATCCCATATCTCAAATTTAAAGACACTTGCTAAACCTTTTGCACCACTCTTAGATTCTATCTCAATAACCTTTGTATTTTCTCTAGCCCCAGCGTCTGGATCATACTGCAACGCCATAATTTCTTGGGCTGCTTTAGAATCCATAACTGCTTCAAGGGATTCTCCAAGCATTTTTGTATCAGGATAGAGTGTCAAAGCATTGTAACTATTTATAAGAAAGCGTTCTGCATGTGCATATAAAGCGTGTTTTGGATTAAATACGATTTTTGAGAGACTATCCATATCAATTAGCGTTCCAAGCACACCAACAACCTCATCATTATTTGAAACGATTGGAAAAATCACGCCCACAGCTGATGTCTCCACATTATTGTAGAGTATGCGATAGGGCTTTGTTACTATCGGATCTTTTTTTGTGTATGCTTCTTTAATGTCTGGCATACCCTCAAAAATACTGCGTCCATCAGGCATTTTTATAACACCTTGCTTTGCTATCTCAATGCCCGTGTCGTATTCATTATTATTCGTGTCTATGAGAGCAAATTCTAAATTGCCGTTTGCATTATATAAATCTGCATTTGCCCTTCTACTACGAGAAAAAGAAGGATGTTTAATCTGTGTAAAAGTGGTTATTATGGCCGGATTATAATCTACAATGTAGCCTAGAAAGTGCATAAGAGAGTTATCGCTAAGAGAGCTAGTCCCCTCCTCCCAGTCTACATGGATTGCCTTTGTGATCGCCTCAAGATTCCCACCTGCAACATTGAAATAGTTCTCTACATCTCTAGCATCTTGAATAGCATTTGCAATAAGTGTTTTTTGTGCTTCATATTGCATACTATTTTCTAGTTTTTTAGAAACAATCACATAAAGCACACACATGCCTAGCACTAAGGCTGTTGTTAAAAGAAAGCTGATTTTCTTACCTATACTCATATCGCGAATAAACTGCATTTATACTCCTTGTTTTTCCTTTGTTTTTGCAGTGTAAAGTCGTTATTGTAGCCAAAATTACAAAAAGAAAAAAACATTTTTCATTATTTTTCATATTAAAGTTTAAAATTTTACATTTTTATATGCATGAATGCTTTGTGAGTGCTTTGATGTATATCTGATGGGTATGATAGGTGCCACTACTGATTAAAATTAATGGTTGTTGAGAGGCGAAAGAGGATCTCAATATTATCGATGAGAGTAGCACATTGCATACATTGCAGATATAAGACACCAACAAGATAGCAACCCAAAAACATTTTTTTTGCAAGATATGAGAAATTTAAGAAGACCTCCTTCTATGTGTTGCCGTCTAAAAAGTTCTCAAATTGAGATTAAATTGAAAGTTTCTTGTAGCATGTATGCTAGGTAACTAACTATGCTGCAATACAACAACGATCGTATTTAAAAACACGCGTTTAAATATAATGACAAACAGATTATTCGCTAATTCATCTTAAGCCAACACAAACAGCCAATCTCGAATCTACAACGGAATATCAACCTTTGATATAAGATAAAAAGTAACTGCACCAAAGATAGCTGATAGTGGCACGGTAATAAGCCATGAAGCAACAATTCTATTGATTGCACTTCGTCTAACTAGCTCTTGTTTGTAGGCTTTTTTCAAACTTTTACGCTCTTTTTTCTTCAATACGGGCAAATCGGCATTCTTCTTATCAGTTTTTGCAGCATTCTCTTTTAGCGATTGTAGCATCTCTTGCTTTTGCTTGATGTTTGCGCGTTCAAATTTTGTTAAGAATCTTTGCACAGCTTCTTCATTTTTACCCTTATGTGCCTCAATTATTTCTTGCTGCATAGTATAGTAACGCTTTTTTAGATATTCACGCAAAAATCCAACACCAAAAATCGCACCAATAGCAATGTGTGTAGAACTTACAGGAAGTCCTAATTGTGAAGCAATAAGCACGGTAATGGCGGCAGAAAGAGCCACACAAAAAGCACGCATTTTATCAAGGTCTGTAATCTCGCTGCCAACCGTTTTGATAAGTTTTGGTCCATAAAGGGCTAGTCCTAGCGAGATTCCAAGCCCACCAATAAGCATAATCCAAAATGGCACTTGTGCTTTACCGCCAAACGCTTCCATAGTAGTTTCTCTAATCGCTTCATAGATTCCAGCTAAAGGTCCAATAGCATTTGCCACATCATTTGCACCATGTGCGAAGCTAAGAAGAGCGGCAGAAAATATTAAAGGGAGTGTAAAAAGCTCATTAATATCCTCTTTTGTGTTTGACAGCGTATCAGCCTTTTTAATGATAAATGGACGAGAAATAAAGAAAATAACAATTGCAATAGCTAAT
Source organism: Helicobacter bilis (assembly GCF_900198365.1). Lineage (GTDB taxonomy): Bacteria > Campylobacterota > Campylobacteria > Campylobacterales > Helicobacteraceae > Helicobacter_A > Helicobacter_A bilis_B. The sequence goes on along the minus strand of NZ_FZMS01000072.1, from coordinate 14,243 downwards.
CCAGCAAGTAAGGCAACACCAAAACTCAGTTTAATCATGCCAGTTTTTTGCACCAAATACACGCTAAATGACCATGACATAATAAGAATTAGTAATGGCACAACGCGTTTTGCCGCAGTCTTTTTATCGCTTTGATAGGTAATAGATCGCTTAATGATAAATAAAAATATCATGGCGATTAAGCCACCAAGACAAGGTGATACAACCCAACTTAAGGCAATCTCTCCCATAGCACCCCAGTTTGCTATGCCAAAGCCACCAGCCATAATGCCCGCTCCAAGCACACCGCCAACAAGTGAATGTGTCGTAGATACAGGCGCACCAAGCGCAGTAGCAACATGTAGCCAAATCGCCCCAGAAGTAAGGGCTGCAAGCATGACATAAATAAAGGTCTTACTATCTTGCAAACTAGCAGGATTAATAATGCCAGATTTAATCGTATCAACAACATCTTTTCCAGCAATAATAGCCCCCAAAGCCTCCGCAATCGCAGCGATGATTATCGCACCAACAAGTGTGATAGCATGAGACCCAACTGCTGGACCAACATTATTTGCCACATCATTTGCACCGATATTGAGTGCCATATAACCACCCACAACAGCAGCAAAGATAAGCACAACAGGACTACTGACAGGATAACCAAAAGTGATAGCAATACCAGCAATAACAATAAAAAATGCAAGCACAATGCCAATCTTTATAATATCCTTTTGCCCAAATGATGTAGCATTCTCAATCTTGTTAATATTTTGAATATCCATAAAACCTTCCTTAAGACTTGAAATGGCACAAAAACCTTTTCATTATAGCTTAATATCTCACTCTTTGCTTTGCGAATTAGTGCAAATATGTCATTCATAGGTCACAAATGCATAGATTCTAGTATAAATAAACACATACAATTACAAATCCCATAACATTATCAACATATCACACATAGCCCATAAAAGACAATATGTAAGAAATCAACTTAGAATCTTCTCTCCAATATTGTGATTATCGCATTACATTTTCACATATATATTTGTGTATTTTTGATAGAATACAAGCTTTTTAATTTTGTAATTTTTGGTAGAGAAAAAGGGAAAATATGGGACAAAATGACAATATCACAATCATAGGTGCAAAAGAAAATAATCTAAAAAATATAAATCTCTCTATCCCAAAAAATAAATTAGTCGTATTCACAGGTGTGAGTGGTAGCGGTAAAAGCACGCTTGCATTTGATACCTTGTATGCTGAGGGGCAAAGACGATATATAGAATCTCTCTCAAGCTATGTGAGACAATTCCTTGATAAAGTAGGTAAGCCAAATGTAGAAAAGATAGAGGGGCTAACTCCAGCTATTGCCATAGACCAAAAGACGACTTCAAAGAATCCACGATCTACCGTTGGCACTATCACAGAAATATATGATTATTTGCGACTTTTATATGCTAGAGTTGGTATGCAACATTGCCATTTATGCGGGGAAAAGATTAGCTCTATGTCTTCAACTGATATTATTAATGAAGTCTTAAAATTGCCAAAAGATTCTAAACTCATTATTTATGCCCCCATTGTCAAAGAGAAAAAGGGAAGCTTTCAAGATAAATTAGAATCTTTACGCACAAAAGGCTATGTAAGAGCAAAGATTAATGGTGTGATGACAAGACTTGATTCTGAAATCACACTTGCAAAGACTAAAAAGCATAGCATTAGTATCGTTATGGATAGAGTGGTGCTAAATGAAGAAAATCATGCAAGAATAGCTTATGCGATAGAATCTGGACTAAAGGAATCTTATGGCGAAATTGAGGTTGAGATACTACAAGATTCTAAAGATCAAAGGGATTCTAAAGAACATAATGAAATAATCCACTTTAGCGAACATTTAGCTTGTTTTCAATGTAAGGTAAGCTTTGAAGAGCTAGAGCCTGTAAGCTTTTCTTTCAATTCTCCAAAGGGTGCATGCAGAGATTGTGGTGGCTTAGGTGTGAAATACGCCCTTGATATGAATAGCATTATTACACAGCATGAGCCGCTTAATAAAGGCGGGATAAAGTTTATTTTTGGATTCAATAAAAGCTATTATTACGCACTTTTTGAGGGCTTTTGTAATGCCTATGATATAAAGCCTAGTAGCACTTTTGCAGAACTTTCTAAAGATAAGCAAAACGCACTTTTATATGGCAGCACAAAAGATATTATGGTAACTTGGAAAAATAGCACGATAAAGCAGACTTGGCGAGGTGTCATGCAAATAGCCCTTGATGTGCTAAAAGATGATGCAACAGATTATATGGTAGAAAAAACTTGTAGTGGTTGTAATGGCAATAGACTAAATCCACAATCTTTAAGTGTGAAAGTCGCAGATAAAGGGATAGCAGAAGTGATCAATATGCCAATTGAGCATTGCTATCATTTTTTTGATACAAAAGAGAATTTTTCCTACCTTAGCACACAGCAAAAGCAAATTTCAGATTCTATACTTAAAGAGATACGAGAGAGATTATTCTTCCTTTATGATGTTGGGCTAGGCTATCTTACACTGCATCGTGATGCGCGTAGCATTAGTGGAGGGGAGAGTCAGCGAATACGCATCGCAAGTCAAATCGGCAGTGGGCTAACAGGTGTTATGTATGTGCTTGATGAGCCAAGCATAGGACTACATGAGAGAGATACGCTAAAGCTTATTAAAACGCTAAAGTCATTGCAAGAAAAGGGTAATAGTGTCATTGTTGTAGAACATGATAAAGAAACTATTATGCGTGCAGATTTTATAGTCGATATAGGACCGGGTGCTGGAATCTATGGGGGTGAAGTCGTATTTAGCGGTAAGGTTAAAGATTTATTAAAAAGCAAAACGCTATCCGCACGATATCTAAATGGCACAAAAAAGATTGACTATAAGTATAATAGAAAGCAAGAGACATGGCTAAGTATGCGAAATGTTACTTTGCATAATCTCTGTAATGTCAGCGTAAAGATTCCATTAGCAAACTTTGTGTGTGTAACGGGCGTTAGTGGCAGTGGCAAAAGCTCACTTATTTTACAGACACTCTTACCCGCCGCACAAGAATTGCTTAATCACTCAGAACGCATTCAAGCAAATAGCGGTGTAATTATTGAGGGCTTAGAGAATCTTGACAAAGTAATTTATCTAGACCAAAGTCCAATAGGCAGAACCCCAAGAAGTAACCCAAGCACTTATACGGGATTAATGGATGATATACGCCATCTTTTTGCAGAGACAAAAGAGGCAAAAATACGCGGTTATAGTGTCGGTCGTTTTAGCTTTAATGTCAAAGGTGGCAGATGTGAAAAATGTCAAGGTGAGGGCGAAATAAAGATAGAAATGCACTTTCTACCCGATGTCATGGTGAAATGTGATGTATGCAAAGGTGCGAAATACAATCCACAAACACTAGAGATTACCTATAATCACAAGAATATAGCAGAAGTCCTTGCTATGAGTGTTGATGAAGCATGTAGCTTTTTTAGTAAGATTCCAAAGATTTTTAATCGTCTTAAGACATTACAAGCCGTAGGGCTAGGCTATATTACACTTGGGCAAAGCTCACTTACACTAAGTGGTGGGGAAGCCCAAAGGATTAAACTTAGCAAGGAATTAAGCCGTAAGGATACAGGCAAAACGCTGTATATCCTAGATGAGCCTACAACGGGACTTCACTTTGCTGATGTGGATAAACTTACAGGCGTGCTGCATCATCTTGTTAGTCTTGGAAACTCTGTCGTTGTGATTGAGCATAATTTAGATGTGATTAAAAACGCAGATTATATCATTGATATAGGACCAGATGGTGGCAGCGGTGGCGGACAGATCGTAGATTGTGGTAGCGTAGCTGATATTATAAAAAATAAGGATAAAAGCGGGAGCTACACCGCACAATTTTTAGCAAATGAAGTGTTGTGATGATTTTTAATGATTTTAAAAGATTAGTTATCGTTTAATATAACAAAGTGGGGGTTAAACACTAGCGCTTGGATTTCATTCTAGGCTTAGACGCACAACTTATTTATTCATGTCTTGTCGCCACAAACACCTCTTTGGGATCTAATCCTTAATAAGCTAAGATGTGATAATTCTAGATAAACTTGCGTTGCTTGGTGTTGCAATATAAAATAAAATTCTGTAAAATACTTTACAAAAATTTATAGCCATCACTCATAAAAAAGGAAAATCATGCGTTTTTCAACTTTCTTTGCACCAACACTTAAAGAAGCACCAAAAGATGCAGTGTTAAAAAGTCATATCTATTTGCTTAGGGCAGGTTACATTCATCAAATAGGCAGTGGTATTTACAACTTTCTGCCATTAGCACAAATTGTAATGGATAAAATCAAAACCATAGTAAGAGAAGAGATGAATAGGGCTGGGGCAAATGAAATCACTATGGGATTTTTAACGCCAACAAGCCTTTGGGAGCAAAGCGGAAGATATGAAAAATATAGCGAATTAGCCCTTTTTACCGATAAAAAAGGGGCGTCTTTTGTGCTTGGTCCAACACATGAAGAATGTGTAACAGAGATAGCAAAAACCTATATCAAAAGCTATAAGCAACTGCCACTTAATCTCTATCAAATCCATTTAAAATTTAGAGATGAGTTGCGTCCTAGATTTGGGCTTTTACGCGCTAGAGAGTTTGTGATGAAAGATGCGTATAGTTTTCATGATTCTTTAGAATCTTTGAATAAAGAGTTTGTGAATATGCGTGATACTTATGTGAGAATCTTTAGGCGTTTGGGGCTTGATTTTCGCATTGTTGAGGCGGATTCTGGTGCGATTGGTGGGAGTGGTAGTCGTGAGTTTATGGTGCTTGCTGAATGCGGTGAAGACACGATTGTAACTTGTGCCAAATGTGATTATGCTTCAAATATTGAAGCAGCAGTGCGTAAGCCAAAAACATGCGATGAAATTGCCCCACAAGCTACAAGCAGTTATCATAAATTTGAAACGCCAAATGTAAAAACCATTGATGAGTTAAGCAAGTTTTTTAAAGTCAATCCATTCTACCTTATGAAAGCGGTTGTAAAAAAAGTGATTTTTAAAGATAGCGTTGATATTGCTATATTTTTTATGCGCGGTCAAGATATGCTAGAGGATACTAAAGCATTAAATGCACTTCAGGCGATTGATCCTTCCGTGCTTGATATAGCCGATGCGGATACGGCATTTTTAGAATCTTATAAGTTGCCACAAGGCTCTATTGGTCCTATACATTTGCGTGCTTTGACAAATTCTCGTTTTATTGTGTTTGATAAGGAATTAGAGAATGGAGAGGATTTGATATGTGGGGCAAATGAGCATGGTTATCATTATGTTGGTGTGCAATTGGAGGAATTTGATGATTTATATTATCGCGATTTAGTGGCTGTGCAAGAGGGTGATTCTTGTGCTAAATGCGGTGGGACTTTGCGTTATAGTAAGGGCATTGAAGTAGGGCATATTTTTAAGTTAGAGGATAAGTATTCAAAGCCTATGCAGGCTAATTTTCTTCTTTCAAATGGCTCTAGTATGCCTTTTACTATGGGTTGCTATGGGCTTGGTGTAAGCAGACTAATATCAGCGATTTTAGAGCAAAAGGCAGATGAAAAAGGCTGTGTGTGGGAAGCTGTCGCACCATTTAAGCTTGATATTATCATCTCAAATATGAAAAATGAAGAAGAGGTGCTTTTTGCTACAAATCTTTACACACGACTACAAGAGAAGGGCATTGAAGTCATACTTGATGATAGGAATGAAAGGTTTGGAAGTAAAATCGCTGATTTTGAGTTAATCGGCTTTGAATATGCCTTAATTGTAGGTAAGAGACTTGCTGAAAATAAGTTAGAATTAATAAAGCGAGATGGACTCATAAAGACAGAATATAGCAGCGCAAATATCTTAGAATCTTTGCTTGGGATTTTGTAAATAAAGATTCTATAAATGCAGTTGTAGATTAGATATTAGATAGTCTAAATTCCACACAGAAGATAAAGAAATTGCTGATCTCATTTAAAGTGTAAGATAGTGTGCTTACAGGCAGTAAATGCACTAATAATAAAAGTTTTAACGGGTTTTGATTTATTCATAATGTTAAATCATAACATCGGACATATTGGAAAGGTGGTTGTCTATTTACAAGAAATATGCCTTAAGAGAGTGATTCTAAATAATTTATGATTTAAGGTCTTAACACTTGCTAGACTCTAATTTTAGAATCTTTCAGGCTTTAGTCTAAAAGAATTTTTGTAAAATACAGAATCTTTATCTTAATTTAAAAGGACAAATATGTTACTAAAAAGTGTGTTAATGGGTTTTCTTTCATTTCATAGTATAGATACAACCATGCTAAAAGAATGCAAAAGCGAAGAAGACAAAATAAGCGGTTGTGTAAATAGATACTATTATGAGAGTGGGAATCTAAAGATTGAAACACCATATAAAAATGATGAAAAAGAAGGCATGTTAAAGTGGTATTATGAAAATGGGAATCTAAAAGCCAAAACGCCATGCAAAGACGATAAAGCACAAGGTATTGCAAGATTCTACAACAAAAATGATGATATGATCATGAAAGTTTTATACAAAGATGATGAGATACAATCAATAATATGCGTAAATGGCAAACAATTTACTAGCGAACAATTAGCCAGAATACAACATGCCAACAATCACATTGATGAAGCAATACAAATATACAATGAGTTATGATGAAATAGATATTGGAATTTTATTTATAAATTTAACCAGCTATAAACATTGGAATGCTTGAATCTACTACGATATTTTGAAGGCAATTTGTTAGCCCCAGTAACTATATGTATTTCCCCTGTGCATTCATCAATGTTCTTTGCCACATTATGCGACAAGGAAACTATCCAATTTATTTATTTTTAATACCTTATCCCATGTGAATTGAGTTTGCAAATCCATTAAAATTAAATTTTATATTTACTTTAAGTTGTTTTTAATATTTATTTTAGTAGAATTACTTCTTTTTATTGATTAAACTTAAAATGGCTCGATAGCTCAGTCGGTAGAGCAAAGGACTGAAAATCCTTGTGTCGGCAGTTCGATTCTGCCTCGAGCCACCATCTTCCTTTGTATTCAGTTATCATTTTTATTCTTTCGCGAAATTTAGTGGTTTTTGTCTATTGCATGAAGTATTGGAAAGATATATTGTTTTAATTATTTTTAAATTTTAAAAAACCTTATGGTATCAACTTGAAAAATATCGCAAAAATCAAATTTTATACACTATTTGCTAAAAAATCATCACACATTATGTATAATTGAGGTTTTGTAATTTAATAGCTATAGAGTTTATATTATGAATTTTTGGAATGAAATCTATTCTCATTTTAGTCCCATTGCCTTTAGCGCGTTTGGCTTTAATATCCATTGGTATAGCTTGGCGTATGTGTCGGCTTTGCTTATTGGTTTCTTTCTTGCGAAGTATTTTGTCAAAACTATGCCGCGTTTTTCACACATAGATTCAAAGATTATAGATAGTTATTTTATATGGGTTGAGATTGGGATCTTGCTTGGGGCGCGTTTTGGCTATCTTTTTATTTATACAGATTCTGCTATGTTTTATCTCACACACCCTTGGGAAGCTTTCAACCCCTATGTTGATGGGCGATTTGTAGGTATTGCGGGTATGAGCTTTCATGGTGCTGTTTTTGGCTTTTTACTTGCTTCATTTCTGTTCTTTTATGTGAAAAAGGCAAATATTTTTGCTTTGCTTGACATAGTTGCTTTGAGTGTGCCGCTTGCCTATGTGTTTGGGAGAATTGGGAATTTTTTAAATAAAGAGCTGTATGGTAGGGTGATTGAAGAAGATTCACTAAAATTTATAGGAATCTATGTGGAAGGGGTATTGCGTTATCCTAGTCAGCTGATTGAGGCATTTTTAGAGGGCATTGTTGTCTTTATTATAGTGTGGATTGCTTCTAAAAAAAATCAAACTGAAGGTATGCTTATCGTTATTTATGCGTTTGCATATAGTCTTGCACGATTTATCGCGGAATATTTTAGGGAAGCTGATGTGCAGATGGGCTATTACTTCTTAGGGCTTAGTATGGGGCAGATTCTAAGTTGCGTTATGATGGGAATTGCATTGTTTTTATTATGGATTATAAAAACTCGCAAAAGTGATATTAAGTAGAAATGATATTAAACAGAAAGGAAAGTTATGGGATTTGAAATATTTGGAAAAAGAGTGTTTGACTTTAGTATGCCTTTCTCGCATTTTGAAGCATGGAGCACAATCCTTATTGTAACGGGCAGTGCGTTTATAATCTTTCTTGTGCTATCAAAAAAAGCAAAGCAATATAGAGATTCTAAAAAAGGTAAATAAGGGTGAATCTTGCTATTTTTGGTGGGAGTTTTGACCCGCCACACAAAGGGCATGTAGGCATTATTGAGAAGGCTTTGAGTGCATTAAAGCTGGATTTATTAATCGTGCTTGTAGCCTATCAAAATCCACTTAAAGCACATTTTAGAATCTCCGCACAAAAACGACTTGCATGGATAAAAAAAGTATGTGAAAAATATGATAAGATTCTATGCAGTGATTATGAAATATTACAAAACAAACCTGTAACGACAAAAGAAAGCATGGAATATTTCAAGAATCTTTATAAGCCATCTACTCTGTATTTTATCTTAGGACAGGATAATTTTTTGCAGTTACCACAATGGAGCTACTTTGAGGTTTTAAGAGAGAATCTTTGCTTTATAGTCTTTAACCGCGTAACTAAAGAGTGCTTAAATACAAATAATGAAGCTATATGCAAAGCATTCGCACAAAAGCACAATCTCAACATGCAGTATCTACACTTTTCATACCCTTATGCTTCAAGCCTTATCATTCAAAATTTAGAGTATTATAAAGATGAGATTCCAGAAAATATTCGATATGATGTGATAGAATCTTATAAGTTATTGATTTAAACTAGGAAAGGATATATATGACAGAAAATTCATTGCCTAACGCACAGAATCTAGCCCAAGCGGTAAAAGATATTTTAGATTCCAAAAAGGCAGAGTCTATTGAAGTGATTGATGTCGCAAATAAGGGCTATTTATCGCAGTTTGTAGTCGTGGCTACTGCTATGGCAGGGAAACACGCGCTATCTTTATTGCATTATCTTAAAGAAGATCTTAAAGCAAAGGGGGTAAGATTCTATGCGATTGATGAAGAGAGTGAAGACTGGATTATCATTGATTTAGGCGAAGTTATCGTGCATATTTTCACAGAAAATCACCGCAAAAAATATAATATTGAAGAATTTTTGATAAAGACTTTTGGAGAAGTGGCAAATACTCAAGCCTGAAAATAGGATAACAGAATCTATTTTAAGAAACTTTTATTCAAACCTAGATTCTAAAAAAGATTCTTATTGCAACAATATCTTCACGCGATGAGACTTCTTAATTAAGAATATATGCTTTCTAATCTAATTTCATTGTAACACAATGAGAGTTGTAGCCCCCTACCCTTTCACATCAAGCAAATGTGTTTCTGGTCGCATAAGCATTTCATCTTCTGTAATCACTCTATCATCTTTCTTTTTCTTTGGGGCTATTGCTGCATTTTCCATTTGCTCTTGAAAGTCCTTGCTCTCTTCTTCTTTTTCTTCAAACTCTCGTTTAGCACTACCCTCTCTATCATCTGTTTTATGCATTTCTTCTGCGGGTCGCACTTCCTCTACTTTTTGCATTTGCTCGTGAAAGATGGCGTGATTAAGCGGAGTTTGGTGTGGCATATTGTTTGCATGCAAGGCTGATGTCGCACTACTTGCTTGATTGATATAAGTCATATTTCCAATAGTATTTAAAGCCATGTGTTACTCCTTATTTAGCTGTAAATGTAGCTTATTTTCTTTCGCATAGACTACATGTGCGCCTTGTGTCAGTCTCACAAACCTGCGTTTTGTATAGTCTATCACAATTTTGTTATCTTTTATGCCACAAAGTTTTGCAAGTAATATCCCAGCATATTCTAGCACTTGATCGCTTACTTTATTTGCATGGATAATTAAATGTGATGATGGAATATCGCATATATGTAACCATAAAAAATCCCCCTTAGAATCTTGCAAAAGCCTGATATTTTCTCGCTCATTCCTACCTATGCTGATTTTTATCCCATCGATATAAAAACTTGCATAATGGCTTTTTTGTAACTTCTTTGTATTGTGTTTTTTTGGTGCGAGTATGTCTAGAGATTGACTATTTGCATATTTTGCAAAATCGATTTGATTGTTTAAAAAAGTGATTTTAGATTCTAGATTTTCTTGTTGTTTGTGTATATGTTCTATTTTTTGCTTTAGCTTCTTTGTTTGTTTGAAAAGCTTATCACTTGCTAGGCTTGGCTTATTCATACATGGGATTTCATAGGTTATGTTGTCAATGCTTAGGCTTGTCGCATAGTTTGGTATAGAATCTAAATGCGTTAAAATATAGTTTGCAAGCATAAAGCTTGTTTCTCTCTCTTGTGTGAGTGTGTCAATATCTGGCAGAGATTCTAAGAGTTTGGTAAGCTTTGCTTTTTTTGCTTCTAGATTCTGTAAGACTTTTTCTCGTTTTTGGTCCAATAAGCTTTTTTGCATAGTAATATATTCTTCTCTAAGCATTTGCAATGTATATTCAGTGCTATTATCAGTAAAAGTTTTTAGAAAATGTGGTTGGTCTAATGGTGCAAGTGGCATTTTAGGTAAGATTGCTCTTTTTAAAGAATCACTAAATCGTAATGCAGATATGATTCTATCATCTTGCACAATGATCGCATTTGTGGCACGATTTATGAGTTCGATTTGAAAAAGTGTTTCAATGCTTTTATATGTGCTTTTATATGTGCAATATAGCTTTAGAATCTTATTCATACCATCGAGTTTGCATGTCTTAATGTTGGCTTTATAGATATATTTGTTCATAGCGACATCAAATGGTGCATTATAGTGTTTTGTTTTTAATATGTTCTCACTGCTATATATTCTTGGATTACCCTTATTTAAATCGATAAAATAATTTATGCTATCAAGTCGTATATGTATCACATTATCACCAATCCGTGCGATATAAGTAATCATTTTATGAGTGCAAAATAAGCGTACAATATCATGTAAGAGTTGGAGTTTCATGCTTTTAATCCTTAGTGTATTATAAAAATAGTGTAAATATGGAATCTAAAAATATTTCATATTGAAACGCAAAAAATAATAACATAGATTCTGTATTATAGCCTATCCTTACAAGCGTATTTTTATGAAGCAAAATTAAAAATATATAAAATATTATATTTCTAGTTACAAACTAAGTTATAATAAAAGTCTTTTGAGATGAAATCATAAAAAGGATAAGCATGTTATTATCATATCTAAAACCGCTAGATTGTATTGTAAGATGGAATAGAATATTTAGCATTCTCGCACTTTGTGCTATATTGTTTAGCATGACACATATAAATGCTGCAAGCTATGTTCCCATAAAAGATAGAGAGGGTAATGGGCTTGCTATGACAAGCAGTCCGTATGCAAACGCTGTTGGTAAAGCCGTGCTAGATAGCGGTGGGAATGCCATTGATGCGGCGGTTGCAGTGAGCTATGCCCTAGCAGTTACTCACCCTGCGGCAGGAAATATCGGTGGTGGTGGATTTGCCCTTATCCATTTAGCAAATGGAGAAGACATCGCCCTTGATTTTAGAGAAGTCGCACCAAAGGCGGCTAGTCGCGATATGTTTTTAGATTCTAAAGGCGAGGTTATCCCAAATGCCGCTGTTACAGGCTATCTCTCTGTTGGCGTCCCGGGTAGTGTAAAAGGCATGAGTGCCATGCTTGATAAATATGGCACAAAAACGCTTAGTGAGCTTTTAGAACCATCAGTTATGTTAGCAGAAAAAGGCTTTATGGTAACGCAAAGACAGCAAGAGACTATGCAGGAAGTCCAAAGTGATTTTGCAAAGTTTGAATCTTCTTCTAAATACTTCTTAAAAGAGAATGGCGAAGCCTATAAAGACGGCGATATACTCATACAAAAAGATTTAGCAAGGACTTTAAGAATCTTGCAACAACAAGGGGAAAAGGCATTCTATGAAGGCGAAATTGCAAAAGCTATGGTAAGTGATATTCAAAAAGGTGGTGGCATACTCACACTGCAAGATTTAAAAGATTATAAGGTAAAATGGCGAAAGCCTTTACGCGGGACTTATCGTGGATATGATATTATCACCATGCCTCCACCTAGCAGTGGTGGGGCGCATATCCTTGAGATTCTAAACATTATCGAAAATGCGGATATGGCTAAACTCGGCTTTGCATCATCAAAAAGCATTCATCTCTTAACAGAAGCCATGCGACAAGCACAAGCTGATAGATCTAGCTTTATGGGCGATCCAGACTTTATTGATTTACCCCTAGATACGCTTTTAAGCAAAGAATATGCAAGAGAAGTCTATCGCTCCATAAAGACAAATAGAGCGACACCAAGCGATAGGATAATCCCGGGTTTAGGCAAAATAAAGCAAAATAATAATCCAAACCTGCATGAAGGCAGTAATACCACGCATTTTTCTGTGGTTGATAAATGGGGAAATGCAGTCAGCGTTACCTATACACTCAATAGACGCTATGGCTCTGGGGTGGCTGTGAGTGACTATGGCTTTTTACTTAATGATCAAATGGAAAATTTCTCTATTAAGGTGGGTTATCCAAATCGACATGGTATGATTGAAGGCACAAATAATGCTATCGCACCAAACAAACGACCGCTAAGCACGATGAGTCCTACTATGATTCTAAAAGATGGCAAGCTATATGTTGTGCTTGGGAGTCCAGGAAGTGGGAAGATTATAAGTGTTGTAGCACAAGTGATTGTAAATCTCATTGATTATAAAATGGATCTTGTAACCGCCGTAGAATCTCCACGCTTTCATATGCAATGGCAGCCAGATACGCTAGATATTGAGAAGTTTTCTATCAATAAAGACACGCAAGAGATTCTAAAAAGAATGGGATATAAAGTAATTGAAACCGACACAATGGGCGATGTCAATGCTATCTTAATTGACCCAAAAACGGGTATTATTTATGGCACACTAGACCCTAGAAGGAAGATATAATGCGATCAATATTGTTTCAAACTTATATACCGCAGAGGTTTAATATCTAAAATAGCAAAGGTTTGAGATCTCGTGTTGTATTTGAGCAATTTATAGATTTTTAGTGTATTTACCAATACATTATTTTAACAAATTACCAGCATAAGATTTTATATAAAAATCATACAATAAGGTTTTACACATGTATGGCAGACATCTATGATTCTCAGTCTTAGTGAGATCTTTTAGAAGTTCTTTAAATATATTACTAGAATCTTAGACAAAGATTTAACTCACTTTCTCCACTGCATTGATAAAGAATTTTGCCATTAATTCATCGCGAAATATGAGGCTTTTGTCGGACTTCACATTTCTTAAATAAAGTGTTTTATCCTTGCAAGCACTCTTTTATAATTCTAATGTCTTTTGCTTTGTAATACTCATTTAGTTGATTTTTAAGTTTTTCCTTCAAGTCTTCTTATGTCTCATAGCGAATTTGTTGATACCCACTTAAATCAAATCTCTCTTCTTTGCTCTTCTAGAGTTAAGAAAAATTTTAGCGTTTTGATGTTTTTTGGTAGCATGGGGGGGGGGGGGTGCAAGTGAGCATTTTGCTGAAAAGAGGGAATTTGATTATAATGCAATCAATGACTTTTTGCTTTCCAAGTTTATGCTTTATGTGTTATCAAGAGTTTTCTATCATAAGATTTTTTAACCCATAAAAGTTAGAATTTTTCAAGCAAGAATATGTAAAACTAAACCTAGAAAATATAAAACGCGAATTACTCCTCAAAGCATTTTGGTGATAAAGTTTTTAGTGAAAATAATTCTTTAATTATTTGGTTATGTACATGATATTGGATTATCTTTTGAAACAAAAAGTGATCAAATCTCGAAAGCAAATTTTCATATATTTTCAAGATCAGTTGCAATATCTTTAAGTATTTTTCATAATTTTATAGCCTCGCATTTGAATAGAAATCAAAAATTTATCGTCAATATGCTTAAGTTTATATTAAAAAAATCATTAAAAATTAACAAAAAGTAACAATAAAATATAAAAGTATCAAATTTTTGCATATTTTTTTTGTAAAAATCCGTTTTTTTTTTTTTTGAAAAGTCGATAGACTTGCAAGAACCTAACTTGAATTT
>NZ_FZMS01000091.1:2453-7810 GCF_900198365.1 Helicobacter bilis | reverse complement strand
GAGAATTGGAATGTTATGCCTTTCTCTCTTTGTTATCCACAATCAACAACGCCACCTAGTAAGCCACTCAATTTTATGACAATGCTTACGATAGCTACAGGACTTTCTATGCCATTTGCGATGCTAAGAGTTGATTTGTATAACATTCAAGGCAAAATCATAGCTGGAGAGCTTACCTTTACGCACGGCGGGGGAACAGAGAAATTCACCCCGAACGAATGGGATAGAAAACTCGGGGGTTTGTGGAAACTTTCATAAAATAGTTTTCTTAATGATGAGAGTTTTGTTTGGGTTAGATTTGGATTATTACGATAAGTTTAAGTTTTTTTTAAATGTAAAAGAGAGTATAAAGGTAAGTTTAGAAAATTTGAAAGCAACCCATTCACGCCATGCAAACAAAAACATATTACAAGCAAACTTGTGTTATAATTTTTTGTATATGATTCTTAAGTTTTTATGTTTATTTTTTTAAATTCATTTTAGATTGTTTGAGAGTTTCTATACCATAGAAATCATAAATGGAATTTTTATGATCTGAAAAGACTTAAGGGGATATTCCTTGATAAGTATGCAGGGATTCTAAAATATCACACAACAAAGCGAGTTTTACTCACAACAACTAAGCGATATTAATGCACTCAATATAACAAAGTAATAAAGATTCTATTGTATAATTTTGCAAAAAAGACAGAATCTTAAAGGATATATATGCCAAACCCCACACAACAAACCCAAAAAATTGCACCAAAACGCACCGATATTCACACGATTTTACTCATTGGTTCAGGTCCTATTGTGATAGGTCAGGCTTGTGAGTTTGACTACTCTGGCACACAGGCGGTAAAGACGCTAAAAAGCCTTGGCTATCGTGTCGTGCTAATCAATTCAAATCCAGCGACTATTATGACGGACCCAGACTTTGCGGATCGCACTTATATTGAGCCGATTACAGAAGAGATTATTGCAGATATTATCAAAAGAGAGAAAGTAGATGCGATTTTGCCGACTATGGGCGGACAGACAGCCCTTAATGTCGCAATGAGTATGTATGAAAAGGGAATGCTAGAAGGCATAGAATTTTTAGGTGCAAAGCCTAGTGCGATTAAAAAAGGTGAAGACAGACAGGCTTTTAAAGAAGCTATGCTAAAAATTGGTATGGACTTGCCAAAATCTCGCTATGCCTACACGGAGGAAGAAGCCCTAGAGGCAGCAAAAGAGATAGGATTCCCACTTATTATTCGAGCTAGTTTCACCCTTGCAGGTGGGGGCAGTGGCGTGGCATATAATATTGATGAGTTTAAAGCGGTGGCAAAAAATGGCTTAGAAACAAGCCCGATTAATGAAATTTTAATTGAAGAGTCCCTACTTGGCTGGAAAGAATATGAAATGGAGGTTATACGCGATAAGTTTGATAACTGCATCATCGTGTGTAGCATTGAGAATCTTGATCCTATGGGTGTGCATACAGGCGATTCCATTACTATTGCACCGGCTCTAACACTCACGGATAAAGAGTATCAAAGAATGCGTGATGCAAGTTTTAAAATCTTGCGAGAAATTGGCGTAGATACCGGCGGGAGCAATGTGCAGTTTGCTATAAATCCAAAAAATGGCAGAATGACTGTGATTGAGATGAATCCGCGTGTATCGCGTAGCTCCGCCCTTGCAAGTAAGGCGACAGGCTATCCTATAGCAAAGGTTGCTACAATGCTTGCAGTTGGCTTTAGTCTAGATGAGATAAAAAATGACATTACAGGCACACCGGCGAGTTTTGAGCCTAGCATTGATTATATTGTTACAAAAATTCCTAGATTCACATTTGAGAAATTCCCACAGGCAGATTCCACACTCACAACGAGTATGAAGTCTATTGGCGAAGTAATGGCGATTGGCGGGAGCTTTAAAGAGAGTTTGCAAAAGGCATTGTGTAGCCTTGAGACAGGCATTTTTGGGTTAAATCAAATCTGCAATGATTTAGAGATTATTAAAAAAGAGATTAGACGACCAAATGCGAATAGGCTGCTTTATATCGCTGAGGGCTTTGGGCTTGGAATGAGTATTGATGAAATGCACGAGCTATGCAAGATTGATAAGTGGTTTTTACACGAGATAAAAGAGATTGTAGATTCTGAATCTAGTATTACTTCGCAGATTCTAAGCGATGAATCTCTTATGCGGCGGATAAAAAGCTATGGCTTTAGTGATAAGATGATAGCCCATTGGCTAAAGCATAATGATGGAATGGAGATAAGTGAGAGCGAAGTGTATCAAGCTAGAATTGGGCTTGGCGTGGAGTGTGTGTATAATGAGGTGGATACTTGTGCGGCGGAGTTTCCTAGTCTTACGCCTTACCTTTACTCAACAATAGGCAACTTTATGAGCGTTGGCAATTCGGCTTTCACGCGATCTTTTGGAGAGTTTGAAAATTCTTTGTGCGGCAGCCCTTTGAGACTAGCCTCCGCAAAATTTTCTGCACAACCCCAAAATCTTACGCAAAATCCTAGAATTGCGGATTCTGTAAATACAGAATGCCAAGATTCTAGTGATATGGATTCTAGCAACACAGAAAATTCTAGTATCGTGAGTGAAGTTCGTGGGTTATCAAAGAATTGTGCGGAGACTAGCCTAAAGGGCTGTCGCACAAACAATTCTGCAGATTCCCGCGAAACTCACCACGAGACGAATTTTTCTAAGGTTATGATAATTGGTGGTGGTCCTAACCGCATCGGTCAAGGCATCGAGTTTGACTACTGCTGCGTTCATTCAAGCTTTGCCCTAAATGATTTAGGCATAAAAAGCATAATGTATAATTGTAACCCAGAAACTGTTAGCACAGATTATGACACAAGCGATGTGCTTTATTTTGAGCCAATTGATTTTGAACGCGTCCGGGCTGTGATTGAGAGAGAAAAGCCAGATGGCATAATCGTGCATTTTGGCGGACAAACGCCCTTAAAACTTGCAAATTCCCTAACAAAAATCAATGCCAAAATCATCGGCACAAGCGCAAAAGTCATTGACACCGCAGAAGATAGAGAAAAATTTGCAAGTTTTGTAAATACTCTAGGGCTAAAACAACCACAAAATGGCATAGCTTATGAGAAAGAACAAGCTTATAGTGTGGCTAATAAAATCGGCTTTCCCGTGCTTGTAAGACCTAGCTATGTGCTTGGTGGGCGAGCTATGCGGATAGTGTATGATGATGATGAGCTAAAGCAGTATATGGACGAGGTGATTGCTGTGAGTGATAGCTCTCCGGTGCTTATTGATAAGTTTTTGGAATACGCCATTGAGCTTGATGTAGATTGCATTAGCGATGGGGAGAGTGTGTATATTGGCGGGATAATGGAGCATATTGAAGAAGCGGGGATTCACAGCGGGGATAGTGCGAGTTCCCTGCCGACAATAAATATTAGAGAATCTATGCTGAAAGAGATAGAGCAAAGCACGGCTAAGATTGCCTTGAAACTTGGTGTAGTGGGGCTTATGAATGTGCAGTATGCAATCTATAATAATGAGCTATATCTCATTGAAGTAAATCCTAGGGCTAGTCGCACCGTGCCTTTTGTAAGCAAGGCTACTGGACTACCTTTAGCTAAAATTGCTACAAGAGTTATGTGGAATCATAGTGTGAAAAAAGCAGAATCTAAAGATTCTATATTAGAAGAGGCATTGAGATTTTATGATAAATATAATATGGTAAAAGAAGTGGGCTGTGTTGATATGGAATCTTTGAATAGTGATTCTAAAACAAATAAAATATTCACACATAAGCCATTAAAACATTTCAGCGTTAAAGAATCGGTTTTTCCTTTTAATAAATTGCCGGGAGCTGATTTACTACTAGGACCAGAGATGAAAAGCACAGGGGAGGTTATGGGGATGGGTAAAAGTTTTGCGTTTGCTTTTGATAAAAGTCAAAGTGCATGTAAGAATCCACTGCCAAAAAAGGGAAAAATCTTTATTTCACTAAGAAATAGCGATAAAAAACACGCCGCAGGACTAGCAAAAACCCTGCAAGAAATCGGCTTTGAGATTGTAGCCACGCTTGGCACACATAAGATTCTAAGCGAGGCAGGTATAGAGGCTAAGGCAGTGCTAAAAGTGAGTGAGGGCAGACCGCATATTAACGACATGATAGCAAACCATGAAATCGACATGGTGATTAACACAAGCAGTAATAAAGCCAAGCCAGATGCAAGACTTATTAGAGAGGCAGTTTTGCGTGCTAATATCCCATATTTTACAACCATTTCAGGTGCAAAGAGTGCAGCTATCGCCATGCAGGCAAATAGCAATGATAATGAAAATACAAGAGTTAGCACTAAAGCATTGCAAGATTATCTCAATGAGTAGTTGAAAATAATTTAAACAATAAAAGAAAGGATAAGTCGTGTTTGATAATTTTCCAAAGACTAGAAGTCCATTGCCACAAACTTATCAGGCTATCTAGGAGCAACATTATAAGAACAATAGAGATGGATAAGGAACGGCAAGTGGCTTAGCCCAAAAATTAGAGCGTTGGCTACATTACAAAGTAGCCAATGACACACAAGGCATTAGTGGGCATAAAACCCTAGAAATAGGTGCGGGAACGCTTAATCAAATATCCTAGAAAGCGATTTTAGCCATTATGATATTATAGAGCCATTCAAAGCCCTTTATAAAGATTCCCCAAAACTCCAACATATCAATGCCATATATAAAGATATTGCAGAAATAGCACAAAGCAGTGATATTAACGGGGGGGGGGGGTAAATACAAATACCGATAAAATAAGTGCATTTGCCAAATCCCACATAGAATCCCCTGCCTCCCTTGAATCCACGCAATCCATTCAATCCCAAGTCCAAAGCCCATTTTATGACAGAATCATCTCTTGTGCGGTTTTAGAACATATTGCAAACTTGCCTGAAGTAGTAGCACACTCGTGCTTGTTACTGAAAGATGATGGCGTGTTTTCCGCTGCTATCCCAAGCCAAGCTAGATTCCTATGGACTTTGGCTTATAAACTCTCAACCGGCATAGAATTTAGGCTTAAATACAAGCTAGATTATGATGTTATTATGAATTATGAGCATATCAACACACAAGCTGAAATTATTGAAATATGCGATTATTTCTTTGATTCTGTGAAAAAGTCGCTTTTTGGCGTGTGTGATGAGCTTTCAATCTACACGCACCTTTCTTGCAGGAAGCCAAACAGACAGAGGGCAAAGGATTATCTCGCCTTGCTTAAGTCTTAGCTCAATTTTTAGAATCTCTAGACGCTGTAATTTTAATATTGCGTATAAATGCCTACAACCTATACGACAATATTATTTTCCCCAGCTATATAGATTTTCATCGATACAGCC
>NZ_FZMS01000091.1:0-2252 GCF_900198365.1 Helicobacter bilis | reverse complement strand
AAAAAGAATCCTCTAAAAAATCATAAAGACGCACTAAACCAAATAATGCTTCAAATCAGGCAGCACACACTCTTCTATCACAAAGTAGTATTCCTTGCCTAAAGATTCACGCTTTTTGTAATCTACAATCCATTCCCTTTGCTTTTCAATCTCACTATCAATAGGGTGCAAAAACCTTGCTTTATGTTGATTAGAACGCAACGATAAAATAAATTCCGCATCAAAAACCTCCACCAAACGCAAAGTAATCTTGCGACCTTTTATCACCGCCATCATCGCACAACCCCTAAAAGCAATCGTTGCGATAAAAAGCATTGACACAATAGGGTAGTCAAACATTTTGCTAAAAGATTCCAAATAGCTACAAGGTATTCACCCCCCCCCCCCCATAAGTATCTTTATATGCAAGAATCTTAAATCCATCAACGCCAGAAATTATAAAACAATCATTATTATCAATTAAAACATTGCTTCCTATAAACTCCTGTGTTAAAACAGATTCCATAATCCTCACGCCACAAATACTAGGTAGTTGATATTCCCTAAAGATAAAAGCACGCAGTTGATTATGTATCTCAAAGCTTATTTTTTTTGAGATTTATCACAATATTATTAAAATCAATCTCTTTTCTAGAAAAGTAGCTCCCACCTATGTAGCCTTGCTTTTTTGCCGAATAAGTGCCATTTAATAAATGAAAAAAATTCTGTTTAAAGAGCAAAAACGCGTATTTGTTATAGCTATCATACAACATTCTAGCACTATCTTGAAGCCCGATAGCAAAAAGTCATTTGATCGACAATATCACCCGTATCAACACCAGAATCTATTTTATGCAGCGTAACTCCAGCCTCACTTTCCCCATATAAAAGCGGCATTATGGAAGTATAAGCACCCTTGTATTTTGGAAGATTAGAGAAATGAATATTAAAAAGATTCTTACTTGCAAACTTTTCTATATCAATAAGCTTATTAAACTCTAATGAAATAAATAATAAATCACTCATTGCATATATGTCTTGCAATGTTACAACCTTAAGATTCTCATCTTTAGCACATTTTAAAAGCGAGTGTTGCCAAGTATCATACCCACAATCATTTGCATTTGGTAAAATAAGGATATCCTGCCTATAAATACCAATTTGCAATAAATACCTTAACGCCCACACTGCAATATTATTCTTTCCGGCTATACAGATTTTCATCGATACAGCCTTATATATGTAGCTAAAATGAGAGAGTGAATCACAGAATATAAAAGGATAGAAAAAGCAGTAAAATAGGGATTAGTTACCCCCCCCCCGTATAATAACTTTATTGCCTATTACTTTAGCATTATCACAAACATCTTTTGTTACAATACTGCCTGCTCCAATAAGTGCATTTTCACCGATAGTAATCCCGGGTAAAATCACAGCACCCGCACCAATGGAAGCCCCTTTTTTAATCGTTGTCTTTAGAAACTCGCTAGGATACTGCTTTGATCTTGGATATTTATCATTAGTAAAACTTACATTAGGACCAATAAATACATTATCTTCAATCCTTAATCCATTCCACACCTGCACCCCACATTTTATCGTTACATTATTGCCGATTATAACATCATTTTCAATGAAGCAGTGAGAGCAAATATTGCAATTCTCCCCTATAATCGCATTGGGTAACACCACGCAAAACTGCCAGATTCTAGTCCCTTTGCCAATATTTTGGCTTTGCACATCAGAGAGTGGGTGTATCACGCCGCCCCCTTTGTAATGGGGTTTAAAGCAAAGTTTGTAATAGGTTTGCTAGAGTAGTATTTGAATCTTTTGTATTGAGTATGCCAAGATATAGGGCTTTTAGTTGCAAAACACTTAAGGGTTATTACCCCCCCCCCCCCGTTAATATTCAGTTCATAAAAACTATGCGCAATTGTCCTTGCACCAAAGCCCTCTTTTTGTGCGATAAGTCCTTCGTTTAAGAATAAGCCATTATTTTCTGTGGAGATTCCAAAGTCAAAGTATTGTTTTGTTGTAGCATATTTATCTATCAATGTTTTTATAAGTAAATCTAATGCACCCACTTCCCTGCCCTTTTCATTTACTGCTAAATATTGTGTATGCACTAAATTTGGATAGATAAAAAGCAGGGTAGCTGCCAGAATCTCATTGTTTTGTTTTGCAATGTAGAGAGTAATATTTTCTTTAAATCTATTATAAAGTAATTCTAACTCTTTGGCTGAATGCACAGCTTGTGTATTATGCTTTGTTTG
>NZ_FZMS01000016.1 GCF_900198365.1 Helicobacter bilis | reverse complement strand
TCTACTTGCAAGTTTTTTGAAATTCTTACTTGTAGGTTTGACATATTTTTTTGATACATCTTTATGCAATCCTCAACGCATAATTTGTTATAATACTGCATTATTTTAAGAAACGGAGATTTTATATGTATCATGTAGTTTTTTTGTGCTAATGACAATTATATTAAATATCTTGCCCCTTTATGTTATAGCATTGTAAAAAATGCAGCAAATAATACTCAATATGATAAGGGTGAGAGTATAAATGTTGGCGAAAATATTACTATGGGAGGGGGGAGGGGGAATACCCTTGCATTATAGAATCTTAAAGCCATTCTATCGCACATATATACAAATCAAACGCGCTTTATTTAAACTTAGCTATAAACCACCACGCGTAGTGTATAAGTAAAGTCGTATATAAAGACTTTTTAATAAGCTAAGAATTGTGTAGGTGAGATTTAAGTTTTAAAATCTATCTTACTTGGGTGTGTGTAGGGCGTGGGGTGCAAAAAATGAAATTTAGATTTTAACTGATATTGACATATAACCAATTCTATAATTAGATTGCCTATTGTTATATTTGGCATTAAAACAGCATTGTCTATCCAAGTTGTGGATATAAAAATCAATAATCATGCAAACAATACAACATTCACTCCACTTACATACTCAAAACCCCAAATCTTTAACCCCGCTTCATTAGTAACATTTCACTCAGTCTTAGTTACTATGAGAGACTTTATATTAATATGACATAACTATTTATGATTTATATCATCGCATTCTTGTAGTGTCGTTGTATTTTTGGAATCTTTTGTTTGTAATGACTTGAGTAGCGATTTATTGCCCGATTGGCATGAGGCATCTTGTATGACTAGAGTATCGCCTTTTATTTGCACTTTTTGTGATTGTGTTGTTTTATTTTGTTGATCTCGTCCTGTTTTGGCATTGCTATCTGTGAGTGTATTGGCATTTGCCGCATATATGCTACATATAAGGCTAAATAAAAATATAGATAAGATTCTATATATGGATTTATAGAGATAGTGTAGAGTTAGTGTTGCTTTAGACTTAGTATTTATAAACAAATAGATTAAGTGTAGCTTCTTAGGTATTTTACCTTGCTTTTTGTGAGAATAAAGGGGCTTTTTGTTGGTATTTTCTAAAATAACTTTATTTGCAGCATGAGATAAAAAATCCTGCCTAGAATCTATTTTAAAGTCTAGATTCCATAGCTTTGTGGATAAAGCTTTATGTTTATTTAAATGTAACATAGATTCTATACTAGATATTTCGCTACGCTCAATATGACAAAGCTTAGAATCTACTTTCGACATACCGCCTTGCTTAATAAAACATGCTGTTTTAGAATCTACATTAAACACTCGCTTATCTTCATAAATATCAGCAAAAACACTAGTATCTTTACTATTTACATTCTCTTTCATTAATAATTCCTTTGACGCAGACTACAAAACACAATCACACACTTTTGTTACAAGTCCAGAAAAATAGATTAAACCATTATTATAAGATACTTGCAATTTCTCTTTGCTTGGTGGTATAAGCGTATAGGTTTTGCTAAAATCTCTTAGGCTGACATATACCGCACATGCCCCTGTGCCACAGGCTTGTGTGATATTTTCTACCCCTCTTTCAAAAGTTACATAATAGATTTTATCATTCTCCCTTATAGCAATATTTACATTTGCATCATACTTATGTCTTAAATGTGAGAGAAACTCTAAGTCATTGCTAAGCAAATTAAACTCTTTCATAGAAGTAGCAAAATACACTAAATGCGGGATACGCATGATAATATGCTCAAACTCATAGACACTCCCCTTTTTATTCTCAACGATATTGCCTTGCAGGACATATTCGCCAAGGTTGCTTTGCACATACGCATGTTTTGAATCTATTATTTCTTTAATGCTTGTATCTATGATCCCCGCTCCACTTAGAAAACTATGATTTTGCGTAGCAAGTTTATTATGAAAAGCATATAGGCTTACAGCTCTACTTGCATTTCCACACATACCAGCAAAACTGCCATCAGCATTGTAAAACTCCCATTTATATGCGATATTAGAATCTTTACTCTCATAAGGCAAAACTACAACCATGCCATCAGCCCCAATACCATAGAATCTATTGCAAAGCTCTACTGCCATTTTCGCACGATTCTGCTCTAAAAAGCTATGAAATATCAAAAAGTCATTGCCACTCGCACAATATTTGCTTATAATCATATCTAATCCTTTAAGCCACATAAGCCACAAACCACAAGAAACCCGCCTATTATACCCAAAATCCTTAACTTTTGTAATAAAGTGTAAGGCTTTATCGCAATATTAAGCTATTTTGTTATAATTTCACTCTTTAACTTGTAGAATAAATAGGGGATTTTAATGGATAATACAACTACACATACAACTGATGAAAATATGCCACCATGGGATATAAACAGAGTCTCACCAAATCCCATTGACCATAAACTTGTATTTACAAAGCCGCTTGATATTTTCTCAATGACTTCAAGTGAAACAAAGCCTACAATAAAGCAACCTGCACAAACCCCAATAAAACAAGAAACTAACAACACACCAAAAACCAAAGAAACACCGATTGAAAGCACAGAGGCAATAGCCCTTGCATTAAAATATAGACCAAAGACATTTGCAGAGCTTGTAGGGCAAGAGAGTGTCGCAAGGACGCTATGTTTAGCCCTTGATAGCAAAAAGATTGCAAATGCGTATTTATTCAGCGGTTTGCGTGGTAGCGGTAAGACCTCATCGGCTAGAATCTTAGCTAGATCCCTGCAGTGTGAAAGGGGCATTACTTCTAGTCCATGTGGGGCTTGTGCGAATTGTATCGCTGCATTAAAAGGCGCACATTTAGACATTACAGAGCTTGATGGTGCAAGTAATAGAAAGATTGATGATATGAGAGACTTACTCGAGCAGACCAAATACAAGCCTACAATGGGACGCTTTAAAATCTTTATCATAGATGAAGTCCATATGCTAACAAAAGAGGCGTTTAACTCACTTTTAAAAACGCTAGAAGAGCCACCAAACTATGTGAAATTTATCCTAGCGACCACAGACCCGCTAAAAGTCCCAGCTACAATACTAAGTCGCACACAACACTTCCGCTTTAAAAAGATTCCAACAACAGCATTAAAAAACCACCTAGCACATATCCTGCAAAAAGAAAATGTAAGTAGTGATGAAGCAAGCCTAGATATGCTGATACGAAATGGACATGGAAGCCTTAGAGATACCCTAACCTTGCTAGACCAAGCCATTGTCTTTTGTCAAAATAGCCTTAATACGCAAAAGTTAGCAGATATGCTAGGTGCACTAGATCCAAGTGCCTTTGACACGCTTTTTCAAGCCCTTTTAAGAAAGGATATGCAGGAATGTATAAAATTTGCTAAATCGCTGGAAGGCTATGAAATTGAGATGATATTAGATGAGTTAAGCCTTTATATTAAGAATAAAATGCTAGAAGAGATACCACAAATCCCACCCGTTTTAGGTATGCGTTATGCAAATATTATTAATGATTCTAAGGCTATGTTACAGCTTGATTGCGATAGTGATTTTTGTCTGTTATTAACTATTCTAAAAATGCTTGAAGCCCAGAAGATACGAGAGGTAGCAAACGCACTAAAACAGCTAGAAAGCATACAAACCCCAGCCCAAAACGCACAAATCACGCAATTATCAAATGAGTATATAGCCACACAAAATAGTATGGAATCTAGGAATGCTATGCAGGTGGATTCTATAAATCCCATTAAAGATTCTATAAATCCTACAAACACTAAAGATTCTATAAATAAAGATTCCTTACCACAAATACAAACAAGTGTAAATTCTAATCTCACAACAGAATCTAGCAATAAAGATTCTATAACACATATTAATACCGCACAAGATTCCATAAATCCTATGCAGTATAATGATTCTGTTAAAAATTCCATAGATTCTATAAATGCGACAATTCCTACAAACTCCAAAGATTCTATAAGTCATGTAAATTCTAATTCCCCAAATTCTACTTCTTTGGATTCTACACAACCTATAAATGCAACAGCACCTAAAGATTCCATAACAGATTCTATAACTACAAATACAACCCAAACCGAAGTATCCAACCAAACAACACAGAATCTACAAACTACACAAATTCAACAAAACACACAGAATCTAACACAAGATTCTAATGCTTTTATAGAATCTAAAACCAATACGCAAGAATCTAGCAATAAAGATTCTAATCTCTTTTTAAATACTCATAATCTAGTGCATTCTAATACTTTAAATAATTCTAATCTATCAATAGATTCTAATAGCTTAACAGAAACTAGCAAAGCCTATATTAATCAGCAAATAGACCCCAGCACAATGGAAACTAATATAAAAACCCCACAAAATGAAACCATACATACAACACAAGAAAACAACGCGCAAGAAGAGTTAATAAAAGATTCTATAACACAAGATTCTATAAATAAAGATTTTATGCCACAAACACAAATAAGCATAAATTCTAATTTCACAATAGAATCTAGCAATAACGATTCTATAACACATCTTAATACCACACAAGATTCTAACATTCAAACAGAATCTAAACTAGATTCTAATAACTCGCAACATTTTAATAACCAAACAGAATCTAATAACTCAATAGAATCTAACCCCACACAGCAAAGCCAAATAGATTCTATAAACACACAGCAAGAAGCACATAAACAACCCTTTAGCCTTACAAAAAACGACAATCTTTTTACAACACTTATAGCAAAGCTATATGAAAGGGATTACAATATAGGTAATCTTTTTGAAAACAAAATCGCATTTGACAAACTCACAGGCAATGTATTGCACCTTATATTTTACACCACAGAGGAAGAGACAGGCACATTGAGACAAGCATACAGCGGTATTATGCAGGTGATGAAAGAAGTCTATGGAGATTCTATAAAAATGCAGGTTGTAAAGCAAAACCCACAGGATTTAGAAAAACTTATGCAAAATACAACCACAAGAGCCACTCAAATAACACATAACAAACTACAAACTAAACAGAATCTAAACGAAACAACAGACAAGAACCCCACCCATACACAACAAGCAGAACCACAGAATCTAAACACAGAAACAAATAACAATCAAACAATGAGTGCAGATCCAGCCATGCAGTTTATCGCACAAAATAGCGATATGTTAAAAAGTATGCAAAATGAACTCGGCATAAAAGACATGAAAGTCATATCATTGCCTGTATCAACGACACTGCAATAAGTAATGCAAGGGCAATGCAGTTTTAAACGCATTATACCAACCAAGCAATATGGAGGTAGAATTATGGAATTTTTAATGTCGATATTTTTTATTCTTATTTTGCTATTTCTAGGCTTTGTAATATTTTGGTGGATAGGATTATTTGTCCCAGATGATAAAGATATGGGAGTCTTAAAAAAGATTGTTTATACGATAATGGGAATCTTAATTTTTATTTTATCTCCACCTATAACTTTTACGAATATTGCGATACTGCTTTGTAGTTGCATTATTGTCATATTAATAATGAAATATATTGCCCCTATGCTATATGTCAAAACTATTCTTTTTATCAAAAAATATAGAAAAAATATAGTTGAGATTCTCTGCTTCTTATTGCTTGTTGCCTTGATAGGTTGCTTAGTAAATGGAAAGATACAATAATCACAAATTTGGAGGATATGAATGGAATCTTTAATGCAAATACTTTTTATCCCCTATTTGTTATGAGTAGTTGTGGTATTTTTGTCATCAAATAGCCACTTTGAGTAGTGATTACAATAAAGGTATATTCACAATAAGGTTTTGGTTTGTATTGCCGATAATATCATCGCTTTAAATTAAAAAAATCTTTCAATAGGAACATCATGCAAAGCATTTTTCACAGCACAAACACAAAAGAACAGCTGAATGAAATTATAGGTTTTATCAAGCTATTGCAAAAGGAAAACAACTACACCAAAAAGCCCATAAATATTATCCTTTTAAAAGGGGAAGTTGGCATGGGGAAAAGTCATCTTGTGCATGAGTATTGCAAACACAAAGGCATTTTAAGTAGCTCCCCTACCTTTGCCTTTTTGCATGAGTATAATAATGAGATATTTCATTATGATTTGTATTTAAAGAATGATGAATACGCTATGATGAGACTTTATGAATCTTTAGCAAACAAGGGCTTACATTTCATAGAATGGGGCAGTGAATCCCTATATCTACAACTACAAAACATGGGCTTTTCTTGCATACTCTTAGAGATACTCCCTACTGATAACACCAACACAAGAGACTATAACTTTTTAATATGAAATTTAGAAGCTATAAATAAATGCTTACAAACAAACATAGATTCTATAAGTTAGATTCTACACAATAAAATCTCCCCCAAGCAACACTAAGAAACAAAATATTAATAACTCATGAATGGTGTGCATGCTTTAAGCATTTTATTGTAATAACCCTGTGATTTTTGGATAATCTCTTTAGAATCCGTAAAATATAATGATTCATAGTTATTCTCAAACGCATTTTTACTCCAGTTTGCACTACCAAATCCCACTAAAGCCCCATCGATAATAATCATTTTATGATGCATAATGCCTTTATATTTGCCATTTTTTGCGGGATTTCCCTCTAGCAAACAAGTATGGATATTTGCAAATTTCTCAAGGTAACCAATGGTGCTATTATTGACACTTTTTTGCCCCATATCATAGATAATATTTATTTTTACACCCTTGCTACTTGCATCACGCAGGGCTTTTGCTATCTCCCTATTTGTAAAGCTATAAATGGCAATATCAATGCTTTTATTTGCTTGTTTAATCACTCTAAGTAATTCACCCAATGCCTCTTGTTGTTCGTAGGGCATGAGATAGATTTTCTCCATCGCTGATAATGGCATAAAAGCACACATTATACTTAAGCATACTATTACAACTTTTTTCTTCATTTTATTGAATCCCATGTTTCTTGTCGGTAAAAAGTGTGTATTTTCTTGCATTTAAATCCTTACTATATAAAAATAAAACAATTTTGTATTATAATGCTAAATTTATCAGTTTTTGTCATAATCATCATTAATTTTCAAGAGAGCGTATATGAAAGTCTTACTCATCAATCAGAATCCAGTTATTAAAAAGCTTGTTGGCATGGCAAGTAAAAAGCTAAACCTTGAGGTTGAAAATGTAGCACGCATTGCTAATGACTTTAGACCAAAAGATTATATATGTATCATTGTAGATGATGAGAATGTAGGCAAAAATCTTGAGCGACTAACCGCCCTGCAAGACCAAGTGAAAGTTTGCTTACTTTTTGCGCGTAAAACACAGATTAAAAAACATGAATTTAATATTGCGATACAAAAACCCTTTCTCCCCACAGATATTTTAGAAATACTCAATGACTGCATACCAAAAGAGGGCGAGATAAAAGAAGCAGATGATGAAATATCAAATGAAGGGCTAGAAGAATATGATAATGTAAAGTCTGTTAATGAAATTGATATGGACTTAAAATCAGCAGAAATTACCCCGCCAGATGGCATAAATATAGACACCGCAAAACTTCAAGCAGAAGCTGAAGAGATTGCGGGTGAAGATACAGATTCTATGCTTGATTTTAATCCAGATTCACTTGATTTTTCAGATCTTCAAGCCGCTGGTGAAGTAACGAGTGAAGAAGTTGCAGATTCTACGGATAGTGAAAGCACGGAAGAAGAAAACAATACTGCCAACAAAGAAGATTCTATTAAAGAGGGTGAAGAAGAGCCAGAACACAGAGTTGGCTCAATATTTGATAGCGATTTAAGCGATCTTAAACCAAGCAGTGATAATCCGCTTGATTTAGCAAACTTTGATCTTGATTCTATTGTGGATTCATCAGCTCTAAAAGCTGCTAGTTTAGGTATCCCAGCACAGATAGAAGGGGAAGCAAAAGAAGTAGCAGATAATCTTGGCGATGATGAAGATGATTTGTTTTTGAGTGATGATGAAAGGGATTTATTGCAGCCTAGCCCTAAGAAATTCATGCAGGCAAAAAAAGAGGAAGAAGAACTCAAGGCAAAAGAGCAAGAAAATAATGCAGGTGATACAGCAGATACACAATCTTTAGAAAATGAAAGTTTAGATGATATATTAAATGATGAGAGTTTAAAAAATGTAAGTGATGATTCTAGCACAAACGATATAGAAGCGGACGCAAACACAGAATCAGCAAACAGCGATTTAGACAATATTGATTTAGAATCTTTAGCTTTGCAAAGCGATATAACGCAAGAAAAAGATGAAAGTATAGAATCTGGGGCTAATATCACAGAAAAAAACACAGATAATCTTACAGCAATAGATAAAAAAGAGTTAGATGATATGGGGCTAATGGATATGGATTTAGATACACAAGCCCCTCAATCAACACCCAAACCAAGTGTAGAAAATGATATAGATTCCATTGATTTAAGCGGACTTGATGAGACACTAAGCAAACAAGCCACACAAGATACCACAACCACAAATACGCTAGATGATGCCTTTGATGAATTGAGTGCTGCTCTAAATAGTGCTTTTGATAATATGATATTAGATGGAGAATCAAGTGATGAAGCAAAAGATTCTGTGGAGAGTGATTCTAATTTAGAAGATTTAAAAAATATAGATTCTACTACTAACTTGAGCGATTTAGATGTAGCAGATTCTACAACACAAACAAAAGATTTAGATTCTAAGGAAACAGATAATATACAACTTGATGACTTAGACTTGCAAATAGATGAAACTACAAACACAGATAACAGCACAGAATCTAGTCTAGATTCTAATCCTAAAGAAATAGACAATCTAGCACAAGATGAGAGTTTAGAAACCAAAGAAGCTGATGATTTATTGCTTGACTCACTTGATTTAGATTCTACGGGCATAACGCACGACATGGAATCTAAATCACTAGATACCGAAAATAAAGAAGATGAACTTAACTCTTTATTGCAGCTAGATTTGCAATCACAAGAAGATAGAGAAGTAGAAACAAACGATATACAACAGCTAGATAGTGATTTATTAGATGCTTTAGAAACAGATGATTCTATATCTAGTGAATCTAGCGTAAGCGATGAATTACCAAATGATTTAATAGATGATCTCAATATAGACACAGATTTAACACCAGCAAAGACAGAAGAAAGCATTGATGATATACTCAACATGCAAGAAGACCAAAGTAAGAATACAAATGCAAACACTCTAGATGATGCGTTTGATAATCTCACAGAAGCCCTTGATAACGCATTTGATAGTGCAATAAATGCAGAAGAAAGTAAAGATTCTAAAGAAGCAGATAATATGAGTCTTGATGATTTAGACTTGCAAATAAATGAAACTGCAAATGAGACTGAAAACACAGATGATAATATAGAATCTAGTCTTAATTCTAATCTTTTAGATATAGATTTAGACAACAAAGCCAAAGATGATGAAAGTTTAGAATCTCTTTTAGATTCTGATTCTGAAACAGCAAATACAGACAATCTAGCACAAAATGAGAGTTTAGAATCTCTTATTGATGATTCTAGTGAGTTACTAGAATCTAAAGCACAAGATAGTGAAAATATGGATTCTAATGATTGTCATGTTGAGCAAAGCGAAACATCTAAAAATCTAGAATCTAAAGAAGCCGATGAATTATTGCTTGACTCGCTTGGTTTAGATTCTATGGACATAACGCACGACATGGAATCTAAAACACTAGATACCGAAAATAAAGAAGATGATATTAACTCTTTATTGCAATTAGATGATGATCTCAATTTGCAATCACAAGAGAGTAAAGAATTAGAAACAAATGATACACAACAGCTAGATAATGATTTATTAGATGGGCTAGATTCCAATGATTCTCCAGTTAGCACCCCAGATTTAGAATCTAATACATTAGATGATTTAAATTTAGACAAAGATTTAAGCATAGAAATAGATGACACAAAAGCACCTGATTCTAACCAAATAGATATGGATTTAGAAGCAATGCTTAATATTGATGAAGAGCTACAGAATCCAGATAGCAAACCACAAGTATTACAAGAAGACACTTTGGCAGAAGTGAATGAAGCCTTAGAAGCCTTAAATGATAAAGTGGCTTTAAATGATAATACAGATTTATCTCAAGCAGATGATATAAAAGATGAATTGCTAGATCCAGAGAATAAAGACAGCATGGATTTAGATAATGCAGATGACTTACTCACAGATTTCTTAAGCGATAGCGATTCTAGTGAGCTAGATTTGCAAAAAGACTTAATTGATGGGGAAACTCACACACAAGATGGCATAGACACAGATTCTAATGTGCTTGATGATATGTTAGCAGAGTTAGATTCTGAAAGTTCAACTGACACTTTAGAATCCAGCGATATTGCTTCTAATGATAACTCAACAGGGTCTCTAGAAACTAACCCCGATACACTCTATGTCGCCCTACCTTCCAATGAAGAAACACTTGAAAATCTCACAGAAACAGAGTTAGCAGAAGCACTAGGCGAGATTACAGATTTAGATATTGTGCGTATTGATCCAAATGATATTAATCCAAATCAACTCAATCAAAATAAGCTTGATGAAACACGGGATACACCAGCCATTAACACAGAATCTAGCATAACAGATACACAAGAAATAGAATCTAATCTTAATGAAACACAACTAGATGATACAATGCCATTAAATAATGAAGCACCGCTAGACACTCTCAGCACAACAGATACTATCAATAAAGACAATGTAAAAGAGCTTGATGCAAATTCTCTTATCGATTTTTTCAAAAATACGCCAAAAGAAAAATTACATGAAATTCTTGATGGTTCTGAAATCAACTTTAGCATTCATTTTGGTAAGGATAAATAGAGATTGTGAGTCTATAAGATATGTAAATTGCTTGGTGTTTGCTAAACACTTTAGGCTAGATTCTAGAATAATAAAGCGATAATCTAGAAAAAAGGAAAAATATGGTTGTTTCAATCTTATGTGGTGGTAGTGGGACGCGTCTTTGGCCCCTTTCAAGGAAGCTTATGCCAAAGCAATTTGCAAAACTAATCGGCGAAGATTCCCTTTTTAAGATGACGCTAGAGAGAAACGCTAAGCTTTTAAGCGTAAATGATAGTTGGCAGGTTATCACAAATGATAAGCATTATTTTCTAGCCCTTGATATAGCAAAATCGCTCAATATAGACATAGATATGTTTATCCTAGAAACCTTGAGTAAAAATACCGCAGCAGCCCTGACTTTAGGGGCAATGCTTGTGGAAAAACAAAATCCAAATGAGATTATCCTAACACTTCCAAGTGATCATATTATCCATGATGATAATGCGTATAAGGCTTGTGTAGAGATGGCATGTCAGTTTGCAGAAAAGGGTAATATTGTAACATTTGGCATTACCCCAGATAGACCACACACAGGATATGGCTACATTCAAGTTGAAAATAATGAGACAAAACAAGCACATAAAGTTATAGCATTTCATGAAAAACCAGATGAAAAACAAGCAAAAATCTACCTAGAAAAAGGTGGATATTACTGGAATAGTGGCATGTTTTGCTATCAAGCAAAAACACTTTTAGATGAGATGAAAGTCCATGCAAAAGAGATTTATGAATGCTGTAATATCTTATTAGAATCTTCTTTGCGTAACAATAAGAGCGAATTTGTGCGACTTGATAGAAAACTAAGTGAGGATTTACTCGATGAAAGCATTGATTATGCTTTGATGGAAAAGACTGATAAACTTTATATGATTCCAAGTCATTTTACATGGAATGATGTTGGGAGTTTTGAATCTTTATGCGAAGAGCTGCCAAAAGATTCTAATAATAATGCGATGAATGAGCAAAGCATTGCTTTCCATTCTTGCAACAATCTCATTATGTCTAATAAAATGGTAGCAACATTGGGGATAGATGACTGCGTTATCATTGATACGCAAGATGCACTTTTAGTAGCAAAAAAAGGCTATACACAAGATGTAAAAAAGATTGTAGCCAAGCTAGATTCTATAAAAAGTCCATTAGTTGAGATACACAATAAAGCTTTTAGACCATGGGGTAGTTACACCGTGTTACAAGAAAGTCCTACATACAAGCTAAAAAGCATTGTGGTAAAACCAAAGCATAGACTAAGTTTGCAAAAACATTATCATAGGAATGAACACTGGATTGTTGTAAGTGGGAGTGCATTAGTCCAAATTGAAGATAAAGAAATCTTTCTATCACCAAATCAATCCACATATATCCCTATGGGACACGCACACAGGCTAACAAACCCGGGGACAATCGATCTTGTTATGATAGAAGTGCAAGTAGGGGAGTATTTGGGCGAAGATGATATTGTAAGACTTAGTGATGATTATGCAAGAGATAATTGCTAGGTGTGGTAGTTTTATGGAAACTAGTTGTGATGTATAGGCATATTTCGCATTTTTGTGTAGATATCTATTATTTTTTAGTGAATGTGATAAGAAAAGTAGGTTCGTAAAATGTATACTAATCTCTATGTTACAAGCATTAGCTATCAATACTTGATTTTGCTACAAGTTTCTGAGCTCTATTGCATGTTAATCCATGCTGTTAGAATCTTTTTTATGTAGTTTCTTAATAATAGTAAGGTTTAAGCATGCATCACAAAACTACATTTTAATCAAGGTAAATCACTCACAATAAGCTGTGATTTATGGATATAACCTATCTTTGCTTCCGTGATTGTTTGTGTCTTTGGCGAAAGGCTTGGTGGGAAATAAAGCACCTTTATCCATTCTCGCCCCATAACTTCTTTATAATCGCTAGATTCAGCCCTTTCATAGCCAAGCTGCCTTTGCCATTCACTCACACCTTTAACTTCCCATAGCGACATATTGAGATTAAGCAGTAAAATCTCTTCACTTTTAGCAGTGGGGATTTGCTCTAGAATCTTACCATTTGGCTTTTCACGCAGATTCACATACTTATCTGTGCTATTAATAGTAAGCCTATACATATTAAATTCTTTATCTATTTTTTAGCATAGGTTTTTCTATCATTTGGATTATCTTGTAGCTTTTTTCCCACTTTGATATTTGTGATGGTTATATCTTTCCCAGCCGCACACGCTGAAAAAACCCAAGGCATAATACCTGCAATCTCTACTTCCACTTCATAGCCTACACTCCCGCCAAGCCTATCTTTATACCACTTTGGCAAAAGCTGGGCAAACTTGTCATAATACTCACGCTTATCTAAAACAATATGCCCACCATTGATAAACTCTAGCCTAGAATCTTGCGTCTTAAAAGTGCTAAAATATGCGGAATTATCACACGCACTCACTTCATTAGGTGGCAAAGAAAAGTCGGCGTGAAAAGTGAGTGTGCCTTTTGCCTTTATGGGTTCTTTAAAGATAAACTCACACTCACCACCACCTGCATCACCATAGCCACAATTTATTACCCCTTGCTCTTCTTTGTTTATTCTTGTGGCAAATATGGCATTATGCTTAAAAAAGAGAAAAGATTCATAAGTTTTTTGTGTGGTAAAAATCTGCTTATAATCTCTCACATCTTCTCCACTAAACCAAAACACTAGTTGTCTATGCAAGTCATATTCTGCCTTAACCCCAGCTTTATTTTCATCACCCAAAATAATGCCATATTCTGCAAACAAATCCCCAAATTCTTTAGCAAGAAATGGGGAAAGTTTAGAGAAATAAATACTCTCAAACTCCCTATTACCCCCACCATTATACACGCCATCTATCCCATCTACAATGCCAAATCTAGCAAGTGTTTTATACTCATTAAAGCTTAAATCCCTTTGCTTAGATATAGATTTTAGTTGCGTGAGATAGGCTTTTAGCTCTGTAAAATCCCCTTGCTTTATGCGATTTACATCAAGCTCCTTTGCAAATAAAAACGCACTTAACAAACATAGAAAAACTAGAATCTTTTGATCTTTTGCATATTAGCCCCTTTAAATTATATAAAAAACTTTTATAATGGTAGCATAGATTCTAAAGAGTTGCTTTACTAAAAAAACACCCTAGAATATTAAATGCTGTATTATCTAAAATCTTATAGGATTGAGTTTTAATGCAGTGGTTTGCATAGAAATTAGTTTTAAGTCAAATAGGTGGGCTATATGGTTGTAGGGGGGGGGGGTATAATGTTTAGAATCTAAACTGCACATCTCTAGAATCTTCGGTACTAGAGCTGATCCTTAAGGCATGTTTTCAAATATCTGTTGGGAATCTTAATGCATAAAATACACCGCCGTATTAATTTTTAAAATTACCGCAACATTACATTGGGATTAACATTATTCTCTACTACATACCATAATTCCAATACAATAGAATATATTGTTTGATAGCTACTTGGTTGCTTTTTATTGATTTAAGCCAACATTTATATTTAATTTTGTATTGCTTTGTTTTTGATTTTTTATTACAATGCTTGATATTTGCAAATGAAAAGGATTATATATGAAGTTAAGTGTTACACAAAAATTGCAATTATCAACAATAGCTATGCTTATTGCTATACTTGGTATATTTGGGGTGTATAAATGGCTTGATTCAAAAGCAAATTTTATGAAAGCCTCCAATACGCAAAAAGAAATTCTATTAAAAGCAGTTTTACTCTACATAGATGACTATATACAAGAAAAAAGCGATAAATTAGCGAGTGTTGCCACAACGCTAGAACAGAATCCAAAGTTTTTAAATCGCGATGAAATCTATGATTTTTTAAATAAAACCGCGAGAATGTCTGGCTTTGATGCATTTTATATCGCTTATGTGAGCGATGGTGAAGCGATTATGAGTAGAAAAGATGAGCAATATAGCTTTCCTAAGATTCTCATGGGGAGTGATGGAGGCAAATATGATGCAAATACTAGAGATTGGTTTAAAAATGCGTTATCTCTAGGAAAAGACGGCGTTTCTGCACCATATGTGGATTTTGTAACAGGGGATTTAGCTATCACTTTTTTTGCACCTATACGAGTAAATGGTAAGATTGTAGCAGAGATTGTAGGGGATTTATATCTGTCTCAATTTTCTAAAGATGTGCAGTCTCTTAAGACATCGCCGACAGGACGCACATTGATATTTGAAGATCTATTTTATGTTACACCCGGAAAATATATTATGGATGATTCTGGAAAACCCTTTGTTGCGACGCTGAAAGAGGGGATTGCAAAGCATGGGATAAGCCCATTTCGCTACATCTCTCTTTTAGATAATAAAGAAAGACTAGCAGCATGTGGTAAAACTCAAATAGGCTGGAACACTTGCATTACCAACTCGACAAAAGACTATGATGAAGCACTTAGAGACATAGCCATCAATACATTATTGTGGTCGCTAGGCTTTATCATAATCGCATTAGCTATTATGACTTTTATTATCCGTTATATATTAAATCCTTTGAATATTATACGGAAAAATTTAAGGCAGTTTTTTGAGTATTTGCAATATAAGATTCAAACCTACACGCCGACACATATAAAAAGTAATGATGAGTTTGGTCAAATGTCAGATGAAATAAATGAAAATGTGGAATTCATTACAAAATTACATAAGCAAGAAAAGTTATTGCAAGATGGTTTTCATGAAGTAATACAGGAGGTTAAAGAGGGTAAGTTTGGCAAACAGCTTATAATAGATTCTAAAAATCCTAATATGATTTCCTTGCGTAATTCTATAAATGAAATGAGTGCGGCGTTATGCGAGACGATCACTATGGATTTATCGCGCATTCTTAGTGTGTTTAAGGAAGCAAATGAGGGTAATTTTAAAAATCAAATCATAGATCCTATCGGCATGGAAGTTAGTGTCAATATGCTTATTCTAAATATCTCAAAAATGTTGCAAACTTCTCAAAAATTAGCAAATACGCTAAATACGCAAAGCGATTTATTGAATACTTCAGTGATACGATTGCAAGAAAGCACACAGAATCAAGCAAGCGCATTGCATCAAACTGCAAGTGCTATTGAAGAGATTACAAGCTCTATGGCAAGTGTCAGTGTGCGTAGTGATGAAGTGATAAGTCAAAGTGAAGATATTAAAAATATCGTTGTTGTGATTAAAGAAATTGCTGAGCAAACAAACTTACTTGCATTAAATGCAGCGATTGAAGCAGCAAGGGCTGGAGAGCATGGCAGAGGCTTTGCAGTCGTAGCCGATGAGGTGAGAAAACTAGCAGAAAGAACACAAAAATCACTTAGTGAGATAGAATCTAATGCCAATGTTCTCACACAATCAATACATGAGATGACAAAATCTATTGAAGAGCAATCTTGCGGTATGAATCAAATTAACGAACAAGTTTCACAACTTGAGATTCTCACAAAAGATAATCTTCAAGTCAGCAACAAAGCACAAGAGATTAGCCACAATGTCGCAAATCTTGCAACAGAGATTCTAGAAGATGTGAATAAAAAGAGTTTTTAAAATGTTTTGTTGTGTGTAGTTTTTGCAAGAAAACTATATTAAAGATTTAGTATCATTAAGCAATGGTATTATTGCAGTATGTTTGTGATTCTCTCATTTTCACTTAAAAAATGATATAGATTAGATAATTTCTATTTATTATTGCAAGTGTAGAGCCTAGATTTACTCATGTAAGCATTGGGCAAAAAAAATATTTTTAGAGTCCGAAGCTAAAATATTTTGCTATGTTAAACATAGAAAAAGCAAGATTCTATAATACTAAATATTAAGATTTCATAGCCAATAAACATTAGAGAAAAGTCCAAACAAACTTTAAGCTATTGGATTGTCCCTAAATCTAAATCATTATGTCTGCCATAGATATTTGCACGATAGGTAATATCGGTATTGACTAAAAGCGGAATCATTTTTAATAAGCCTAAGCCCACTTCAATATATGCTCCATTTGCTTTAAGATTAAGTTTCTGAAACAACGGCATTTTAACATAAGATTTCAGCTATAAAGGGTTTTATAATAATATTGTTACTCTACATGTTTATATTTCATAAAAATAGAAATCAATCATATTAAAAGGCATATTTGCTTCAATACCGCAGTTATAAAAAATATAGATTCTAAAATTTTGTTTGCATGATTTATGAGGGTGCGTGTTAATCGTTTGCAAGTGTATTTAATTGTTTAAACAAAATTTATTTGTAGTTTGTTGTTTAAACTCTTATTCAAGCTATATAGTTTGTTCTATATAGCCTTTAAATAAAGAGTATTTGAGTAAATAGGGCTTTATTACATCATACCGCCCATTCCGCCCATATCAGGCATAGCTGGGGCTGGTTTGTCTTCTTTAATATCAGTGATAGCTGCTTCTGTTGTTAAAAGTAGGCTAGAGATAGAAACCGCATTTTGAAGTGCTACACGAGTAACTTTCAATGGGTCAATAATACCTTCTTTAAACATATCTACATATTCGCCATTACTTGCATTAAAGCCTGTTTTGCCATCTTTTGCTTTGCTTACTTCATTGATAACAACACCAGAATCATAACCCGCATTTGTAGCGATTTGTGCTAAAGGTGCTTTTACTGCTCTATGGATAATGTCAAATCCTATATTTTCATCACCTTTTAATGAAGCATTTTTTGCATTTACCTTACTTGCTGCATGAATAAGGGCTGCACCACCACCGATGACAATGCCTTCTTCAACCGCAGCTTTTGTCGCAGATAGTGCGTCATCTACTCTGTCTTTTTTCTCTTTCATCTCTACTTCGCTTGGCGCACCAACTTTGATAACTGCTACACCGCCAGAGAGTTTTGCAAGTCTTTCTTGCAATTTCTCTTTGTCATAATCGCTTGTTGTAGATTCGATTTGAGTGCGGATTTGTGCTACTCTTTCTTCTACTGCTTTTTTCTTACCCTTGCCATCAACGATTGTTGTATTGTCTTTGTCAAGCACGATTCTTGCTGCTTGTCCTAAATGACTCATATCAATGCTTTCAAGCATAAGTCCTACTTCCTCGCTAATCACATCGCCACCTGTAAGGATAGCAATATCTCTTAGCATTTCTTTTCTTCTATCACCAAAGCCCGGAGCTTTTACAGCAGCTACATTTAACACACCGCGAAGTTTATTGACTACAAGCGTAGTTAGGGCTTCACCCTCTAAATCTTCTGCGATAATAAGTAAAGGGCGACCACTTTTCATTGTAGCTTCTAAGATAGGCAGAATGTCTTTCATTGAAGTGATTTTTTTATCAGTGATTAGGATATATGGATTCTCAAGCTCTGCGCTCATTTTATCCGCATTTGTAACAAAATAAGGGCTTAGATATCCTCTATCAAACTGCATACCTTCAACTACGCTTAATTCATCATTAATACCTTTTGCTTCTTCAACGGTTATAACGCCATCTTTACCTACCTTCTCCATAGCATCAGCGATAAGCTTACCTATGTTTTCATCAGAGTTTGCAGAGATTGTTGCTACTTGTGTAATCTCTGCTTTTCCACCAACTTTTTTGCTTCCTTTTTTAAGCTCTTCAATGATTAAAGCACTCGCTTTATCCATACCTCTTTTTACTTCAACTGGATTAGCACCCGCTGTAATATTTCTTAAACCTTCTTTAAAAATACTATGTGCTAAAACAGTCGCTGTTGTAGTGCCATCACCTGCTGCATCAGCAGTTTTACTTGCCACTTCTTTTACAAGCTGTGCTCCCATATTTGCAAGTGTGTCTTTAAGCTCGATTTCTTTTGCCACACTTACACCATCTTTTGTGATTGTAGGTGCACCATAGCTTTTTTGAATCAAAACATTACGCCCTTTTGGACCCATTGTAACTTTTACTGCGTTGCTTAACGCACTTACACCTTCATAGATTTTATTTCTTGCTTCATCGCTAAATTTAATATCTTTTGCCATAGTTGCTCCTTATTTCTATTATTTTAAAACGCCAAGAATGTCTTCAGATTCTAATACGATAAAATCTTTATTATCGATTTTAACCTCATTGCCCTTATATTTGCCAAATAGGACTTTATCGCCTTTTTTGACTTCATCATCTTTCTCGACTTCTTTGCTTACTTCTTTGATAACACCAATACTTGGTTTTTCAGTCGCATTATCAGGAATTATAAGTCCAGAAGCTGTCTTTTTTTCCTCTTCAATTCTTTCAACCAATACTCTTTTTCCTAGTGGTTTAAAAGCCATTGTCATTCTCCTTATACAAAAAGTTCATAATTAGCACTTAAAAATTTTAAGTGATAGAATCATACTCATTTTTTGGTTAATAAGTCAAGATTTTATAGTGATATATTAAATAATATTTAGTGTATTAGACTAAATATTATTAAGCTTTATTGTATAAATTAACACTTTTTCTCCATAAAATAGCAAAGCAAAGCACATAAAATAGGCAAAAACAAGCACTAGCAAGTAAAATCATAAGAGTATCCGTATAATAATATGTTACAAAAATAACAAAACATGCAAAAAAAGTGTTAATGATAAGTGCCGCTGCGTTTCCAACATATCTTTGTAATATATGGTGTAAATGTAAATCATGTCGTTGCCACACGATATCAACCAATATAGCTATATTTTGTTTTCTAGTAGAACACAACTGCATAATGAGACTTGCAAATACACTTGATAGTATAGAGCATATAGGATAAAGTATTAAAGCCATGCAATACCACATATTGATTCCATAATATAGCACACATAAAAGTAGTAATGCCCCAATGCAAAATCCAAGCAAAAATGCTCCACTACCACCTAAAAACATCTTGCCAAATGGATAGTTAAAAAGCAAAAAAACAAATAGGATTCCAAGCAATACGCTCGCAGCAAAACCAATAAAATTACTCTGTGTTTGATACGCAATATAACATAAAGCACACAATACGATCATACTATATAATGCCGCATTGCCATGTATGCCATCTATTGTATTCATGCCATTTGTAGTCAAAAAAAGTGCTATATAACATGGCAGCAATAGAAATATTAAACTATAATCGTGATTCATATCTAGTAAATAAAAAAGTAAATGAAGCACACAGAATCCACATATTTGTATGCAAAACACGAGCCATAGAATCATTTTGCCATAAATGTCTTTTATAATGCCACTACAAAGCACAATAGAGCATGCAATATAAAAATGAAGCCCGGCATATTCGTAAAAATCGCCAACATTTGTGCGTGATACATGATTATTGTGAGGAATAAAAGGTATTTCAATCCCACCCAAAACTACAACTACATAAGCAATAAAAATGCTAATGCCACCACAAAGTGGCGTAGTTTTTGCGTGAAGTTTAAAGCTTTTTGTATCGGGTTTATCCTGCATAACATTCATGGTTTGTGCGAGAATATATGAAATACCCATAGTGATACAACCGCAAAATATCCCAAGATTTGCAAAATATAAAAGCGTAGAAAACTCCATAAACTTACTCCAAATATGTCTTTATAGGGATAAATTATAGTAAATCTTATAAGTATATTAAAAGCTAGGCTAGTTAAAGATTTATGCTAGTAAGAATTATAAAGAATAACTATAAATCTTTCAATCCCATTTAAACACACAGATATTCTAGGATTCTCATGTTGAAGTTGCAAAACATCTAATTATAAATCCATGAAAGATATTTTGCCTTATTTCAAAAGATATGGCGTTAATAGATTCTAGATTCCGCACGAAAGCAGATATTCAAAATTAGTATGATTATATACTTCAAGCCGAATTGCGATAATCATTAGAACTTTAAAAAGATCATAAACCCATAGGAATATTCCAAAAAAGTATAAAAATGTAACACTAAAGAATAACAATATATTCAAATAAACTTTTTTAATGAGATAAACATAATTTTAATTATTTATGTGTAATAATCTCTGCTTATGTCAAATTCACTTTACATTAAATTAACATTCACTACACAAGGCAGTGTAGAATGTAGTATGAAATTTTTCACTATCTTGTAATATGTAGCATGAGATTCTTAAATAAGGGAAAACCTATGAAACAGATGAGCATTAAGACAAAAGTTGCACTCGTTGCAGTAGCGGTTATTATGCTTGGCATTATTACTTTAAGCATAATTACTATGGCTATGCAAAAAAGCGAATCTATGGATCACGCAATATCATCACAAGCAAATGAATTGCGTATTGTAGATTTGATCTTGCAAGATTCTAATCAAAAATATTCTATTGCATTAGAAGGCTTAGCAAGTTCTATTAAGTCTTTACCATCAAGCATGTTTGAAGATGAAGATGTTGCTATAAGGGCGGTTGGTGCTTTCTTGCAAACACATAGACAATCAACCGGTGCACTAAAATCTTATGTAGGTTTTCCTAGTGGTGCTATTGTAGAATCTGAAGAGGGGACTGATAAGCAGGGTTTGCCATACAGAATGCGTGGGGGCAAATATACAAATGATTACAATGCCACGCAGCGTCCTTGGTATATCTGGGCAGTTGCGAAAAATGGTCTTTATCAAACTGAAGTATATGAAGATTCTGTAACTGGTAAGCCAAATATGAGCTATGCCTATCCGGTTGTAAAAAATGGTAAGGTTGTAGCAGTCGTTGGTGTCGATATTTTATTATCTACTTTGCAAGATTATTTTACCTTTTTGCGTGAGAAAAACGGTAGCACCATCTTTGTGCTTGATGATAAAAATATCCCATATCTTGCAACTGATACAGAAATCATTATGAAGAAAGCTGCGATATTTGATGAAGTGGCACAATGGTCTGCAAAGACAGGTGATTTTGAGGCATTTGAAATTAAAGATAAGGGCATTACAAGACTTGCGCAATGTAAAACTTCGCATGATAAAACATTTTCACTATATACTTTGTGTAGTTTTGAAACACTTGATGATATAGAAGCACCTATCAAAAGGCAGGGATATGTGCAAGTGGGCATAGGGATACTTTTTGCGTTGATCGCTAGTGCGGTCATTTTTGGACTTGTTAGCTTTTTCTTACGCCCTATCGATAAGATTCAAAAAGGTTTGATTAACTTTTTTGCATTTTTGAATCACGAGAGTAAAAATACACAAACCATTGATATTTCTTCCACCGATGAGTTGGGCGTAATGGCAAAGGCGATCAATGAGAATATTGAGAAAACAAAGCTAGGACTAGACCAAGATTCCAAAGCCGTAGCCCAGTCAGTGGAAACAGCAAGGATTATAGAATCTGGTGATTTTAGAGCAAGTATTACAGAAACACCACATAATCCACAATTAAATGAGTTAAAAAATGTATTAAACCACATGCTAGATGATTTAGAGAAAAAGATAGGCAGTGATACAAATGAGATAGCAAGAGTATTTGATAGCTATGTTAATCTAGACTTTACCACAGAAGTAAGAGATGCAAATGGTAGAGTAGAAGTCGTTACAAACACTTTGGGCGAAGAGATTCGAAAAATGTTGCATACAAGTCAAAAGTTTGCAAAAGATTTAGAATCTAAGTCAAAAGAGCTAGAAGAATCAGTGCAAACACTCTCACAAAGCTCAAATCATCAAGCAAGTTCTTTGCAACAAACCGCCGCCGCAGTAGAGCAAATCACTTCATCAATGCAGAATGTAAGCAGCAGAACAGGCGAAGTTATCACGCAAAGCGAAGATATTAAAAATGTAATAGGTATTATTAGAGATATAGCAGATCAGACTAATTTACTAGCACTTAACGCAGCAATAGAAGCAGCAAGGGCAGGAGAGCATGGTAGGGGCTTTGCAGTCGTTGCTGATGAAGTGAGAAAACTAGCAGAGAGAACACAGAAATCTTTGGGTGAGATTGAAGCAAATACAAACATACTCGTTCAAAGCATAAATGATATGGCAGAATCTATAAAAGAACAAGCACAAGGTATCAGCCAAATCAATGAAACCATAACGCAATTAGAAAGCATTACACAACAAAATGTAAGCATTGCAAATCATTCACAAGAGATAAGCTTTGCAGTAGATTCTGTTGCTATGCAGATTTTAGAAGATGTGAATAAGAAGAAGTTTTAAATGATTGTAAATGTAAGAGGATAGGTTAGTCAAAAGATTGAAAAGGATTTAGC
Source organism: Helicobacter bilis (assembly GCF_900198365.1). GTDB lineage: Bacteria > Campylobacterota > Campylobacteria > Campylobacterales > Helicobacteraceae > Helicobacter_A > Helicobacter_A bilis_B. The sequence goes on along the minus strand of NZ_FZMS01000016.1, from coordinate 23,383 downwards.
AAGGCTGGAGTTAAGACTCCAATAAGTTTTTTAAGCAATGAATAACTATAGCATCAAAAAATCACTTGTAAAATCCTCTGCAAAAGCTTTATCCATGGTTGCACTAGATTCTAGATGTAGGCCTTTTACTTTGCAAATTGCAACAAGCAAAATATTCCCACTTGCCATTTTGAACCTTTGATCTTAAAAAGGGTAAAAAGTTTCATTTAAGTTGTAGTTTTTTTTGTTTTATAGATGAAACTATTGTGGATTTATAAAATTAAACATGTCTTTCATGCCTTTATTTGCTATTTTTCTCATTTGCACTACACTTTCTTTATACTTTGATGGTCATCATGGTTTTATTATAAAAAAGGCTTCATACCCTTGATTTGTTTTTTTTGTAGAATTCAGTTGCGCCGCATGTGCGTATATTTTATTATAAAGGATAAACATGGGATTTTGGGATAAGGCTAAGGGCTTTATGGATTCGGCTAGTGAAAGTGCGGAAAGAGTGCTTAAGAGTAAGGCAGCGAGCATGAGTGATTCGGAACTGCAGGATCTTTATTCTCGCACAGAGAATGCTAATACTAGAGCAATAGTGGAAGCGGAGCTTAGAAAAAGAGGATTATTATAAGATAATCTGCTAAGTCTAAGTCTCTTACCGCAGCATTACAGCTTTAATAAAAACTACAATGCAAATCTATCTATTAAGTTAGAATCATGATAGATTTGCAGTCAAATCTTACATTCTGTATAGCCTTAAACATTAAATTAGTTAAGTTTTACTCTAGTTTCTAAACCAAAACAAAATTTTACTACATACCACCACTATTTGCTATCTCTATCATTTGCGTAATGCTTTCTTCATAACTTGATTGCATATTTTCATCTTGTCCTAAAAACTCTTCCATTAATGCTTTTTTATCAATCGCTTCATCAAGCTCGACATCACTGCCTTTATGATAGCTACCAATGCGGATTAACACTTCATTTTCTTTCAAAAGAGCTTGCATACGGCGAAATTTCCTTGCAGCGTTTTTATGCTCTTGTGAGATAATATCGTGCATAACCCTTGATGATGAGTTTAGTATATTAATAGGCGGATAGATTCCAAAATCAGTTAGATTCCTATCAAGCATAATGTGTCCGTCCAAAATGCTTCTGCTTTGGTCAGCAATAGGATCATTTAAGTCATCGCCCTCCATAAGCACGGTAAAAAATGCGGTAATGCTACCTTTACCCTCTTCCTTACCAGCACGCTCCATTAACTGCGGCAGAAGTGTTAAAACTGAAGGTGGATAGCCCTTACTTGTTGGTGGCTCTCCTAAGGCTAGTCCTATCTCTCTTTGAGCCATTGCAAAACGCGTTACAGAATCCATGATAAATAGCACATCATGCCCTTTATCCTTAAAAAACTCCGCTATTGCCATAGCCGAGAATGCCCCATATTTTCGCATAAGTGGTGAGTCATCACTCGTTGCCACGACAAGCACGGTATTTTCAAGATTCCCACCTAAGTTTTTCTCGATAAATTCAGGCACTTCTCTGCCCCGCTCCCCGATTAGTGCTACAACCTTTATTTGTGCGGCACTCCCTTTTACAATCATACCCATAAGTGTTGATTTACCCACACCAGACCCAGCAAAGATTCCCATTTTCTGTCCTTTACCGCAAGTAAGCAAAGAATCTATGCTTTTTACTCCCACACTAAAGACTTCATCTATAAGCCCCCGTTTTAACGCAGAAATAGGTGCGTTAATGATAGGGGTGCAAGCACTCGCATATAACGCCCCAAGACTATCAAGTGGCACACCTAAAGGATTTATCACTCGCCCTAAAAGCTCATCGCCCACAGGGATATTTAAACCCTCTTTTGCGATCATCACTCTATCACCACTCTTAAAGCCCTCTGTAAAACTAAAGGGACTAATGCTAAATACTTCTTTATGTGTAGCGATTACAATGCCCTCTGTGCGTGTATCATTACCGCGGATAAGCCATACGACATCGCCCACACTTGGTGATAAACCGACTGCCTTTATGATATTTGTCTCCACAGAGATAATCTCGCCAAAATTTGGCGAAAGATTCGTTGTAAGGCTTAGTTTTTGTTTTAGATTCTCAATAGAAGCAATTTTAATAGTTTGTTGTTTTGCGTTGTTATCATGTGTTTTAGACATTTTTGCTCCTTAAAAGATTTACAAACAATAAAAATTTGGTTACAATACGAAATTATACTTAAAAACCCTTAAGGATAGTTATGAATACAGAAAGAATTAACGAAGCAAATGCAAAAGCAAGTGGAAAAATCGCTATTGAGACGATTAATAAGCACATTGAAACACTTGCAAGTAAGTATGCAAAAACTATGAAGCTAGATGGCTTTAGAAAAGGTAAAGTGCCAGTGAGTGTTATAAAAACTCGCTACAAAGATAGTCTGCTTGAAGAATCTCGTCAGCAAAGCATTAATGAGTTTTTTGCGAATGCTATTAAGGCATTAAATATCACCGAAAAAGATGTGATAGGGCAACCACTTATCTCAAAGTTTGAAGAAAGTGAAAGCGGTATTGATATTGAGCTTAAAATTGGCATTACACCGACATTTAGCGTTGATGATGCAATCTCTTGTATGCCAAAGTTTAAACCTGAAAAAATCACTGATAAGCAAGTAGATGAGCGATTAGAGCAACTCGCAAAAAATCGCGCTCCGGTCGCGCCATCAAAAGCTAAAAAGCTAAAAAGCGGACATATAGCACATATTGATTTTGAAGGGTTTTTAGATGGCAAGGCATTTGATGGTGGTAAGGCAGAAAAGTTTGATTTAACAATTGGTTCTAATCAATTTATCCCCGGTTTTGAAGATGCCTTAATCGGCATGAGTGTGGGTGAAGAAAAGATGATTGATGTAACTTTCCCAGAGGATTATCAAGCCCCAAACCTTGCAGGAAAAGCCGTGCAATTTAAGGTAAAATTACATGCTATCAAACAAAAAGATGAAGTAACTATTGATGATGCCTTTGCAAAGGCTATTCTAGGCGATAAAGAAGAGAATACTCTTGCAACACTAAAAGATCAAATCAAAAAAGATTTAGAGAGAGAATCTAAAATGAAGCTTTATAATGAAAAGCTAAAAGAAGAAGCCCTAGAAAATATCGCAAAGAAATTTACATTTGATTTGCCAGAAAATATTTTAGAGCAAGAAATGAATGTATTGCTTAATAATGAAATATCTAGCATGAAGCAAGAAGAAATAGAAGCTTTAAGGGGCAATGAAGATAGGGTAAAAGAGCTAAGAGAAGCACAAAGACCAAAGGCTGAGATGAGTGTAAAAGTTACTTTTGTCGTGGATAAACTCGCAAAACAAGAGAAAATCAGCGTAGATGATAATGAAGTATTTCAAACGCTTTATTATGAATCTATGATGAGCGGACAAAACCCACAAGATGTGATTGAGCATTATCGCAAAAACAACCTTCTACCAGCAGTAAAAATGGCAATCATCGAAGATAGAGTTATCACGCACTTGCTTGATAAGCATAATGGGGTTAAATAATATTTCTCATAACCTCTTCCCCTGTTTTTCTCAATACACATTGAAATAATTAAGACAATATCATTCTAGCTTGAGTGTGAAGTTAGAGTGGTTTTTTAATGCCTCATTTTATTCCCTTTTTTATATTCTCGTTTATGAAATATGCAAGATTTTACAACATGTTTTTATGTGTGATGTTTTTCTTGTTTTATTTTATTCATAATTGGCGTAATAAATTACATTAAGAATAGTTTGAATGGGCTAAATTCTAATAGATGAGCTTGAAATATTATATTTGATAATCAATACTAAAATCAAGCGTTACAATTTTACAATTCATGTAAATATATGAAAATTCCTTTTAAACTCAATTCAAAAAAAGCTAGACATCCTATCTACACAAATATTTGTTACAATTATCTTATTTTTGCCATATTTATTTTTTACAAGGATAGCTATGAAGATCATTGAGATTACTAACACCCAAACAGAGACATATATACTTGATAAATATGCGACACTTGCGGATAGATCGGTTATGCTAAAGGTTGGTGGTAGCGTATTGTTATGCAGTGTTTGTGTAGATTATGAGAATCCAAGTAGTGAAGATTTCTTACCCCTTAGCGTCCAATATGTTGAGAAAATGTATGCTATCGGTAAAATTCCGCAAGGCTTCCTTAAAAAAGAGGGCAAACCAAGTGATAATGAGATTCTAATCTCGCGTTTAATCGATAGAAGTCTTCGCCCACTTTTCCCAAAAGACTATCCCTATCCCGTGCAAATCACAATACTTGTAATGAGCTATGATGGAAAAATAGATATATGCCAAAAAGCTATGAATCTAGCAAGTATTTGTTTGTATCTCTCAAGCATTCCGCTAACACAAAAAGGGATTCTAAATGGCATAAGGGTTATGTGGCGTGATGATGAGTTTAGTCTTTGTGATGATTTAAATGAATTACTAGAATCTAAACTAGATTTATTTGTAAGCGGCATAAATAATAATGTTAGCATGATAGAAATGCAAAGCTTAAAGACTACTACACAAAATAGAGATTCTATAATAGAGAATGCAAATGAAATTAGCAAAGATGACTTACTAGAAGCGATAAGTCTAGCAAAAAAATATATAGAAGCTATGTCAATGCTGTATATGAAGCATTTTGAGCCTTTTGTTTTAGAAAAAAGAGAATATGAGGGTAGCAATAAGCTAGATTTAGCCTTGAAAGAAAGTTTAGAAAAAGAATATACAGATTCTATAAAAGAGTGTCTATGCAGCATGTCAAAGACAGAGCGGCACACACAGCTTATAGCCCTTATTCAAGAGATTTCACAAGCACATAATCTTGAGCGTGAAAATGTAGCAAAGCATGTATTTGCTATCAAAAAAGAGATTATGCGAAGCTCGATTCTAAACGAGGGCAAAAGGGCTGATGGTAGGACTTTGAGAGAGATACGAGAGATTAGCATAGAATCTAACCTTTTGCCTAAAACTCATGGCAGTGCTTGTTTCACACGGGGGCAGACACAAGCCCTTGTTACTTGCACTCTAGGTAGTCAAAATGACGCACAAATACAAGAAGGCATTCTAACTCAAGGTAAAAGTAAGATTATATTCCATTATAACTTCCCCCCATTTAGTGTCGGCGAAGCCTATCCTATTGGGGCAAGTTCAAGGCGAGAGTTAGGACATGGCAATCTTGCATTAAAGGCAATAGAATCTAATGTAGCAAATACGCCGCATACTATCCGTCTTGTATCAGAGATACTGCAGTCAAATGGCTCAAGCTCTATGGCGAGTGTATGCGGGGCTAGCCTTGCTTTGCTTGGTGCGGATATAAAAATGCACAATATGGTAGCAGGTATCGCAATGGGGTTAATTTATGAGAGCGAAGAGAGATTTGCGATATTAAGCGATATTATGGGGCTAGAAGACTTTGATGGTGATATGGATTTTAAGATTGCAGGGAATGAAAAAGGCTTTAGTGCTTTACAGCTTGATATTAAGATACATGGGCTTAGTGAATCTATTCTTAATCAAAGCCTAGACCAAGCAAGGGAAGGGATACTACATATTCTCTCACTTATGCGGAATGTAGAGATTAAGCCAAACTATGAGTTACTCCCGCAAAAAGAGAGCTTTTGTGTGCCACACACAAGCATTGGGGAGATAATCGGGCAAGGTGGGCGGACTATACGCGATATTATCTCTCGCTTTCAAGTTAGTATCAATATCGATAAAGATGAAAGTGTCGTGCATATTAGTGCAAATAATAAAGATTCTATGCAGAATGCAAAAAACTATATATTTGAGCTTTTACGCAAGAAAGAGAAAAAGGAGTTGCCCTATAAAGTTGGAGAATGCGTTGATGGCGTAGTGAGTAAGCAAGTAGAATCTGGCTTTCTAGTGGATTTAGCACAAGGTGGCAATGGAATCTTAAGGGCTATTTCCATGCAAGAAGAGTTGCAAATCGGTCAAGCTTTATCTGTTAGGATTCTAAGTTGTAGCTATGGCAAGACTGAGTTAGAGATTGTAGAAAATAAAGAAGAGAATGCAGAATAAACTCATTTAATATTTAGGAATTTAATATGCAAGTAGAGAGTTTTGAAAATCTAATCTATAAAACCCTTTGCATAGCTATTGAGGCGGGAAAAATCATTATGAAATTCCATGGTGATACTACGCATATACAAAAGGCAGATAAAAGCCCTTTAACACAAGCAGATTTAGAATCTAATGCCTATATTACACAGCATTTACAAGCAATAAGCCCATATAAGGTATGTTCTGAAGAAGCGGTTTTAGAGCATAATGAAAGAAAAGATTTAGAGTATTTTTGGCTTATTGACCCGCTTGATGGCACAAAGGATTTTATAAGCGGCAATGGCAACTTTACAATAAATATTGCTTTATTGCATAAAAATGAAGTCGCACTTGGTGTCGTATATGCCCCTTGCCTTTATGAAGCATATATTGGCTTAAAACGCTTTGGTAGCTTTTCATATAATATTTATGATTTTAAAAACTTTGTTTATATGAATCTTGAGAAAAAATCTCGTATTGAATGGCTTAAAACGCATAAGATTCTACTTGCAAAAGAGCATGTAAAAAAGATTTATGGAGATAATTTAGAGTTTTTAAGTGGCGTAGATTCTCATATTAAACAAGAGATTCTAAAAAATATTGATGAGTATATAGAATCTAGCCATGCTTCTAAAAGTGCAGAGAGTTTTGAGAAAATAGATTCTATACCCCTAGCTAATCAAAAAAGACTGATTGCTTGTGACTCTATCCATCATAGCACAAAGGCGACAGAAGAGTTCCTACAAAGATATAATGCCCTCGTGTTAAAGAGAGGCTCATCGCTTAAGATCTGTGCGTTAGCAAGTGGTATTGCTGATATTTATCCGCGTATGAATGGCACGAGTGAATGGGATACCGCCGCAAGTGAGATTATTTTACTAGAATCAGGTGGAATTACGCTTGATTTACAGACAAAAAAGCCCCTGTGTTATAATAAGGAAAATATCCGTAATAATCATTTTGTAGCTTTTGCAAAATCACACAGAAATGGTGATATTTATAGGGATATTATTGAATCTTGATAGTAAATAAAGGCGAGTGTATGCAAGAAATATCTATTTGCTCCCTAAAAGATAATCCAAGTTTGCTAGAGAAAGCACAAATTTTTCTGCTAAAAGCATGGGCAGATGAGAAAACAGAAAACTTTTATAAAGAAGTTTTGCAATGTTGTGTTAAAACAAGCGATTTTATCCCACATTTTCTTTTTGCAATAGATAAAGACATAAAGATTGTTGGTTGTGTTGGTATAGCATTGCAAGATTTTGTCTCATGTGCGAATCTTTATCCGTTTTTAGTGGCATTATATGTGGAAGAATCCTATCGCAACAATGGTATTGCAAGTATACTTATTGAGAAGGTAAAAAGAGATTGCAAAAATGCAGGTTTTAGCAATCTATATCTTTGCAGTGATTTATGTGGTTTTTATGAGAAGTTTGGTTTTGTGTTTCACAGCATGGCTTATGATGTTTTTGGCTTTAATAACCGCATTTATCATTGTGTTTTAGAATCTTAATCTTCAACATTTTGAGCCCATAGCCAAACATTTAGCATGGAGTCCGAAAAGATTTTCACCTACAGATCCCCAAACAACAACAAGAAGCAAGTTTCTAGCGAATGAGGGGGTTAGAAAGTGATTAGCGTATGGAACTTACTCTGCTGGACACACATAACCACCAGAACATGCATTGGGGCTGCTTATAGCGGACGCATCATTCCTTGATAAAGCCTTGCCGTTTGTGCATTTACCTGCAACAAACTTGTCATTAGTGTATTTTATCGTAGCAACTAGTTTTGTATTTACAAAAAGTTGTGCTTCACCCTCTTTTTTACCATTGACATAAGGCACCTTTGACTCTCCCATCCATGCACCCTCACAATATAGCATGGAATCTTCAACAACGCCATGTATCTTTCCGTTTTTATAGGGAGTGTTTGTATAGGATTCTTCACCCTCAATCATCTCTATACACCCACTCATTTTATCCTGTTTAATCTCACATACTTTTAGCTCTTCACCATACGCAATACTTGCTATACATAATGTAGCTATACTACCAACTAAAGCCTTTTTAATCAGTCCAAGAGATTTCATCTGCTGCCTTTCAATTTGAAATATGATTCTTACATAGAATCTGTGCTGATTCTACAAAAAAAAAAAAACAAAAATCAAGTTTTTTTTAGGACATTTATCGTAAAAGTAGAATAAATATAATTGATTCATTATAGATTCTGTATTTTAGTGTTATTTTAAAATAGTTTTATAGAATCTAGACTTTAGCTTCTTTGCCTAGTTAAATGAAATTCTATCTACTCTTTTTTAGAATCTTTTATATTCTTAGATTCTGTAAAATCTTTAGAATCTAGAGAATCTTTTTTATAAGATTGTCTTGTATCTTTTTGCTTATCATGTGGTAATTTTGTCTCATCAAAGGAAAAGACTGGCAAGCTAAGCTCATAATGCAAAGCAATCACACGAAATGAAAAACCAAAAGTTAGCGTAATAATAACGGCAATATCATTAGGAATAGGTGTGTAAAAATAAAGGCAATAATACAGCATACAAGCGACAATAGACACGCTTGCATAAAGTTCTTTTTGAAAGACAAGTGGTATTTTATTACACAAAATATCGCGTAAGATTCCACCAGAAATGCCCGTTACAACTCCAGCGATAACGCAAATCACAAAGCCAAAGCCATGCTCTGCTGCCTTATCTACGCCGATAATGCTAAAGGCGATTAAGCCCACTGCATCAAGCAATAAGAAAAGGCGGCTAAGGTTTGCAAAAAAGTATGGGATACGAGTTGTAAGCATGCTAAAAAAGCATAGCATGATGACATATTCAGGGTGTTTTACCCAAGTCATAGGGTGCATATTGAGTAAAATATCGCATATCGTCCCACCGCCAATAGCCGTTACTAAGGATATAAGCAAAACGCCAAAGAGATCCATTTTATACCTACCAGCTGCTAATGCCCCTGTGATAGATTCCGAAACGATTGCTATAATATAGAGTATTTGCAATATCATGTGTTATTCTCTTAACTTTTAGGTCTTAAACTTTGAGATAGAATCTTCTAGCAATTGTGCTTTTTGTGTCATTTCATTTACGACATCATGGATACTATGCCCTACTGCTTGCGTGCTTTCACTATGCGACATCATATCATTCATCATGGTATTTAGATCGCTTGTGCTTTGCACGATGGCATTATTTATCTCTTTTAGCTTTAGTGAATTGTCTTTTGTGATTTTTAGCTTATCTTTTGTATCGTTTGCATGTATGATTAAAGGCTCTGTTGTATCTGTGATAGTTCGCATAGAATCTGCTACTGCAATGATTGTGTGTTGCATATCACTTATACTTTGGGTTACAAGATTTACATTACTGCTGATCTCACCGAGTGATTTTCTCGTGCGTTCAGCAAGTTGTTTCACCTCATCTGCTACGACTGCAAAGCTTCTGCCATGCTCTCCAGCTCTTGCTGCTTCAATCGCGGCATTCAATGCTAATACATTTGTTTGATCAGAAATATCATTAATGATAGATATAACTTCTCTAATGTGATTTGCATGTGTGGTTAAGTCATCGACATGAGCTACTACGCTTTCTTGATTTCTAGCTAGCTCTGTAATAAGATTGATAGAATCTTGAAGTTTTGTAGTAAATTCTACTAAAGTCGCTTCTGTATCATCAATATCATGTATTGTATGACTTGTGGTTTGTTCTACAATGTCTAGCTGTTTGCCTACTTCATGTGTAAGGATATTGACTTTATCTACAAGCACAAATTGCTTATCTGCATTTTTTGACAAAGTTTCAGCGATTTCTGAAAGCATGAGGCATGTTGTAGTATTCTCTTCACTCACACCTTTGCTTAGGGATATAGTATTTTGTATCGTTTCTATAAAGCGATTTACATAGGTTGAGGTAATGCCTACCTCATCTTGACTTTTAATGGCGATTCGTTTTGTCAAATCACCACTCCCACCTTCTGTTAGATCCTTTGCCATATCTCTTAGATTATTAAGTGGTTTTACCAACTCTCTCTCAAAAAAGACATATAATCCAACAAGAGCAAAAACTCCAGCACCAACCATTGTGATAAGCAAGTAAGTCTGTGTTTCATCAATTTGGTCATACATACTACCTAAAGATATATTAAGATCTAAGACGCCAAGCACATCGCCTTGTTTTACATTTGCATGACACTCAAGGCAGCTTTCATTGGCAATAAGGGGCTTTTTAAGAGTAAAGCTACCTTTATGTGTGCCACTATCAAGATATTGCTCCTTTGTGCTAAATATCTTTTCTATATCAGCAGGAATGCTTTTAGAATCTCTTTCTCCCCATATTTCATCAATGCTTTTTGCCCGATATATTGAGATAGATTCTATACCTTCAATCTTACTTGCTTCTTCAATACCTGCGTCCATGACTTCTCGCACACCGATATTCATACCCATGCGTATAGTTTGAAATACAGAATCTCCAATCATCTGTGCGATTTCTTTTCCTTCTTTTGCTGCCATTTTGTTAAAACCATTTGCAATGGTTAAATAAAGCCCACCAAACCCACATACAATAAAAATAAAAAGAGTAAAAAGCACTTTAGAGCGAAAAGTCTTTAGCATAATATCTCCACTTACTAAATTTATTCATCATCTTTATCAAGCGTAAAGGTAACTCTTGCTGGAGCTTTCTTTTTGCCTACAATATTGGCATACTCCCCACTACCAGATAGCACTATCTCATCGCCTTTTAATACATTTGGCTTACCTATCTCTTCTACAAAGGCATTATCATATAGCCTGTATTCATTCTGCTTTACTTGATATATAAGTCTATTTGATTTACCTTTTAACTCTCTTTTATCTGTTGTGATAATGCTAAATCTTACATTGCCTATGGCTTCATATTTTAAAGGCTTTCTTGCCTTATCCGTATAGACTATGACTTTATCAGCAAAGAGTCTATCACTCCCTTTTTTAATATCTACATTACCTGTAATAGTCGTTACATTCCCAACGCTTTGAAAGTTCTGTGCCACAATGTCAATCACATCGGGTTTTGCTGCATACATAAGATTTAACGCAAAAATACATAGAATCATATAGTATCTTTTCATTTCTATCCTTTATCTTATAAGTGTTGTTTTAATATTTTTTGCTTTGATAATATCTGTTTCTTTATCATAGAATATATTTTCTCCATTTGTTGTCATGTCTGTATCTTCTATGAAAAATTTCCCTTTTCCTATGAATACTTCTGTTAGCGTATTATATACACCTTTTTCTGAAAAAAACTTTCTGTCCGGACTTTTTGTATAATTGATTCCATTTACAAAGTCATATTCATCACCTTTATGCCAGACTTCCTGTCCCTCTAGTGTCTCTGTGCTTAAATCATCATTAAAGCGACTGCCAAAAAAGCCAATATACACTTCTTTATCTTTATATTGCATACCCTTACTTGCTTTTACAATCATATCGACATGCTCTGCATTAAAGCGATGCAGGGTAAAGTCAAACATCTCAAGCTTTGGAATCTCTTCTGCATAATCATATTGAACGCCTTTTTGCTTAAAAAGTAGTAATGAAGCAAAGCTAAACAATAAAAGGGCAATAAAAAACACAAGAATATAGTCTATATTATGTAAAAATATCTTAAACTTTATATATCTTTTGAGTATAAAAATACGCCATTTTGTAAGCTCTTTGCCCCGCATAAAAGCCATATTCTAACCTTTGTAAATATCTTAAAATTCTAATAAGCAAATATTATACACAATTAAATAATAAGCATACCATCACCATAGGAATAGAATCTGTATTTATTTGCTATTGCTTCTTCATAGATTCTAAGCGTTTCTTTTCTGCCGATAATGCTACTTACAAGCATTAATAGACTTGATTTTGGTAAATGAAAATTTGTAAGCAAGGCATTTACTTTTTTAGGTGGATTAAATGGATTTAGAAAGATCGCATTCTCGCCTATAATATCACTTTTTATTTGTGCTACATTCTCTCTTATAAGCCATTCTACACTACGCATAGCAGTCGTGCCAACACATAGAATCTTTTTAGATTCTAGAATCTTTTGTGCTTCTTTTTTTGCGATTATGCAGGTTTCTGTGTGTATTTTATGATTTAATATATTCTCACAAGTTACAGGTTTAAAAGTGCCTGCCCCAACATGCAGAGTTACAAACGCATGATTGTAATTCTCTTTTAAAATCTCAAACATAGATTCTGAAAAATGCAGACTTGCAGTGGGTGCTGCTACTGAACCTTCACTTTTAGCAAAAATACTTTGATAATCTTTAGAATCTTTTTCTGTGCCTTCTCGTTTCATATAGGGTGGCAAGGGGATATTGCCACATGTTTGTAGTATAGAAAAGACTTTTTCTTGTGATAGCTCTTTTGCGTGATCTTGTGGTGAGTTTTGTTTTAATGCCAAAATATCTTTGAGTGTAAAAAATGAGACTATTTTATATCCATCATCTTTTATATCTACTACTTGTATAAATATATTTGTGTTATTGTATTGTAATGTAAATATATCATGCGATTTTGCCTTACCTTTTATTTGAACTAAATGAAGATTATTAGAAATGTGCTTATGATAGAATATTTCTCTTTTTGTTGGGAGTATGAGATCGCTTAGAATCTGTGTTTTACCATGTGCGTTGTGAAGAGATTCTAAGGAGAGTTTATTTGCAAAAAGTCTTGCATTTATAACCCTTGTATCATTTAGCACAATGAGATAATCTTTTGGGATATAGTTAAATAATTCATAAAATGTCGTATGTGTTATCTTGCCATTATGATAGATTAAAAGCTTAGCATTTTCTTTTGGTTTGATAGGCTCTGTTGCAATCAAATCATTTGGTAATGTAAAATCATAACTTGATAAATCTAAATCGTTTGACATGGGATTATCCTATTGATTTCTTATTTCGTTATTCTACATTCTAAATACGATTTTATAGTGTAATTTGTGTAAAAGATGATATCTGCCCTTAATTTGTTGAAATGGTAAGTGTTTAGCATATTGGATCATCATATTCTTAAAATCTAAAGTTTAATATTTTCTGTTGAATAATCTTTTTCTTACATCTGATAAAGAGAGGTGGCTTGAATTTGTAGATTAGTCTCATATTGCACAAGAAATCAATGTAAGATTGCTTACATATACTTAATAACTCACAAACGATCTACCCAAAAATTTTACACTCAAAACCCTTGTGTCTTTTCTAGAATCTCATCTATTGCTTTTTTGCTATCAAAATTATCATAAAAGACTAAATCACTTTGTGTTGGGGCAACTAAGCCTTGCATAAACGCCATATTATCGACACCATCTTTATAATAGCCCTTACTATCTCTTAACCGCAAAATATCTACATTAACATTGAGATATACTTCAAGATAGTTAGTAAAATTCTCTCTATTAAACTTCCTTATAGATTCAAACATAGATATTGTAGCTAACACCACGATAAAGCCTTGTTCTACTAGCATTTTTGCTGTGCGGACATAATACATTGACATCTTTTCCCTGCCATCTTTACTATAATCTGTATTGCCTACACATTCACGCAAAACATCACCATCAAGAAAAATCGCCTTTGTATTATACACTTCATCGATTTTTTGTATAAGCGCCTTTGCTAATGTGCTTTTCCCGCTGCCACTAAGTCCAGTAATAAATATTAGTCCGCTTTTTGTCATGCTAACCCCTTATAAAATCAATATCTAAATCGCTTTTAAAATCAATCTCACACCAATTCCCAAAAGTCTCTACCATATAAGCATTATGATAGGTATCAATGAGTAATTGCAAAAAGCTTGTCATATACATGTTGTTAAAATCTTTAGAATCATATTCTGCGTTTCTATCAAGATTCTCATAACACTCTATAACTTTTGCTAGAAAACTATGCGAGATTCTAAAAAGTCCAATGTATTGCCCTTGTATCTGGCTATAATCCTTTGGCTTTTTGCCTAATTCAATGATTTTTTCACCACAAAGCCTCAAAGTCTCTGCATCACTTAATGGATTTTCAAATCTTAAACTCCAAAGCTTACGCCATGCTTTATCTACAACGATACCTAAATCATAATCACATATCATAAGCTTTTTTACAATATCGCTAAAATACACAATATCTGCGTAAGATACGAGTAAATCCTGCCTTTTCTCTACACATTCAAGTAAAAATTCCTTCGCACAAAAGAGCGTTGTAACCATATTTGTGTTTGCGTAGTTTTCATTTTTATAGAATCTTATATTTGTTAAACTTTTAGATTCTATATATTTTTGCAATACATCAAACTTATATCCACCAACAATGCAAACTTCTTTTATACCCGCCTCAAACATTGCATTTAAAGCATAATCAATAATGCGTCTATCCTTGTAGCACACCATACATTTTGGCACATCTTGTGTAAGGGGCATTAGCCTTTGTCCAAATCCTGCTGCTAGAATGATTGCTTTCATTTTGTATCCTTATTATTAGAGTTTGTATAAAGTGCATTTTTCCACTTTTGAAAAACTTCGCTATTTTCCATGCCCCTCTCTCTTTCTATATGCCACATAATCCCAAAAATATTGTGAGATTTATGCTTAAAAGATTCAATGCTGTAATCTTTTGTATCGCTGCTTATCGCTAAAGATCTAAGATCTTTGCCTAGCTGTGTAATGGCGTAATTATGAAATGAGTTTGTTATAAATCTTTGTGTAGTTTCTAAATCCTGCACAACTTCATGCAACCCTACATGATTTTTACAAGGGGTAATCTGTGAGTTAAAATAATAAGCGATCATTTGTGCCCCACGACAGACCCCAAGCAAAGGGATAGAATCTTTTATACATAAATCTATAAGATTTGTCTCAAAAATATCTCTTTCTTTATTCAAAGGTGTCTCATTACAAACGCTTAAATCATTCCCACCACTAAGTATAACCCCCGCAATATCAGGCAAATAAGGGGCAATATCTTGCTTATAACTTAAAGGCAACATAAGAAAATCATGCAAGTGTATCGCAAAAAACTGCCCCCAATCTATTGCTAAAGATTCTCTTATTTCATTATATTCTTTCATGCTATAGAGTCGCTGTGAAATCGCTATATATCTTTTTTTCATGCTTTACCTTAATTTATGGCATGGTTTTATAAACAAATAATCTGTTCGCTTTGACAATCAATCATTATCCTTTCAGCTTTGCAATACTTTTGATACTGCTCTTCGCCTACGCCAATGACTGCTGGCATGTTTTGCTCTGAAGCCCTTATTGCCATGTGCGAGTTTGCCCCACCATAGCAAGTGATAAATCCAGCAATATTTTTTGTAAAAAGATAGTCAAAGCCCGGATCTGCGGCATAAATCAAAACGATTTTACCCTCTAAGTTAGAATCTGTATGTAAAGCCTTTAATGCAGTAATTGACTTTTGCGTAATAAAGTTTGGCATGACCTGTTGTGTCTGAAAGGCAAAAATTTGCTCTTTTGTAGTGATTAAAGGTGGCAATTTAATCGCTAGTGTAAGATTATATTCCTCCTTATGACGAGAGATAGAATCTAAAAGCTTTTGCTTTGGGCTTTTTGAATACAAACTAGCATAAAGTGATAAAATATCATGTATATCAAGATGTGCCATATCCTCTTTTGAAATGCCATAATGCTCCCCTAATTCGCCGATTAAAACAAGTGTATAAGATAAAAGCTTACTGAACTCAAACTTCGCATACTCCCTTCCCTCAATCGCAATTTTTAGAAAATGGAAAAATTCAGTAGAATCTATCTTTAATCCATGCTCTTTTAAGATTCTATCTAGCTTCTCTAGCCTATCTTTGCTTAGAGAAAATAGCGTGTGTTGTTGCATCTCATGCAATTTATCGAGGTTAAAATATCGCTCAAAATCTTCATCATAACGCGGACTTAAAATATCATAACTACCTGCGCGCAAATGTCCAAATTTCTCTAAAAATGCGGCTTTGTTTTCTGCATTTAGATTCATACTGCTTTCTGCTAGTTGCTTACTTATCGTATTTAGTGTATGTAAAAAAGCATTCTTTTCATCTTCGCTTAAAAAGCCAATGCTAACTAAAGAATTTAGCATTAAAACCGCTACAAAACCAGCCCTAGCAATACCTGCAAACGGCAGCGTCCCAAGCCTTTTGCATTCCT
Source organism: Helicobacter bilis (assembly GCF_900198365.1). Taxonomy (GTDB): domain Bacteria; phylum Campylobacterota; class Campylobacteria; order Campylobacterales; family Helicobacteraceae; genus Helicobacter_A; species Helicobacter_A bilis_B. The sequence continues at coordinate 7,090 of NZ_FZMS01000016.1, read as the reverse complement.
GCAAACTCCAATAGATTTTATCGATTAAGGAATAATCAGAGTTTTTAATCTTAGTAAAGGAATCTTGCAATTTTGCTACTTTTTCTAAATCTTTTGTGTAATAGCCATTTTTTGTGTTAATAATTTGATTTGTAAGCTCTAATAAAGCAAACTCTAGTCTTTTTATCTCATTGCTATTAAAGCCATGATTAAGAAGTGTTGTAAGGCTATTTGGCGTATTAAAATCATAACATGAAAAGACTATTTCAAACTCCACTTTATCATGGAATTGTGGATTAGAATCTAGCCTTTGCAAGTAGTAATTGGCAAGTTTTGAAGCAATTTTAGAATCTAAATCTTTTGGTATAAATGAGTTAAAAGACGCCCTTACATCAATATAGGGGATACCCAAAAAAGAGTGCATAAGCGGGTGTGAATGCAAGGCTTTATAGCCATAATTATCCCTTTGATATGCCCAAATATTATCTGTTACAATCTCTTTATAAAGGCTTAGGGCTAATCGCTTAGGACGCAATCCAATGATTTCTGCTGGATTCCAATCAGGCATAACACCAAAAATAGCCCTATCGCCCAGCACATTTGGTGTCTTTTTAAGGAAACTTGTAAACCTTTTTTGAAGTCTTGTTAGGGCATCTTGTGGCAATGCGTTAAAGAGATTGATATTTGATTTTACTAAAGGTCGCACTTGCAAGAGATAGAGTGTTTCATTACCATTTAATTTATTTTTAGAATCTTTGGTGCATTCTTGCATAGAATCTTTTTGCTTTATGCTATCTTGCTTTAAATCAAGTCGATTAGAAGTCTCTTTTATATCTTGTGAAAAAGGTTTTGCAAAAGCAAACTCAATATCAATGAAGTTATATTGCAAAAGAGATTCTAGCTCTTGCATAAGAGAGATGATTTGTTTGAATCTTTTGTTGTTAGATTCTAGATTCTGCGCTAAATTTGGGTGGGCTGCGGGGTTTAGGGCGTAATTTTTAGAATCTAGATTCCGTAAAAATTCGCCCTTGTCTATACAATTTGAACGATTGGCTGAATCGGAGGGATAGTCATTATCGCTTAGATAACTCCTACCCTCTAATTCAGCCAAAGCCATAGAACAACTGCTAGAATTTGTGGTTTTGTTTGTGTGCTCTGTTGGTGTAGATTCTATATTCCCAGCCGCTTGGGTGGGTGCAGGGTGTAAGGGTGCAAAATTTATAGAATCCAGATTCTTGTCATATTGAGTCTTTGAAAAAGGCGAAATATCCTTATTTGAATCTATTTTATCATTTAAGCTTTGATGAGATTTTATATTAGATGTTTCGCTGCACTCAACATGACAAGATTTAGATTCTAAACCCCAAGTATTTGTATCTAAAGACATGCCATCTTGGGTAAAATCAGGCATATCTCTATACTGAAAATAGCTTATTTTCTCCTTACTGCTTCCATCAGTAATGCTGCTGCTTGAGCCGCTACTATCGCATTCTATACAATAATATGGACTAAAATTGTCTTTATCTACACTAAAGCCAACGCCACATAAACTAATGTGTTGCAAATATGGCTGGATTAGAATCTCATCGTTACTATTTGGCATAGAATCTGCTACTTTTCGCAATGCTTCAATAATAGCTTTCTTATCATGTGCTACAATATCTGCGATACTAAGGAATGCTCCAGCATTTGAAGTATGTTTAGAATCTTCGCTTAGTGAAGAACTGCGGATAATAAGTCTTTGTATGCCCTCACTCTTGCAAAAAGATTCTATCAGATTTAGGGCTTCTTCTAAATTCGTCTTTACTGCCTCTTTTGTGAGTATTAAAAGCGGTAAAATCTCTGCATTCTTTAGCCTGTTTTGTAGCATATAAAGATTCTTTGCCTTACTTTGAAACTCTAATTTTTGCATATTATTCCTTACATTAATTCTTTAAGCCTACACTTTTCTAGCACTCCAGCACCTTGTCGTATATTTTATGCTAAACTCACTTGGCAGGGCTTCACGCATGGCATTGCTGATATTCTCAAACAAAGCATTGCCCTCGCTTGTCTCTAAATCCCAATAAGGATTTTTCACACTTTTCCATGCGTTGATATAGTTATCTATGCTTTGATGAAAGTAGAAATCTTCCTCTAGATAGATAATATTGTCAAATAAATCTTTTCTAGATTCTATAATCTCTCTTTGGTCCTGTCGTCTCACACCTCTATCATAGTTTGGCACAAATTTCACAATCACGCTTTCTGCCTTCTCTTGTATAGGATCAGCCAAATCCCTATGATTCCACATACATGAAAAATAGCAATTTGGCTTTAAAAGTCTATGTGCTTCTTGCATGGCAAAATTTCTATCCATCACATTAAAGCTACTCCCAAAGGTTACATAATCAAACTCGCCACTTTGTAAAGTAGAATCTATACCTGTTGCCCTAACCCAAGTGATATTTTTACCCTGCGTTCTCTCTATCCCAATCTCACGCATTGCATCATTTGGCTCAACCGCCACAACCTCTAAGCCTCTCTCCAAAAGCATAATACTCAAATTACCACTACCCGCACCAATATCTGCTACTTTCGCCTTTGCCCTACCCTCTTTTGCTAAAGAAGTGAGCATATCAATGCTTTTTGGTGCATAATTTGGTCTATAACTATAAAATTTCGCATGTTTTGTATAATCCCATACTTGTTCTACTATTTTTTCCATCGTTTTTATCCTTACTTATCTACGCACAAAGCAAGACAAATAAGGATAACAAACGACTTATGCCTTACGCACACTCCACGCACGAATCTTATAGGGTATTGCAATCTCATCTAGATTTGCAATCTTGGATTCAATCATGCTAAGAATTTGTTGCCATCTTTTTTGTCCTGCTTGTGCTTGAATATCATTTACAGAATGCCACGCACCCAAATACCTTTCTTTACTCATTACTTCTAGGTAGTCGCATTCCATAAAAAAGCAGTCCTTGAAATGCCCTGTTGAAACAAGGATTTCTTCCCATTTTTTCACATTTTGTGTCCCACTACTCACACGAGTAAGCTCTGGAACAATATTCTTAATTTCTGTTTCAATCTCATGGAATATCGAGCCTTCTGCTATATGACGCGGATTCCATATTGCTGTAAAATAGGCTGCCTTGTTTTGTGTAGAGGAATTTTGATAAGGTTTGCCCCCCCCCCCCATTGTCAGCGTTATTAGCCACATTATGGTAATAATTATCATCTAAGATTCTAGCAAACTCTGGCAGGGATTTTTTAGGATCAGTCCAGTGAAATGAACTCGCCATAATCACCCAATCAGCACTACTAGATTCTATACCAGTGTTTTCACCACTACCCTTGCACCATGAAATATTAGAATCTTTTGTGTAGCTTTTCCCTTCTTCTCTCATGGAGTCATTTGGCTCAACCGCTCTTATATTCATGCCAAAGTCATCAGCTAGAATCTTTGTAAGTTTGCCCGTGCCAGCACCAACTTCTACTACTCTTAGCTTATCTAAAGGCTTATTAGTGTCATTTACACATTTTATAAGCTTGTCTAAAAGCATCACACTATATGCGGGACGATTGTGATAGTGCTTTGCCACTTCCGTAAAATCACCTTGTTTCATACCTATCCTTTTTATTAGATTTCTTTGCTTGAATGCAAAATTTTAAGAATCTTAAAATGAGTTTAGATTCTTTGCTTTACTTATATGTCTATATTTCACATTAATAGCCATTCTTGTTTTGATTTATTGCGACCAAACCTCTCAGGTTTTAAGCACCAAAAAAGATATTTTGTTACACAAGCCATAACAAGCAACAAAATCTAGTTTCCAAAAAAAAACATAAATAAAACAAAAAATCTACTCTTCCATGATGAAAGTCTATATGTTAATGCAACAAAACTCTCATCATCTCATAGCAATTATTCTCACATATCTCCCTCCTCTACACACATTCTCTCAAACTCTTGGTAGTATTTCCACGAAGCAACAATATCTGGTCTATGTGCTTTTACATGGATAAGTTCTCTATCTAGCATAGCTTTAAATTTCTTTCGTAAATCCCTATCACCTCTAAAGATTTCCAACACATCATTTTCATGTTTTTTATTTCGTTGTATATAGTCAGTTCGCTTTTTAAGTTCATCTAGGAATCTAAGCATATAGGCTTTAACTTTATCCAATGTTTCTTTGTCATCTTGCAAGGCTTTTAAATCATCTTCACTCATACTAAAAGCGACTTGGTCTAGTAATGGGTGGGGTGTGTCAAAGAGAATGTGATTTATCATGACTGAATCTGATTTTATATTATGCTGGACACTGATGTGGACTTTGACTTTCTTGCTGTTTTGTGTCTCCATTGCGAAAGTAAGTGGTAGTATGTAGAAGAAATTACCAAATCGAATATCTACATAATCTTCCCTATTTTGCTCTTTGGGTAATGAAAAATCAAACTTTTTGGCGAGTTTTGTCATAGTGTCAAATGCCTTTTCTGGCATAATTTCTTGCATGTCAAGGTAGGTTATATTTGCATTTTTTGGTAATACTGCAATATTTGAGTAATATGCAAAAGAGCACAATCCTATAACATGCTTTAAAGAATCGTTGTGTATAAAGGCGTGATTGCTAACAAGTTTTCCCTCTGTATTAAAAAAGCCCATGCTATCCACAACCTTGTAAAAATCATCATTTATATCAAATTCAATAATGTGGTCATAATTTCTTCCATGCTTAAACCAACCATGATTTATTGCAGTTTTTATCCTTGATATGGGGTCTCGCACGAGAATAAGAAACCAATCATTATCTTTTAAAGCATAAAGTACTCGTCGTAAATCTTTTTCTTCTCTCTGCCATAGATGATTAATATATAGGCAGATATCTTGTTGTTTGCAATAATGTTTAAAAATTTTTTTATATTCCATTTCGCTCACACTGCTATGCGTCAAAAAGTCCGACATAGCAGCCCCACCTGATAAACCATAGCGAATAAAAACAAATTTGTATGGTGTTTTGGGTGGCAAACGCAATTCTAATGCAAGATTGTAGTCTATTGTAGAGTAGTCTATGGTGTCTGGTTGCAATAACGGTGGATATAATTGTATGCGTTGTGGCAATACACTCATGGCATTATCACCATCTGTGTTGATACTCTTTTGTGTGTGGGTATTGTATAGGGTAGTAATCTGTAGATTAGGATCCGACAAACAAGGGTGATATTCAGCAATACAATGGGGGGGGGGGGTAAATTCGTCTATTCTAGAATCTTTCTGTGGAGACATCATAGTCGCACCTATTGTACTTTTGCTGAGATTTTCTAGATTCTCAATACTACCATATTGACTTTTAAATATTTCAGACTCTAGCCACTCGATATGTTTTTTGAGATTTTTCATAAAAAATAATGGACTAATAACAATTATATTTCTATAATTTTCTTCAAAATGCTTGTATGCCAATTTGAAAGTTTTATATTGAGATTTGTTTAAAAATTTCTTAGGGTAAATCTCCAACAATAACTGAAACTTATTGTTATAGCGTTTTAGTCTTTTTTCAACTTTTTTCTCTAGAAAAGACAGCATATACCGTTTTACACCGACTCTTTTGATTGCACCAATTTGTTTTTTGGCATAGTGGCATATAAAAAATGTAATCCCCCTATGTCTCAAAACCCTTATGTTTCTAGACTTTTTTAAGCTCATCAACAACCTCGAAACTATGCAAACAATAAAACCGCACAGCAATAAAAATAAAACACTGATTTTATCCAACAAAAATTAACAATCATAATTCTCATATACACAAACACACCATTACTACTCTTTTATGCATATCTCCTCAAACTCCTGGTAATATTTCCATGAAGAAAAAATGTCTCTACAATAAGTCTTAAAATATTCTGCTTCCATTTTCATTAATTCTTGCAGTTGTTCTCTATGGGGGCCTGTTTTTTGCAGGTATAATAGAATGTCGGTTTCACTCACAAGCTGACTTTTATTATGCTCCACACTTACCTCTAGCATATCTATATATTCTGCAATATAAAGCCTTACTTTTTCATAAGATTCATAATCTTCCATTAATTTTGCAAATTCATCTTTATTTATCATAAATACTATCTCCATAGAATCTATAACGACTTCCTTGGCAAATATCTCTTGAGAAATATTGATTTTAGACTCCTTAAAAGGTAGATTTAACGAGAATCGATATGGCATAATCTCTATTGTGGCCAGAACATCTATAAGTTGTATCCTTAGAGAAATTGGTAAAACATATAACCCACCACGAAACATATTTGCTCTTTGAGTAAAGAGTTTTTCATCTGTTGGTGCTTTGGGTAAGCAAAAAATTTCATATAATCTTTGAAATGTCTTAAAAGCATTTTCTGCATTCAAATCATTGGTGCTTAGAATGTATAGATTCTTAATATATGGCTTTACATAAGAGAAAAAGTCATAGAATCCAGTGTATGAATGAAGCATATGTGTGTTTAAGCACTTTGTGTTTGGCAAACCTTGAGAATCTTTGTAGCAATATCTTAAGTCTGGAAACATTTTCTCTTTTGGTGTGTTTGGTGTTGGATTTCTCATTGCATGCGTGATTATATCTGCCATTGCATCGTTATCTAAATGATTTAGCCCTGATTTTAGCCTACTTATCACATCACCTGCGATATATATAAAGTCTCGCTTTTGTGTTAAATGAATGTATTTTGTATGTTCGATATATCTGTTGTGAATACACAGGATATTATATTGGTTTGGTTTTGAGACCAGCATATTAAAATCAAGTATGTATTTTTCTTTTGCGTGATACCAGAATGGCTCTAAATTCACCCCGCAATGTTCTAAAAATGACATAAATGCTTCACTGCCACTCCCACCATTGCAAACCCATACAAATTTATAGTTGCTAGGCAATGGCAAGTTTAGTTCCCACGCCATCTCCGCTCCGATATGTTTATAGTCTATTGTTTTTGGGTTAAGTAGCGGTGGATACGGGTTTATTACAGTACCCATATCTATGTTATGTTGAATTGAATTTATGTTTGGAGTTGGACTCAAATGATTGCTAGTTTGCGGTGAATACCCGTTAATTCAAATGGGGGGGGGGGG